>NZ_JBFBJB010000011.1:0-187798 GCF_040685895.1 Streptomyces sp. NPDC088124 | reverse complement strand
CCTCTGCCTCCACGAGGTCGAGGAGTCCCGCGCGGCGGGCGTGATGGGCGTCCCACGGTCTCCACCTCGGGCGGGGCGTCGAGCACGATCTGCTCGACCTCTTCCCCCGCCGTGCGGAAGACGGTCCGCAGCGCCGCGTGCCGCAGGCACAGCCGCTCCAGGGCGCGTACGAGCGCGGGCTCGTCCAGGTCGCCCTCGATCCGCCAGGCCGACGCGACGTTGTACGCGGCGCTGTCCGGGCGCATCGTCTGCGCCAGCCACATCCGCCGCTGCCCCCGGGAGAGCGGGCCACGGCTCCGGTCACGACGCGGCGCCGCGCCGTCCTCGCCGGGCCGGGTGAGACCCCGCTGGGCGAGCAGGGCGGCGATCCGTTCCTCGCGACTGTCCACACTCATGGCGGGCGTCCTCTCCAGCCGCTAGACGCGCGGGAATCCGGCGACGAGCGCGTCGTCGTCAACGGTCAGGACCGGGTCGGGGATGCGGCTCGCGAGGAACCCGGGTCGCGGGTCGGGCACGTCGCGCAGCCGGTTCTCCACACTGTTGTAACTGATCAGCACCATCGTCCTGTTGTCGGGTGACATGTTGGGCCCGGAGCCGTGCAGGATGCTGCTGTGGAACAGCAGCACGGAGCCCGCCGGGGCCTTGGGCGCCACGATGCCCCGCTGCTTGGCTGCGGACGCCAGCGCCTCCACGCGCAGCGAGTACTTCAGTTTCGACGTCAGGGTCCCCGTCCAGTCCGCGTCGCGCGTGTCGACGGCGCACAGCCCGTCCCGGTGCGACCCGGGGACGAACATCAAAGGGCCGTTGAACTCGTCCACGTCGTCCATCAATATCGCCGCGCTGAGCGCCCGGTCGGTCGGCATTCCGTCCTCGTCACGCCAGAACCGGTAATCCTGATGCCATTCCCACACCTCACCCACGAGAGCGAGCTTCGCGTTGATTTTGAACTGGAACACATGGACATCACTGCCCAGCAACTGACGTGCGGGCTCGACCAGCCGGGGAAGCCGTACCAGCGTACGGAACACGGAGTTGGTCTCATGGACACCGTGCACCCCGCGCACGACGCCGCTGCCCTCCTCCAGCACCCGCCGGGGCGAGTCCTCGGCGAAGACCACCGGGAGTTCTCCCCGCAGCACGTCGAGTTCCGCGCGGTCCACGTACCGGGGCAGCAGAAGGTAACCGTCCTCCTCGTACCGCTCCACCTGTTCCTCGGTCAACAAGGGAAAGCCTGCCTCTCTGCTCGGAGGTCTCTCGTGCCTTCGCAGGATTTCAAGGACGCCGACGGGCTGTTGAGTCACGGAAAAACGGGACTTGACACCGCCGGGGAATTCGGGTGGGGGCGAAATGCCTTCCGGAGCGGGGCGGGACCCGCGTATCACTCCAGCTCATCCGGCGCGACGGTGAAGTAGACGCGGCTCACGGCGATTCCCAGGTCGTGCACCGCGAAGGGCAGCAGACAGTACAACTGCGGTACGGCGTCCCGTTCGATCTCGACCGTGAACTCCGCCCGCGCGGGCTGCCCCGCGAACACCTCCACGCGCCGCAGCGTCGGCCGCACCCGTACGCGAATGGTCGGCGACGGCACGATGCCCAGGTTCACCGTCCCCGCGCGCCGCCCGACGGCCTCGACCCGCACCGTCACGCTCGTCCCGGGCGCGCCGCCGAGCGGTGCCCCGACGCGCAGCAGCGGTGCCCCGGCCAGCGCGTTGTACACGTCGCCGCACCGCGCGCAGACCCCGCGCACCGTGTCCGTCACCTGGGGCACCACCCCCCGGTGCAGATAGCCGTCCAACGGGCCGCCGCACGCGCACGCCGCGTCGAGGACGGTCCGCTCCGCCGCGACGCTGCGCTCCCCGAAGTACGTCGAGAAGTCGAACACCGGGTCGTCGCGGTGCTTGGCGAACCGCTGCGCCAGCGCCAGGTCGAGTGATGTCACCTCCTTCGCGACCGCCGCGAGGGCCGCCTCCCGCTCCGGGGCGGAGCCCGTCACCGTACGCACCGTGTCGCGCAGCACGGTCTCCGCGAGGGGGCGCAGACGGGGACGCAGCGGGTGGTCCCGTGGCGTCAGCCCGCTGTCGAGCAGACCCGACAGCCGTCCCCCCACTTCACGCAGGTACGACTGCGCGGCGGCGCGGCCCTCGCCGCCGTCCCCGCCGGGCGCCTCCGGCTCGTCGGCGGCGGGCGCCTGGAGCCCCACCTGGACGAAGGCGGGGTACGGGTTGATGTCGGCGAGCCGGTCGTTGAGGGACCGTGCGGCGCTGCCCCTGCCCGGCGCTCCCAGCCAGGCGAGGAGCTCCGGGCGCTGCGCGTCGCACGCGAAGAGGGTGGCCACGACGGTCTGGGCCGTGCCGTCCACGGCCGCCAGCAGGCCGAGGTACTTCGGGTCGTACGCCCCGTGGCCGGCGAGCGGGCCGCTGAAGCAGTTGGCGAGGACGAGTTCGGCCGCCCGCACCGCGCGCGCCGGCACCAGCTTGTCCTCCGGCTTGACGCATCCGAGACCGAAGGCGCACTTCGGTCCCTGCCGACCCGGCGCCCGCTCCCCGGCCGGGCTGAGGCCGCACACCGTGAACTCGCCCAGGTGCAACTGGTCCTCCGTGCCGTTGCCGTGGAAGAACAGACGGCGCCAGACCCGGTCGAGGGCGAGCCCCTGGATGTCGCGGTGGCGTATGTCGTCGGCGCCGAACCACTCCACGCCGGGCACGGGCGACGCCGCGTCCAGCGCGGAGAACATCCCGACCGGACCCCGGGCGTCCGGTGCGGCGTACTGCTTGGCGATCATCCAGCTCACGCTGTGCGCGTCACGTCCTGTGAGCAGGAAGAGGTTCCGCGACGAGCGGTGCGTGGCGTCGACCAGGGGCCGCAGCGCCCCGGCGGTCAGCTGCGGGTACGCGCCGACGACCAGCACCGAGCCGGACCCGGGGAGGTCGGCCACGTCGGTCACCCAGCTCCGGGCGAGAGGGCGGGCAGCGCGCAGGACGGGCTCGGGGAGGGCGTCGCCGAGGACGACACCGGTGGCGCACGGCCGGACCGCGCGCCGCGCCACGTAGACGTCCTCGGCGAGCGCCACGCCCTCCAGCAGGTCGTCCCGCGTCCCGGTCCACACCGGCACGGGTGACGTGACGGAGTCCGCGAACCGCGTCACCGCCGCCCCGTACTCGGCCGGCGACGCGCAGGGCAGGAAGACCGCCTCGGCAGAACTCATGGAATGCCTCGATTTCTCAGCGACAGCGGAAGTTCTCAGCGACAGCGGAAGCCGGCGGACGTCAGGGGCGGGTGTCAGGCGCCGTCCGTGGCGTGCTCGATGACGTATTCGCGGCACAGCTCGCGCAGATCCTCGGCGTGCACCTCGCGCCAGCCGGCCGGCACGGGCGGGCCGCTGGGCCACACCGCGTGCCGCCCCGCCCCGTTCTCCACCACCCGGAAGGTGGCGTACTCGTCCTCGTACGGGTCCTCGGGCCAGGGCTCGGCGAGTACCTCCACCCGGCCGTCCGGGCACCGTCGCGCGGCGCGGGCCGCGCGCCACATCCGGGCGCCGGGCCGCCGGTAGGGGTCGGGGAGGAACCGCTCCGCGGTCTCACCCGGCAGCTCCGGATAGCCGGAGGCCACGCCCGCGCCCGCGACACAGAGCGCGCCGGTGCCGCCCGGCGCCACCGGCCGCAGCGCGGCGTCCAGCACATACACGTGGTGGTCCGGCGCGACCCGCACCTCCCCGTCGGTGCCATGGACCCGTACCAGGCGCGCCTCCTCCGGCCCGCCCCGGTGGACGAGGCGCAGCCCGAGGGCCCGGGCGGCGCGGACCAGAGCGGGATCGGGGTCGTACGCGTCACCGGTCACGGTGAGGGAGCGCAGCGCCTCGGGGCACGGGCCGCGCGCGGCGATCCCCTCGCAGAGCCGGAGCGCGGTGTCCTGCCCGGCCATCACGTCCTGCGCCCCGGTCTCCGTCAGCCAGGCGGCGAGCCCCGGCGGGTCCCCGAGCGCGCGCGGGCGGGGGACGAACACGGTGTTGCCCGCGGCGAGCGCCGCGAGGAGGTCCACCGCCCCCGCGGTGCCGCCGTACGTGCCCTCGGCCAGCCAGGCGGCCCGCGCGCCCGGCAGGGTCCCCCGGCGGTACGCCGCCGCCGCGGCCACCCGCCGCGCGCCGATCCGGCAGTCGCCCGCGACCGCCCCCGCCTCGGCGCGGAAGGCCAGCCCTTCCTCGGCCCGGCCGGCGGCCACCAGGGCGGCCACCCGGTCGACCGGGGAGGCGAACACGGACGGCGGTTCACCGGGACCGGTCTCCCGCCCGGCCGGCCCGGCGCCGGTGGCCACGGTTTCTCCGGCCTGGCACGCCAGTTCCGCGTAGGTGGCCACCGTCCCGGCCGGTCCCGCGACGCCGGCGCGCACCAGCGCCGGGGTGCCGGGGGCCTCGCGGATCGCCGCCTCCAGCAGGCGCCCCGCCGTGCCCGGATCCAGGGGCCGCTCCTCGCCGTTCCACTGCCTCTGCGCCTGTTCCAGAGCCGCCGGGGGGATCAGATCGAGGCGGCCGACGGGCCGTTCGGGGTCGTCCATGGCCGAGTCGAGAAGGGTGATCCACGCGTCGACCAGGCCGGCCGCGGTCTCCCCGGCCACCGCCGCGCCCCGGAAGAAGGCCGTGACGCCGATGCCCTCGCGTGCGCCGGTGTGGCTCTGCTCCACCGTCAGCACCAGGCTCAGGTCGGCCCCGTCGCACGGAGCGGGCGGCGGCTCGGCCGCCGCCTCCACCCCCGCGGCCTCGGCGGGCGGGACGGCCGGCCGCCACAGGGCGAGGGCGACACCCCCCGGCAGGGCCGGCTCCGCGTCCGGCCGCAGGCACGCCCGTACCACCGCCTCGTGGGTCCGCCGGACGAGCACGCCGAACGACGGGTCGTCCGAGGCATCGATCCGCAGGGCGCGCGCCGTGGTCAGCGGTGCCACCGCGCGGCGCGTGGCCGGGCCGCCGGGGCGCGCGACGGGGACTGTGGTGACGATCGGGCCGTCGGCGCCGTGCCGGGTGAGGAGCGCGGCGATCGCCGCGTGCAGCAGCGTGGACAGGGTGGTGCCGTGCTCGGCGGCGTACGCGGCGAGCCTGCCGTGCAGCTCGGCCCGGATACGGGCGTGGTGGACGCCGTGCCCCGGCGCGTCGCCGTCCGGCCGGCCTCCGGCGGCGGGCAGGGGAGTGGGCCGTACCGCGTCCGCCGCCGGGAGACGCCTCCCGGTCTCCGGCCCGAGCGGGGGCAACGGCTCCCAGCGCGGCGCGTGTTCGTTCACCCGGGAGCGGTACGCCTCCAGCAGGTCGGCGCCGAGCGGCGCCGGCGACCAGGCGTCGGCCAGCCACGGGTGCAGCCGGACCAGCAGCAGATGGTCGTCGGGACCCATCGCGTGCAGCTCGGCCCGCCACGGAGAGGTGGTGCCGTACGGATCGGGCAGTGACCGGCCCGCCGCGCGCAGCACATCGGAGACGCGGGTCCCGGACGGTGCACGGACGACGGGCAGATCGACGCGGACCGCGTCGGCGGCGCCGGTCGCACGCTCACCGCCACCGTCCGGCCCGTCGGCGGTGAAGGTGGCGCGGAGCATCTCGTGGCGCCGTGCCACATCCCGCAGCGCGGTCCGCAGGGCCTCCGCGTCCAGGGGGCCCGTCAGCCGCAGCGGCAGCAACCGGCAGACGTCACCGTCCGGCCGGGTGCCGGTCTCCGGCCCGGGCGGTGACGCCGCGCGCGGCCAGGCGCCGTCGGGGCGGGGAGCCCGGACGGACTTCCCGCCGAGGAGCGTGGCGAGCGCGGCCGGTGTGGGTGCCTCGTACAGCGCGCGCCCGCCGGGGTCGAGCCCGAGGGTGCTCCGCAGCCGGGAGAGGAGCCGCGCGCCGGCGAGGGAGTGGCCGCCGGACAGGAAGAAGTCGGAGTCGGCGTGAAGGTCGCGCCCGGGCGTGCCGAGGGTGTCGGCGAAGAGGTCGCACAGGGTCTCTTCGAGGGGGGTCGCGGGTGGCAGTCCGGGCGCGGACTCGCGGCGAACGGGCTCGGGCAGCGCGTGGCGGTCCACCTTGCCGTTGGCGGTGAGCGGCAGGGCGCCCAGCGTCGTGATGGTGGCGGGGACCATGTAGTCGGGGAGGTGTTCCCGCAGGTACCCGCGGAGCACGAGAGCCGGGTCGACCGTACGGTCGAAGGCGGCCGGGGTGTTGGCGCAGTCGCCCGGCGTGCGGGGGTCGTCCTCCGGGGTGAGGAACACGGACGTCAGCGGGCCCGGCGGCAGACGCCGGGGGTCGAGCAGCACCATGTCCAGCGATCCGGTCTCCGCGCCCTCGGTACCCGGCGCACCCGACCAGGTCGCCAGGGCGCGGTACCCCATGCGCTCGGCCAGCGCGCACAGCTCCTCCGGGTCCGCGGCACCTCCGGCACCGACGCCGGGGGGTGATGCCAGGGCCGCCCGGGCCTCGGCGGCTCCCGCGCCCGCGTCGAGCGTGGCCATGGCCGCCCGTTCCCCCGCGGTGCGCGCGTCGGGCACGCCGGTGACACGGAGCCGGGCCGGCCGGTGTTCCTTCAGGTGGCGGGCCAGTTCCTCCGCGTCGGCGATGTCCGTACCCCAGGCGGCCCGGGGCGCCTCCCGCAGATCGGCGGCGGGCTCGGCGGTGCCCAGCACCGCGTCGAAGCGGTAGCGCGTCAGTTCGTTGTGGCAATGGCCGCGCTTGACGCGGACGTCCGTGGACCGGATACCGGTCAGGTCGCGCGCCAGGATGGCGAAGAAACCCGGGTCGAGCAGCAACTCGGTCTCCACGGTGACCCGTTCGTGGATCTCACGGCGCACGGCTTCCGCGTCCCGCGCCGTGCCGCCACGGGCCAGGGTCACTCCGGTCTGCAGGGGATGCTGCAGCGCGGCGTTGCGCAGGTCGCCGAGGAACACGGAACCCCCGGGGGCCAGCAGCGGCAGCACGCCCTCGATCACGGCGCGCAGGTAGCCCGCGTCCGGGAAGTACTGGACGACCGAGTTGAGCACGACCGTTGTGAAGTGGCCACGTGGCAGCCCCTCGGTGACATGGGCCGCCTGGCGGCGCAGGGTCACCTTGTCCCGCAGTACGGGCCGTTCGCACAGCCGGAGCCGGAGCGTGTCGAGTACGGTCCCGGAGAAATCGGTGGCCCAGTACTCGTCGGCGCCGGGCGCCAGACGCGCCAGGAGGAGGCCGGTGCCGACCCCTATCTCCAGGACGCGTCGGGTGTCCAGTTCGCGGATGCGCGCCACGGTGGCGTCGCGCCACTCGCGCATCTCGTGGCGGGGGATGGGCGCGCTGTCGTAACTGCTGTTCCAGCCGACGAAGTTCTCGCCGAAGTCGGCCGCGTCCGGTTCGCTGTAGAGCGTCTCGTAGATCTCGTGCCACTCGGCCGTCAGCGCGTCGGCGTCCGAGGTTCCCGGCGCGGAGGGCACGACGTACGCGGCGAGGCTCTTGTCACCGGCGGGCGTCCGGCGCGGGACCACGGTGGCCCGGGCGACGCTCGGATGCCGGGCGAGCACCGCCTCGATCTCGCCCGGCTCGATGCGGAAGCCGCGCAGTTTCACCTGGTGGTCGACGCGGTCCTGGAAGACGAGGGCGCCGTCCGCGCGCACCGTGACCCGGTCTCCCGTGCGATAGAGCCTGCCGACACCGCCACCGCCGTCGCCCGCTGCGTTTTCGCCGCTGCCCGCAGGCCCGTCGGCGTCGGCCGTGCCCTCGGTGGTGGTGGCCGGGTCGGGCACGAAGCGTTCCGCGGTCAGGGCGTCCTGGCCCAGATAGCCCAGGGCGAGGCAGGGGCCGCCGAGGTACAGCTCCCCGGTGCCGCCGGGCCCCACCGGCGAGCCGTGGTCGTCCAGGACGCGGGTGACGGTGGCACCGATGGCCCCGCCGATGGGGATGGGCCGGGTGGTGTCGTCGTGCTCGCCGATCTCGTGCCAGGTGGCGAAGGTGGTGGCCTCCGTCGGCCCGTAGACGTTCAGCAGCCGGGCCGGGGGAGAGGCGGCCAGCACCCGCCGTACCGTACGGGGATCGCACACCTCGCCGCCGAAGAGAAGGGTGCGCAGCGGGGCGAAGGCCGACGGCCGTTCGTTCGCGATCTGCTGGAAGAGCGCGGTGGTCAGGAAGAGCACGGTCACCCCGTGGTCGCGCACCGCGGCCTCGAAGGCGACCGGGTCCATGACGACGTCCTTCTCCAGCCCGACGACCGTGGCGCCGGCGCACAGCGTGGCCCAGATCTCGAAGGTGATGGCGTCGAAGGCGGGGTTCGCCGCCTGCGCGACGTTGTCGTCCGCCGCGATGCGGACGTAGTCCGTGGAGGCCACCAGGTCGAGCACGGCGCGGTGCGGGACCACGACGCCCTTGGGCGTGCCGGTCGTCCCGGACGTGTAGCACACGTACGCGGTCGCCCCGGGTCTCACGGGCACCGGGGCGAACGCGCCGTCGCCGCGCGCGATGTGCTCGGCCGCGGTGTCGACGGCGATCACGGCCGGGCCCGTGCCCGCGTGGGCGTCGGCGAACCGGGACAGGGTGACGACGGCCCGCGCCGCGCAGTCGCGTGCGATCAGCCGCCGCCGCTCGGCCGGGTGGCCGGGATCCAGCGGCACGTAGGCGGCCCCGGCGCGTACGACCGCCAGGAAGGCCACCACCAGGTGCGGGCCCGGTGGCAGACAGAGGACGACGTGGTCCCCGGGCCGCACGCCCCGCGCCGCGAGGTGGGCGGCGAGCAGCGCGGCCCGCCGGTCCAGCTCGCGGTACGTGAGCGTGGCGCCCTCCGCCGGATAGGTCACCGCTATCGCGTCGGGTGCCGACTCCGCGAACCGGCGGACCGCCCCGGCAAGCCCTGTGAAACTCCTGGATTCACCACTCTCAGGCATACGCGCGCCACCCTTCCCCGTTTATTCGCCCGGCCGCACCTCACGCGGCGGCGGAGCCGCCCATGTCATTCGTTAAGGAAATCCCGAGGCGGACGATATCCGCGTGCGTTTCCACTTCGCATTTCTGGCGCACTCTCCGGATGTACGTATTGACGGTATGTACGCTGATCCCCAGCCTGGTGGCGATCTGACTGTAGGTAAATCCCCGGGCGACGTACTTGACGACCTGGAGTTCCCTGGGTGACACGTTCAGGGCATTTACGCATACCCTATTTTCGGATTTACTCGCCGGCTTGTGCAACGCACATTCCCCCTGTTGCTCATCGGTAAATCGAGTTCGGTCAACCCTCGATGGATGTCAAATATAGGGCACGTGACCCGCCCTCGCCATTTTGCGACCTCTTGACTTTCCTGCCGGGTTATGGTTGGTGGCCATCGGTCATTTCCGGTGGTGATATCAGTTCGTAAATGGTCCGGACCACTCCGGGGTCGCGCAGAAGATCTTCCTGACTTACCGGGAAGCGGAATTCCCGCCCGGTGCTCCCGCCGGTCACGCCCGCGGAGAGCAGTGAGACCGCCGATGCCCAGCCGGGTCCCGGCCCGAGGTGCCGCGCCGCCGAAAGATATCCGGTGTAGGAGCGGAACAGCCTGGTGAGCTGTTCGGCGAAGTCACCGCCGACTCCCATCCGCGCGAGGGCGGTCGCGTACGCCTCGCGGTACAGGGCGACGAACGCTTCCGCCGCCTTGTCGAAATCGTCGCCCGCCGCGTCGCGGATCCGGCCGATTCCGCGCAGCAGTCCGTCCCGCTCCTCGTCGCTCACTCCGTCCATCCCGCCCACCGCCCTGCGGATGTCCCGGTCGAGGCCGGCCACGCCGGGCACTTCCGGGTCGAGGAGCAGCAGCACCGGGCGCTCGCCCTGCCGGCGTTCCACGATGTCCGCCAGACGCGAGGCGAACACGCCCCCCGCGCAGTAGCCGAGCACCGCGCGCACCGGCCGGGCGGCGGGCCCGTACGCCACCTGACCGGCCCATCGTTGCAGGTAGCGCCGCGCCCTGTCGTCCTCCGGTCCCGTGGCGGGCGCGTCGGGCGGGGGCACCGCCTGCTGCACGTCGAACGAGCCCGGCAGCAGGCCGGCGAGTTCGGCGAACGTCGCCTCGCGCCGCCCCGTCGCGGCGAAGTCCACCGCGAGCACCACATCCCCGTCGGCACCGGCGACGAGAGGGGACCAGGCGGGCCCCGTGTCATGGCTGCCCGGCATCCGTCCCCTCCCCGTACACCTCGGCGGCCACGGCCACGATCTCGGCGAAGTGGGGCACCTCCGCCGCGCGCGCCTCGACGGCGTCCGCGAGCGCGGCCACGGTGCGGTGGCCGAACAGGGTCGCCACCGGCAGCTCGATGTCCAGGACGGCCTGGACCCGGGCGAGGACCCGCACGGCGCGCAGCGAACTCCCGCCCAGCGTGAAGAAGTCCGCGTCCACCGGCGGCACGGGTGTGCCGAGCACGTCGGCCCAGATCGCGGCCAGCCAGCGCTGAAGATCGCCCGAGGGTGCGGCCGCGGCCCGGTCGGGCGCGGCGGCGTCGTCGGGCCGCTCGCCGGTGTCCGCCGGGACCGCATCCTCCGACGGCGACGACGGCGACGACGGCGACAGCGACGACAGCGACGACGGCTCCGCGACCGGTACGAAGCGCAGACACACGGTCTCGTCCGGAAGTATCCGCGCGGTGTGGGCGCGCAGTTCCGCCTCGTCGGGCGGCGACCCGGGCTCAGGCACGTAATAGATGGTGAGCTCGGGATGGATGGTCGGCTCGGGGCCGGTGGTCTCCCGCGGCGCCGTGCCGCCCGCCGTGAGAAGGTCCTCCAGCGCGTCGAGCTGAGAAGGGGAGAGGCCGGCGATTCCGGGGAAGGACACTCCAGTTCCTTTCTGCTGCTGCCACTGCCGGTGTCACTGCTCAGCGGGTCGCGGTCACGACGGTCATCCGGTCCGTCCACCAGTACTGACAGTCCGGCGGGGGCCGGAGCCCGTCCACGACCTCCACCGCGAACGAGGAGAAGTACCGCAGCAGTCCGCGCTGATGACGGCGGCTCAGCGAGTCCCGCTCATTGGTGTAGTACGTGAAGACCCCGCCGGAGCGCAGATGGGCGGCGGCCTCGCAGAAGAACGCCTCCGCCACCGTGCTGTCCCGCAGCACGTACTGGTCGAACTCGGCCTCGCTGGTGGGGAAGGCGTCCCACAGGATGCCGTCGAAGTCGCCGAGGTGCGGCAACGCGGCCTGCCAGTGCCCCCGCAGCAGCTCGATGTCGGATCCGGGGCGCTCGGCCGCCCACCTCCTGGCCTTGTCGAGCACACCGTCGTTGTACTCCACGATGGTGTGCGAACGCACCCCCTGTTCCTCGATGAAGGTCGCCGACAGCCCGAGGCCGAACCCGATCTCCAGGATGTCGCCGTGGGAGGCGGTCACACGCTCCGCCATGCGGTGCATGAGCCGTTCCTCCCAGTCCTGCATCACCTGCTGGCCCTCGATGATGAGCTGGTCGTCGTGGTAGTCGGCCGCGCTCTCGTGCCAGTTCGCGTGGATCTCGCCACGCGTGGTGCCGCCGATGAAGTCGGGCGCGATGACGTCGAGATGGCGCAGCTGCTCGGCCAGTTCGTCGACGGCGCGGTGGATCACCCAGCGCCGCTGTTCCGCGCGCGGCGCGTCGATGAAGGCGTCCCGCCGGATGTCGAGATCCACGGCGAAGTCCTTGTAGCGGCGGAGCATGGTCACCTTCCGGTCGGCGGGGTGGTGGGGAGGGCGTCCGCCCCGGTCACCGCGCGCAGCGCGGCCGCGGCCAGTGCGGGCGGTGCGGCGGCCAGGAGCGCGGCCGTCCGCTGCGGCCGGGTGGCGTCGGCCGGTGTCGCGGCCACGGTGGCGGACCGTACGCCCGGATGGCCGGCGAGGTGGGCGGCGATCGGGCCGAGCCGTACCCGGACGCCTCGGAGCGTGGCCTGGTCGTCGGCCGTGCCGCACAGCTCGATGCCGCCGGACGGCCGCATCCGCGCCAGCTCACCCGTCCGCACCAGACGGGCGCCGGCCGGCAGTTCCGGATGGCGGCTCTCCACGAGACGCCGCCGGACGAGGGCGGTGCTCGTCACACCGCCGGTCCCGTCGCCGTCGTCGTCGGCGGTCAGGCAGAGTTCGCCGAGAACGCCGTGGGGCACCGCTCGGCGCCGGTCGTCGACGACGACGGCCGAGCTGTCGCCGACGACGAGTCCGCGGCTCTCCTCCGGGCCGCCGGGCAACGTCCTGACCAGCGCGGCCAGTCCACCTCCCGGGTCCGTGTGCAGGTGGTACAGACGCGCGGCCGGTGCCAGTGCGGCGAAGCGGCGCGCCGCCTGCTCCCGGGGAGCCTCACCGGTGGTGATCACGGTCCGCAGCCCCGCGAGGGTCTCCGCGAGACCGGGCTCGGCCGACACCTCGCCGACCAGTCCGGCCAGCGTGCTCGGCAGGAGGAAGAGCGTGTTCGCGCCGTCCCGGGCCAGCGCCGTCGCCAGCGCCCTCGGATCGGTGCGCGCACCGGGGCCGGGCAGGACCGCGGTACCACCGTGCGCGAGCGGCCACAGCAGCTCCCACACACCGTGTGCGCGGGCGGGCGGTGTCGCGTGCAGGACCGTCGGCGCGTCCGTGCCGAAGTACCGTACGGCCCACCCGGTGTGGCGGGCGAACGCCCGGTGTGCGACGACGGCCAGGTCGGGCGGGTCGGCCGGCCCCGTCGCGCACACCGCGTACATCGGGCGCCGCTCGTCGCCGATCTCGTCCGCCGCGTACAGCGGGGTGGCCGCCGTCCCGTACGGCTCACGCGGGCCCGGCCGCGACCGGTCCCCGACGGCCAGCGTCCGGGCGCCGGGCGGCAGGGCCGGGGTCCCCGCGCCCTCGGCCACGACGGCGATCGGGCTGCCCGTACGCGCGACGACGTCCGCGACGCGCCGCCGCGGCCAGCTCGGGTCGACGGGCACGAAGGCCCGCCCCAGGCTGTTCACCGCGAGCATCGCCGCGACCAACGCGGGCCCCTCCGGGAGCACCAGCGGTACGAACGCCGCCATCGGCGCCGCGTCGCGCAGCCGGGCGCGGACCTCCTCGACGAGCGCGGACAGCGCGCCGTATGTCACGCACCGGCCGTCCGCGACGAGTGCCGTGCGCTCCGGCCACCGCCGGGCGGCGGCATCGAACCGGGCGGCCAGCGGCGCCCGCTCCTCCGGCCCGAGGTCCGGGGCGCCGGCCGTGGCCAGCGACCGGTCCGCCGGGCGCGCGGCGTCCATGTCCCGCACCCGCAGATCCGGGTCGGCGACGACCTGGTCCACCAGCGTCAGGAAGCTCGCCACCATGCGCTCCGCGGTCTCCGGGCCGAACACCTCGGCGCAGTACCACAGTCGCCCGCTCAGCGTTCCGTCGTCGCCGTCACCGACGGCCAGCGTGAGGTCGAGCGCGGAGGACCGTACGGGCACATGCGCGGGCCGGACCTCCGCGCCGGACAGCCGCAGCGAGCCCCGCTGCTCCTCGTCCATCACGAACAGCGTCTGGAACATCGGGTTCCGGGTCGCGGACCCGTGCCTGCCGACGGCACGGGCGATCTCGTCCACCGGGACGTGTCCGGCGGCCTGCGCGGCCAGTGTGCTCCTGCTGACGCGGCGCACGGCCTCGGCGAAGGTGGGGTTGTCCGTCAGCCGCGCCCGCACCGGAAGGGTGTTGACGAAGAACCCGATCAGCTCCTCCAGCTCCTCCGTGTCACGGTTGGCGGCGGGCACGCCGACCGCCAGGTCGTACGTTCCGCTGTAGCGCGCCAGCAGCACGGAGAACAGCGTGAGGAGGGTGTGGTAGCGGGTGGCCCCCTCTCGCCGGGCGAGGGCCGCGAGGGCGGCGGCCTGACGGCGCGGCACGGTGAAGCGCCGCTCGTCGCCCGTGCGGGTGGGCCGCTCCGGCGGAAGCAGGTCGGCGGGCAGGGCCGGTTCGGGCAGCCCCGCCAGATACTCCCGCCAGAATCCGAGCCGCTCCGTCACGCGCCGCCGGGACGCCGGGTCCGCCTGCCAGCCGCAGAAGTCCAGATAGCGCGCGCCGAGCGGACGCGGCGCGAACGGCGTGCCGTGCAGGGCCGAGGTGTACGCCTCGCTCAGTTCGTCGAGGAAGAGCCCCGCCGACCACTCGTCGAACGCCACGTGGTGGACGGCGAAGGCGAGGAGGGCGCGCCCCTCGGCGCACTCGACCACCGCAGCGCGCAGCACCCGGCCCGCCCCGAGGTCGAACGGGCGCGAGACGAACGCGGCCAGCACACCGTCCGCCGACTCCAGTTCCTCCCGGACGGTGTGCGGGACGGAGGCCGTCTCCACGGGGACGTCCGGTGCGACCACGACCTGGCTCAGCCGGGCGCCGTCGAGCCGGACGGCCGTACGCAGCGGCTCGTGCCGTGCCGCCACCGCCCGCAGCGCGGTGCGCAGCGCGGGCACGCTGACCCCGCCCGTGACCTCGAAGGCGAGCGGGATGTGGTAGGCGGCGGACTCGGGCAGCAGGCGCTGGAGGAACCACATCCGCTCCTGTCCGGACCAGCACGGCCCCTCGTCCCGCGCCGTGCGCGGCAGCCGGGGAGGGCCGCTCGCGCCGTCGCGCCCGCTCTCCTCCGTCACCGCGCCCGCCGCGACGAGGGCCGCCGCCAGAGCGGCCACCGTGGGGTCCTCGAAGAACCGGGCGACATCGACGGCCACGCCGTACCGTCCGCGCAACCGGGTCAGCAGCTGAAGGGCGAGCAGGGAGTTGCCGCCGAGGTCGAGGAAACTGTCCCCGGCCGTGATCTCCTGGTCGCCCAGCAGCTCCCGCCAGGCGGCGGTGACCGCCGCCACCGCCGCGCGACGCGCCTGCCCGGCGCCCGGAGGATCGTCGGCGGCCCCGGCACCCTCGGCGGCCCGGGTGGCCGGCAGATCCTCGGCGGCCCCGGCGGTGACCGCGCTCCCCGGCGGGCGGGCCGACGCGCCGAGCGTGCGCGGCGCGCCACCGCCGTGGGAGTGCACCACGTACCGCTGCGGGCAGGCATAGCCCGGCAGCCGCTCCGCCGCCCGCCCGCTGAGTGCCCCGACGAGCCGCTCCGCCGCCCCGGCGGCCGCCGTGCCGACCACCTCGGCGACCAGCAGCTCCCTGCCGTCCGGCCCCGGCTCCGTGGTCACCGCGACCTTCTCGACTCCGGCCACCTCGGCCAGCACGCCCTCGACCTCCCGCGGCTGCACCGTGAAACCCCTGATCTTCAGGCGGGTGTCGATGCGCCCGGCGAAGCGGAAACCGCCGTCGGTGAGGGCCACCGCGCGGTCCCCGGTCGCGTACATCCGGGCGCCCGGGCGGTCCGCGAACGGGTCGGGCGGAAAGCGTTCCGCCGTGCGCGCCGGCTGTCCCGCGTAGCCGCGGGCCGCGGCCAGTCCGCCGACGTACAACTCTCCCGGCACGCCCGGCGGCTGCGGACGCAGCCGCGCGTCGAGCACATAGGCGCGGACGCCGGACAGCGGCCGGCCGATCACACCGCTGCCCACCGGGTCACCGGGGGCGAGGGGCCCTTCCACGACGGAGGTGATGGCCTGCTCCGTCGATCCGTACATGTTGAACGTGCGGCACCCCGGCCCCGCGACGGCCCCCCACCGGGCGATGTCGTCGGCGGCGACCTCCTCACTGCCGACCGCGACCACCCGTACGCATCCCGGAGGCGGCGGCACGTCCCCCGCCTCGACCGCCGACAGCCACGCGGTCCAGAAGGAGGTCGGCAGATCGAGGGCGCTGACCTGGCATTCCGCCAGGAACGCGGTGAAACGCACGAAGTCGCCGGCGGTCGCGGGATCCATCAGGACGAGCGCGGCCCCCGCCGTCCACGCGCTGAACGCCTCCTCCAGTGTGATGTCCACGCCGAGCGGGGTGAACTGCAGCACCCGGTCCGCCGGGGTGAGCTCCCAGCGGTCGGCCAGCCGGGCACAGGTGTTGGCCAGCGCCGCGTGCTCGGTCAGTACACCCTTCGGCGCCCCGGTCGAGCCCGAGGTGAACACCACATAGGCGAGGTCGGCGCCCGTCCCGGCCCACCGGGACACTGGCGCCCGGCGCTCCACCGCCGCCTCCTCCGCCGGGAGCACCACGGACAACCCGGCGTCGCGGGCGAGGCCGGTGTGCTCCGCGTCGACGAACACATGGCGCAGGCCCGCCACTTCGGCGACGTCCGCGATACGGGCCGGCGGCCACGACGGGTCCAGGGGCACATACGCCGCACCGCTGCCGAGCACCCCCAGCACCGTGGCCAGGAAGTGCGGGCGGCGCGCCCCCAGATAGCCCACGGGCAGCTCCGCGCGCTCGGCGGGGGTGCCGAGCGCGCGCACCGAGGCCGCGACGGAGTCCGCCATCGCGCCCAGCCGCTCAAAGGACAGATCACCGTAGGCACCGGTGACGGCCACGGCGTCGGGATGTGCCGCGCGCCGCGCGGTGAACGCCTCGCACACGGACGTCCATGCCCCCGAACCGACCACTGCGGTCTCCTCACATCATCCGATGGTTGGTCACATGCGGTTATTCATCACGGCTTTTCATTGTTCGAGGATTACTACGCAAAGCTCTCGCCACTCCGCTAGACAGATTGACCGAAGGCCGCTGCGCACACCATTCACCAGAACCTGTGACTTGACAGATATGGGTGCCATCGATCTAGTTCCTTCCGGTACGACGCACCGTTGACAGCCCCCCACCCCTGTGGCAGCTTCGGCACATCGCGGCTCCGCCCTCCCACCACATCTGCGACACACCGTCCTGCCGTACGCGCGGGGAAACTCCCCGCCGGCGCGCACGCGGTGTCCTGCCCCGTTGGGAGCGCCGAGAGTTGTCACCGTCATCCGCCGTACCGGCCACCGCCCGCGTTCCGTGGCACGGCTCCCCCCGCCGGCTCCCCCCGGTCACACTCCCCGAGCTGTTCGAGGCACAGGCCGCGGCCACCCCCGACCGCACCGCCCTGGTCTTCGAGGGGAGCGGGACCCGCTACGACCGGCTCGACGCCGACGCCAACCGCCTCGCACACCTCCTGCTGGCGCGCGGCGTCCGCCCCGGTGACCGGGTCGCGGTCGCGGTGCCGCGCTCCGCGGACCTGGTCGTCGCGCTGCTCGCGGTGGTCAAGAGCGGAGCGGCGTACGTACCGGTCGACACCGACCACCCCCGCGACCGGGTCCGCCACCTGCTGCGCGACTGCGCACCCCGCGCGGTGCTCACCACGACCCCGGCCGCCGAGGCCCTGGACGTGCCCGACGGCGACGGAGTCGTCGTTCTGGACGATCCGCAC
Organism: Streptomyces sp. NPDC088124; assembly: GCF_040685895.1. Classification (NCBI taxonomy): domain Bacteria; kingdom Bacillati; phylum Actinomycetota; class Actinomycetes; order Kitasatosporales; family Streptomycetaceae; genus Streptomyces; species Streptomyces sp. NPDC088124. Next base: position 170,618 of record NZ_JBFBJB010000011.1, on the reverse strand, counting down.
ACCACCGCGTCGTTGGCGGCCCTCCCCACGTCCTCGCCCGCCGCGCCGGGACGCGGAGCGCCGCCCGCTCCCGGCGATCCCGCCTACGTCATCTACACGTCAGGATCCACCGGCCACCCCAAGGGCGTCGTGGTCCCGCACCGCGCCGTCGTCAACCGCCTGCTGTGGATGCAGGACACCTACCGGCTGGAGGCCGACGACCGCGTCCTGCAGAAGACCCCCGCCGGCTTCGACGTGTCGGTCTGGGAGTTCTTCTGGCCCCTGATCACCGGCGCCACACTGGTCATCGTCCGGCCCGGCGGACACAAGGACCCCGGCCACCTCGCCCGGCTCATTCGCGCCGAGCGGGTGACCACCGTCCACTTCGTACCGTCCATGCTGCGGTACTTCCTCCAGTCGCCGGGCGCGTCCGGCTGCGACACCCTGCGCCGGGTGTTCTGCAGCGGCGAGGCCCTCCCGGCCGACCTCGTGGAGCCCTGCCTTCGCGTCCTCGGCGCCGACCTCCACAACCTCTACGGCCCCACCGAGGCGACCGTCGACGTCACCGCCTGGCACTGCCTCCCGGGCAGCGGCGCCGCCTCCGTCACGGTCCCGATCGGCAGACCGGTGTGGAACACCGGCGCCTACGTCCTCGACGGGGCGCTGTGCCCGGCCGCCCCGGGCGGCATCGGCGAGCTGTACCTCGCGGGCGCCCAGCTCGCCCACGGCTACCTCGGCAGGCCGGGGCTGACGGCGGAGAGCTTCGTCCCGGACCCCTTCGGAGCGCCGGGCACCCGGATGTACCGCACCGGCGACCTCGCGGCCTGGCACGGGGACGGGTATCTCCTCTTCCACGGGCGCGCCGACCACCAGGTGAAGGTGCGCGGCTTCCGTATCGAGCCCGCCGAGATCGAGGCGGCGCTGACCGCGCGTCCGGAGGTCGGCCAGGCGGTCGTCGTCCTGCGCGAGGACCGGCCGGGCGACCCCCGTCTGGTCGCGTACGTGACCCCCGGCCCCCTGACCGCCCGGCGCGACGGGCCCGACACCGCTCTCCTGCGGGACGCGCTGACGGCCCGGCTGCCCGACTACATGGTGCCCGCGGCGTTCGTCACCCTGGACGCGCTGCCGCTCACCCCCAACGGCAAGCTGGACCGGCGCGCCCTCCCGGCGCCCGGGAGCCCCGCCCCGGCCCGCGCCGGCCGGGAGCCGCGCACGCCCGAGGAGCGCACGCTGTGCGCGCTGGCCGCCGAGATCCTGGGCGCCGACGGCCTGACCATCGACGACAACTTCTTCCATCTCGGCGGGAACTCCCTGCTCGCCGTCGGCTACGCCGCGGGCATCCACACCGCGCTGGGCACGCCGATCGAGGACGTGAGGGTCTTCTTCGAGGCGCCGACCGTCGCCGAGCTGGCCGCACGCCTTTTCCCCACAGCGGGCTGAACACACCGCACACCGCACACCGCACACCGCACACCGCACACCGCACACCGCACGCCCGCCGACGCGCGGCGTGCGTGCGGCGAGCGTGCGGCAGGCGTGCGGCGCGTGGCCCGTTCGCTACCGGGCCCCTGCGAGCGCCTGTTCGATGATCTCCAGCGCGCGGATGCTGTCGGCCGGGTCGACGGGCAACGGGCCGCCCTCCCGCAGAGCGGCGGCGAGCAGACGGTAGAACGCGCGGTAGTCGCCGGCCCGCAAGGGCACGGCCGCCGCACCGTCGGGGCCTTCCACGACGGCGGTCCGTCCGTCCTCGTGCACCCCGAACCCGGCTTCGCCGGGCTTCCGCCCGGCGATGGACTGCGCTTCCTGCGGGTCGAGGCCGTCCGAACGGAAGACGGCCCGGGAGCCGCTGACCCGGAACCGGGGGCGTGGCGCGGGCGCCACGGCGCTCATCCACAGCCGCGTCCGCACACCGGAGACGTGCCGCAGGGTGAGGAAGGAGTCGTCGTCGCTGAAGCCGCCGGGGCGCCGGCGGTCGAGTTCGGCGTGGACCTCGGTGATCTCGCCGAACAGTTGCAGGGCCTGGTCGATCAGGTGCGGTCCGAGGTCGTAGAGGATGCCGCCACCCGCGTCGGGGCCCGTGAGGTCCTTCCAGCCGGTACCGACCCGCGGGTTCCACCATGTGAAGGCGGAGTCGAACTGGCGGACCTCACCGAGCCCGCCGCCTGCGACGACCTCGCGGAGCGTGAGGAAATCGCCGTCCCAGCGCCGGTTCTGGAAGACGGTCAGTACGCGTCCGGCCGCCTTCGCCGCGGCCGCGACGGCGCGTGCCTCGGCGGAGGTGACGGCGATGGGTTTGTCGACCACGACATGCGCCCCGGCCTCGATCGCGGCACGGGCGAGCGGCGCGTGGCTCTCGTTCGGGCTGCCGATGACCACGAGGTCGAACTGGTCCGCCCTGGCGAGGAGGGTGTCCGTGTAGGCGAGTACGTCGGTCTCCGGGTACGTGTCACGGGCGGCCCGGGCCCGCTCGGGTGATCCCGTGACGATCGCGTCCAGGGAGTAGCGCGGGTCCGCGGCGATCAGCGGCGCGTGGAAAACGCGCCCCGCGGTGCCGAAGCCGATGACGGCGGTGCGAATGACGCTCATGGCGTGGTCCTTCCTTCGTGTCGGTGGGCGGTCATCGGGGTCCGACGCCGGCCGGAAGCCCGGCGGCGATCTCGTCCACCGCGTCGAAAAGCCCCGGCGGGATGTCGAGTTCGACCGCCGCGACGCTCTCCGCGATCCGTGACGGACGCGAGACCCCCACGACGGTGGACGCGATCCGCGGGTCACGGGCCGAGAACTGGACGGCCGCGGCGGAGAGCGGCACGCCGGCCTCCCGGCAGAGATCCTCGATCCGGCGGATCGCGTCGAGCAGTTCCTCGGACGCCTCCCGGTATCCGTACCGGCTCGACGCTCCGGTGCCGGCCGCCAGGATCCCGCCGCCGAACACCGCGGCGTTGACCACCCCCATGCCGCGCTCGACCGCGGAGTCGATGAGCCGGTCGGCCGTACGGTTCACGAGGGTCCACCGGTTGTGCGTCAGCAGTACGTCGAAGTGGCCGGTCTCCACGTAGGCGCCGATCGTCGCCGTGTCACCGCCGGCCACCCCGATCGCCCGTGCCACTCCCCGGTCCTTCAGCTCCCGCAGGACCTCGACGGGGCCGCCGGGCGCGGTCGCGGCGGCGAACGTCGTGTTCTCGGGGTCGTGCAGATACAGCAACGGCACCGTGTCGACGCCGAGACGGCGCAGACTGCCCGCGATCGCCCTGCGCATCTGCTCGCCGGAGAAATCACCGGTGTCCAGATCACGGGTGATCTTCGTGGCGAGCAGATAACCGTCGGGCAGACCGCCGACCTCGGCGATGGCCGTTCCGATACGCCGTTCCGATTCCCCGCGGCTGTAGGCGCAGGAGGTGTCGATTCCGCGGATCGGTCCGGTCAGCGCGGCGACGGCGGTCGCCACTCCGTCCTCGGCGCTCACGTCGTAGCCGAAGTTCGAGGGCATCGAGCCCAGCGGCGCGCCGCCGACCATGAGAGGGGTTACGGGGAGCCCTGTGGCACCCAGGGTCCGGGGGGTCCAGCGCACGCTCATTCCTCCGCGCTCGTCCAGTCGAAGAACCCGGCGTCCGCCGGGTCCAGGTGGGCACGGGCGGCCGTACGGTCGAACTCGACGCCCAGCCCCGGGCGATCGCCGACGGTGACATAGCCGTCCCGCACGATCGGCTCGGTGAATCCGTCGAGGATGTCGTACCACCACGTGTCCGTCGCCACGGGGTACTCGAAGGCGATCAGATTGTCGGGCAGGGTCGCCGAGACCTGGATCAGGGCCGCCAGTCCGAGCAGGCCACTGCTGACGCCGTGCGGAGCGATGCCGATCCCGTACAGATCCGCGAACTCGGCGATCCATTTCAGCTCGGCGAGGCCACCGACATCGCCCGGGTCGGGGCCGATGACCCGTACGGCGCGTGTTTCGATCAACTCACGGAAATTCTGCCGGAGATAGAGCTGCTCGCCGGTGTGGGTGGGGACCGTCGTCGCCGTGGTGATCTCGCGGTAGCCCGCGACATCGTTCCAGGGCACGAAATCGCCCGTCAGGATGTCCTCGGCCCACGCGATGTCGAACCGCTCCAGTTCCCGCAGGACCCGGAGGGCGTCGGGCACCGTCCACCCCGGACCCATGTCGAGAGCCAGCCGCCGTTCGGGTCCCAGCACGTCCTTCATCGCGGCGACCGCGTCGACGATACGGCTGATGCCACTCGGCGTCAGAAACCCGCGGTTGGGGTGCAGGGGGCCCTCACGGAGATCGTTGTAGAGGAAGTCCGGCGTATGGGGCGCCATGAACCCGTGCAGGCCCACGCCTTCCTTGATGATGGAGAACTTCTCGGGAGCCGCGGCCATGTGTGCCATCGACGCCGCGTAGTCCTCGGGCGTGTGGGCGCCGAGCGAGGTGCGTACGCCGCCGTTGTAGACACGGACACGGTCACGCACCTTGCCGCCCAGAAGCCGGTGTACGGGGACGCCGAGAGCCTTGCCCGCCACGTCCCACAGGGCGATCTCGATGGCCGAGACGACGGCGCCCCACGGCTTGGACGCGCCCATGCGCCGGATGCGGAGCATGCAGCGCTCGACCTCCGTCGGGTCGGCGCCGAGCAGCAGCGGGCGGTACACCCCGAGCGTCGCGGCCACATAGGGCTTGGAGAACTCGATCTCGGCGAAGCCGTCGATCCCCTCGTCCGTCAGGATCCGGATCACCGGGGACCGGCCGATCCGGGCACACCGGATGTCGGTGATCCTCATCCTTTGACCGCCCCTCCGGTCAGTCCGGCCGTGAAATACCGCTGCGTGATGACGAAGAGGAGGACGATGGGAACGGTGAGGACGACGGACGCGGCCATGGTCGCGCCCCAGTCGACATCGAACTCGCCGGCGAACTGCGTCAGCGCCACGGGGGCGGTACGCGAGGCCGTGGACGTGGCCATCACGGAGGCGAACAGGAACTCGTGCCAGGACTGGAGGAAGGCGAACATCCCGGCCGCCGCGAGGCCCGGAGCACAGACGGGCAGCGTGACGTAGCTGACTGCGTCGAACCGTGAACCACCGTCGATCTGGACGGCTTCCTCCAACTCGTACGGGATCGCCGCGATCTGGTTGCGCACCATCCAGGTCACGAGCGGCACGGTGATCGCGAGATGGGCGAACGCCACGCCGGTCGCCGTGTCGAGCAATTTCAGCGACGAGACGATCTGGTAGACCGGCAGCAGCACCACGGTGAGCGGAACCATCTGCCCGAGCAGAATGAACAGGGCCAACGGCCGGGCCGACCTGAACCGGAACCGCGCCAGCGCGTATCCGGCACTGAAACAGAACAGAAGAGTCGCGAGGGCGACGAGGCCGCCGATGACGACGGAATTCAGCAGCGCACGGGGCATCGACGACGAGGTGAACACCGCGGCGTAGTTCTCGAACGTCCACGAGGCGGGCAGCAGTCGGGCCGGTACGGCGAAGATGTCCCCCCGCTTCTTGAACGACGTGAGCACCATGACGGCGATCGGAGCGAGGCTCCACACCAGCAGGACCGCCAGGGTTCCCCAGACCGCGGCGCGGGCGGACGCGCGGCCGATCAGAAGTCTCATGTCCGCTCCTGGAGATCTGTGCGCATGGTCCGCGCGAAGAAGACGGCGAGGACGGCCCCGATGAGCACCTGCACCAGTGCGACCGCGGACACGAGGGCCTGATCCCCGTTCTGGAACGCCTGGTAGAGAAGGATGGGCAGGATCGTCGACGCGCCGGCCGGACCGCCGCTCGTGGCGACCCAGATGATCGTGAAGGAGTTCAGGGCCCATATCGCGAGTGTCAGTACGCAGATGCCCGTGGTCGGGCGGATGGCGGGCAGGATGATGTGCCGCAGGATCGCGGGACCGCCTGCCCCGTCGAGACGGGCCGCCTCGTAACGCTCGGCGGGGATGGTGGCCAGCGCCGCCGAGACCATCAGCATCACGAATGGCGCGGTGACCCAGATCTGGATGAGCGCGACCGCCCACAGCACGATGCCGGGATCGGAGAGCCAGCGGACGGGCTCCCCGATGAGCCCGAGATCCAGCAGCGTCCGGTTGAGGATCCCGTAGTCCGTGGAGAGCGTCCACCGCCATACGGTGGCTCCGACCACACCGGGAATGATCCAGGGAATCATCAGCAGCGAGCGCCACACCCCGGCGAGCCGGAGCCTTTTCGACTGGAGCACGAGGGCCCCGGCGTAACCGATGACGATCGCCCCTGCCACCGAACCGACCGTCCAGTACAGCGTGTTGAGAAAGACCTGGCCGACATCGGGGAGACCGAAGAAGCGGCTGAGCCCGGTACCGCCGTCGGAGACGACCCGCGCGATCGTCGTGACGACGGGTATCACCATGAGGACGGCGGTGACGATCGCGGCCGGGAGTATCAGGGCGACCGGGCGGGTCCGGTGCCGTCTGCGCACCGGCTCCGTCGCCGTGGTGCCGGTCATCGCGTCACCAGCCGCTGGACCCGGGCGGCGCCCTCGGCCGGCGTGGTACGTCCCAGCGCGACCTCCTGGATCGTGTCGTGCACCGTTTGGACGGCCGCGGTCCAGCGGGGGTCGTTGGGGGCCGGAACGGAGTGGCGGGCGAGCTGCTCCGCGTACGGCCGCCGCTCCGCGGTGGTCAACTTCGCGTCGGTGGACGCGCTGGTCCGCGCGGGGAAGGTCACCGTCAGCTCCGCCATGTTCTCCGGTCGCGCGAGAAAACCGACGAGTTGCCGCGCCGCTTCCTGGTGCCGCGCGGCCTTGGGGATGAGGTAGCCCCAGCCGACCCCTTGCGCCGTCCCCGGCCCGTCCGGTCCGGGCAGCAACGCCGTCGCGACGGGCGCGCCCTGGTCGACCGCGGTGTCCACATCGAACACACCCGCGGGATACATCGCGACGCGCCCCTGGAGAAACAGCTCGCGGATACCCGTGTTGTCGAGCTCGAACGAACTCTTGCCGGCCCATCCCTCGCGGATCGAACCGCCGACCAGCTTCAGTGCCGCCTCGGCCGACGCTTCGGTGAAGCGGGGCGCGCCATCGGTGATCTCCGTACCGCCGGAGACGGCGAAATCGAGGAAGCGCAGTGTCAGGTCATTGGGATCGCCCTGCATCGGCCACGCGGTTCCCACCACGTCGCCCCGGGTGAGGCGCTTGGCGTCCCGCTCGAAATCCGCCCAGGTGCGCGGCGGGGAGTCGATACCGGCCGCCGCGAACAGGCGGGGGTTGTAGATCAGGGCGTTGGTCGCCCACCGGTACGGCACGGCGTACGTACCGCCGTCGAAGGTGAGCGAGTCGACGAGCCCCGGTGCGAAGTCGCCGGCCGGCATGCTCGGGCCGTACAGATCGCTGACACTGGCGAGCTGCCCCTTGCCGGCGTAGCTGCGCACGCGGGACAGCGACTCGGTGATGACATCGGGCGCGTTGCCCGAGTCGAGCGCGACGGAGGTACGGTTCGCCACCGTGTCGCCGGTGGTCTGCACCAGCTCGACCGTGAGGCCGGGATGCTGCTGTTCGAACTCCCTGACGAGCCCGGTCGCCTTCTCGTAGTCCCAGTCGGGCACCCACCAGGCAACGGTGTTGTCGCGCGCCCCGCTCTCCGCGACGTTGTAGGCGGTCGTGCCGGCGAGGGTGAGAACCGCCGCGGCGACCACGCCCATGAAGATCCGGGTCCGAGGCATCATTGCCATCTTCGCTCCGTTGATCGAGTACTCCCTGCTCGGCTTATCGTGTATCCTGTCATTACAGGATGTCAAGCACTCTTCCTGGAGGGGACCGGCTCCCGGGCCAAGCTAGGATCTGGTCCCAGCGGGCAGTGGGCAGCGGGTGCTCTCAACAGGCAAGGGGATGCGGAGACATGAGCGGGGAGACCGAGACCGCCTGAAGCTTCGGCCCGGCCCGGCTCACCACAACCAGGGAACCCATGAGCATTTCATCGTCGATCGACCGGCGCTCGGACGTACCGTTCTACTCGCAGCTGAAGCGATTGCTGCGGGAGGACATCGCGGCACGAGGCCTGGAACCCGGTGACCGCCTGCCCGGGGACCACGAACTCTGCGACAGGTATCAGGTTTCCCGCACCGTGGTGCGCCAGGCGCTCCTGGAACTCGAACACGAGGGCGTGGTCCGCCGGGAAAAGGGCCGCGGCACATTCGTCGGCGACCCGCGGACGTCGCACGGGTTCGGCGGTGCGCTGATCGGCACGTTCGAGGACATCCAGAGCAACGCGGGTGAGCAGCACTCCCGTACGCTGTTCCGCGGCATCGTCGCCGCCACACCGCAGGTCGCGCGTGATCTCGCCGTGGCCGAGGGAGCGGACGTCGTCGAGATACGGCGCGTCCGCGAGGTGGACGGCGTTCCGTGGGCCTTCACCCGCACCTTCCTTCCCGTCGACGTCGGGCAGCCGTTGCTCGACATCGAGCTGGAGGACGTCTCGCTCTTCGGTGTCCTGGAACGGCGGTTCGGAATCCGGTTCGAGCGCGCCCGGCGGTCGGTGGAGGCGGACGTGGCGAACGAGACGGTCGCGTCGGCCCTCGACTGCGCGCCGGGAGCGGCGGTCCTGGTGATGCGGAGCGTCTCCTTCGACCAGGCCGGCCGGCCGATAGAACGGTTCACCGGTTTCCATCGCGGCGACCGCAGCCGCCTGAACGTCGAGGTGTTCCACTCCGCGGATCGCTGATCCGGAGGCCGGGCGGACCGTGCCGTCGTCCGCCGCCCGGTCGTCGTCCGCCGCTCACGCCGGGGACAGAAGCGACGGGCCGCGATCCGGTGAGGGCGAGGCCAAAGGCGCGCGTTGACATTCCTGTCGATCGCGCGGAGACTCCCTCACATGTATGAGGTCCCGTTGCTCACCCGCGAGCGCTGTGTCGACCTCGTCCGCGTGTCCAGCGCACGGTGTTGACCCTCCGGTCCACCTCGCGCCACGCCACCTCACCCTCCGACGTCCGGGGCCGGCACGGCCGTGGAGCGGTGGCCGGTTCGCGTCGCTGAACGGCGCGCACCGCGTACACCCCGGCCGACGAGGCCGCCACGGCCCCGCCCTTCCTCCGGCGTCCCGAGTCCCTCACCGGGCCGTGCCCGCAGCTTCGCGGTGCGGGCCGAGCAGAGATCGGAGTCATGATGGGTCCGGAATTCCTCTGGTACATCCCCAACACCGTCGAACCGGGCCACCGCGGTGACGACAGGGCGACCGGCTGGGGATCCGTCGAGTACTCCACCGACCTGGCCAGGACGGCGGAGGCGCACGGGTGGGGCGGCGCGCTCCTGGGCACCGGGTGGGGGCGGCCGGACACCTTCACCCTGGCCACCGCGCTGGCAGCCAGGACCGAGACCTTCAAACCCCTGATCGCGGTCCGCCCCGGGTACTGGCAGCCGGCCCACTTCGCCGCCGCGGCGGCCACGCTCGACCAGCTCAGCCGCGGCCGGGTGCTGGTCAACATCGTCAGCGGGCTCGACCAGCCCGCCGCCTACGGCGACCCGCACAGTGACCCCGCGGGGCGGTACGCCCGCACGCGGGAGTTCCTGCGTCTCGTACGGCGCCTGTGGACCGAGGAGGACGTGACGTTCGACGGCGAGTACTTCCGGGTCGGCCGGTCCACGGTCGCGCCACGCCCGTACGCCACCGGCACGCGGGCGCATCCCACGCTCTACTTCGGTGGCGCCTCCGAGGCCGCCGAACGGGTGTCGGCGGCGGAGGCGGACGTTCAGCTCTTCTGGGGCGAACCGCTCGACGGCGTCGCCGAACGCATCGCCCGGCTGAAGGCGTTGAGCGAGGAGGTGGGCCGCAGGCACCCGCCTCTCCAGTTCGGCCTGCGGATCACCACGGTGGTGCGTGACACCACGGAGGAGGCCTGGCGGGCCGCCGAGGAGAAGGTCGCGCGGACGGCCCGGAGCGCGGGGGAGACCGCCTGGACGGAGAACGGCAGGACCGCCGCAGGACAGCAGAGGCTTCTCGACCTCGCGGCACGGGGCGAGGTCCTCGACACCTGCCTGTACACCACCCCCGGCACCGTCGGCGGCAAAGGGGCGGCGACCACCTGGCTGGTCGGCTCCGCCGCCGACGTGGCCACGGCGCTGGACAACTACCGCGCGCTGGGCGTCACCCACTTCGTCCTCTCCGACACCCCGTACCAGCAGGAGACCGCAAGGGTCGGAGACCAACTGCTGCCCAGGCTGCGCTGACCGTCATGGACGGCACGACGGCCGGCGCGGCGCCGCGCCCGCCCTCACGCCGCGTCGGGCACCGCCCCGGTCCTGTCCCGGAAGGCGGGGTGATCGGCGAGGCGGCGTACGTACGCCCCGAGCCGGGGGTACGAGCTGAGAGTGCCGGCCGGGCCGAGGTGGACGAGCGCCACCCACAGGTCCACGTCCGCGGCCGTCAGGGTGTCGCCCAACGCGTGGCTGCCCGAGGCGAGCCGGCGGTCCAGCAGGTCGAGTGCCGCCGACCGCTCCGAAGGCCGTCCGGCCGGCGTGACGTCCTGGTCCAGCAGGTCGCGCAGTGCGTCGATCTCCGGGGCGAGACCGGGCGGGTTGAGGGCGCGGTGACGCGCTCCGTCGCGGCCCGGGAGCAGGCCCCCGAGGTCGCGGAGGATGGCCGGGGTCTCGTTGCTGACGATGCGTCCGCTCCAGCGGTCGCGCAGCGCGGGCACGGTCAGCGGCCCGTCGTAGTGGTGCACCGTTGCCTCGTACGCGCCACGCAGCGAGGCGAAGGCCTCGGGCGTCCCGGCGGGACGGGTCAGGAGCGTGGTGGCGACCGACTCGCCGAGGCCGAGCAGGTCGAGGGTGATCGAGACACGCAGCGAGCGGGGACACCCCGCGCAGAGGTAGAGATCGTAGCGGTGTGGTGCCGGGTAGAAGCCGCCGGCCAGGCCGACGCCGATCCTGCTGTGGAAACGGTGCGGTCGGGGGGAGGCCGCGGCCACCCTGGGGCGAAGTGCGGACGCGGACGGAGCCGGGGGACGACCGCCGGCCATGGCCGTGCCGGGGCCGCGCGAAATTGTCTCGGGCATGACTCTCCCTTGGGGAACGAGGAAGCCACCGCCGCCTTGTGGGCACCGGCGGCCGAATACGGAGCGACCGCGCTTCCCGCACCGGTCCGGATCGCACGGACCAACGGCGGATCAGTAAGCGCTGGAGACACGCAACAGGTCGATGTGCAGGCGCCTCGTCAAGCCGTTCCTCGGCATTGCCACCCGTCTCACCTCCGGGGCCCGCGAGACGCGGGACCGCGCTTGCCCCGCCGCGTCGGCGGGACCCGGTCGTCACCCGGAGCACCCCGTCGCGGTGGAAGGGTTGCCTGTCGGCGGGCCGGGGCCGATGACCACATGAGCGGGCGGAACCCGCGCCGTGGGCGCTGACAATCGTGACCGTCCACATCAGTCTCGGTGCCCTCCGTGACGGCGTCAAGGAAGCCGGGTGCGCGATCTCACCTGATGGGCAGCCGCGTTGACATTCTTTTCGGGGCGCGCCTACCGTGCGGCGCACAACGGGAGCCCCCAGGGCCGGAGAAGTGATGGTGACAGCGATGTACGGAGCTGACAGGACGGCCGCACGGCGGCACCCGCTCCGCGCGGACCGCTCCGACGGCCTGCCGCGCGTCAACAGCGCGCCGTGTCCCGCACCTTGTCCCGCCCTCTGCCACTGTCCCGCCCTCTGCCACGACTGACGGTTTTCCCCGTCCCCGACGACCACCGCTGTCGCGGACCGGACGGACAGGAAGCCGGACAGCGGAATGAAAGCCACAGCCGCGTTGTTGCGCCTGCTGACCAGTGAGCGGCGCGCCCCCAGGACAGCCGCGAGCGTGAGGCCGGCCGGGCCGCCGGGCCGGAAAGGTGGAGGTGAGGCACATGCGTCCCGTGTCCCGTCACCGCGCCGTGGCCCCCGCCCCGCCCCGCCGTCTGCACCTGTACTCCCGGACGCACATCGACCTGCTCCGCGTGGCCGGCGCGCTCTGTCGCCCCTGACCTGTTGCCCTCGCAGCCGCACCCCTCGTACGGGGACCGGCTCCCCGTACGGCTGATCAGGAAGGCGTCTCCCGATGTCCTCGTCACCCTCCCCGCTGCACCTCGCCGTCGCCCTCGACGGCGCCGGCTGGCACCCGGCCGCCTGGCGCGAGCCGGTCTCCCGCCCCCGTGAACTGCTTGACCCCGCCTACTGGACCGACCTCGTCACCGAGGCCGAGCACGGCCTGCTCGACTTCGTGACCATCGAGGACGCCCTCGGCCTCCAGTCCTCGTCCCTCACCGAACCCGACGGCCGCACCGACCAGGTACGCGGCCGCCTGGACGCCGTCCTCATCGCCGCGCGGGTCGCCCCGCTGACCCGCCACATCGGTGTGGTGCCGACGGTCGTGGCCACGCACACCGAGCCGTTCCACATCTCCAAGGCGATCGCCACCCTCGACTACGTGAGCACCGGCCGCGCCGGCCTGCGCGTACAGATCTCGGCACGCCGGAACGAGGCCGCGCACTTCGGACGCCGTACGGTCCCGCCGCTCCGCGGCGAGGAGTACGCCACGCCCGCCGGGCACGAAGCCCTGTCCGACGCCTTCGACGAGGCCGCCGACCACGTCGAGGTGGTGCGCCGGCTCTGGGACAGCTGGGAGGACGACGCGGAGATCCGGGACGCCGCCACCGGCCGCTTCATCGACCGCGACAAACTCCACTACATCGACTTCGAGGGCAGGCACTTCGCCGTCAAGGGCCCCTCGATCACCCCCCGCCCGCCCCAGGGGCAGCCCATCGTCAGCGCCCTCGCCCACGCCACCATCCCCTACCGGCTGGTGGCCCGGGCCGCCGACATCGGCTACGTCACCCCGCACGACGCCGCTCAGGCCCGCGCCGTCGTCGACGAGATCCGCGCCGAGCAGACGGCCGCGGGCCGCGCCGACGAACCCCTCCACATCTTCGGCGACCTGCTGGTCTTCCTCGACGACGCCCCCGCCGAGGCCGTGGCCCGCCGGGAACGCCTGGACGCCCTCGCGGGACAGCCGTACACCGGCGACGCCCCGGTCTTCACCGGAACCCCCGCCGGGCTCGCCGATCTGCTCCAGGAACTGCAGTCGTCGGGACTGTCCGGCTTCCGGCTGCGCCCCGCCGTCGTCGGGCACGACCTCCCGGCGATCACCCGGGGCCTGGTCCCCGAACTCCAGCGCCGGGGCGCCTTCCGCCGCGCGTACGAGGCCGGCACCCTGCGCGGGCTGCTCGGGCTCGCCCGCCCCGCCAACCGCTACGCCGCCGCCCCGGCCGTCTGAGCCCGAAGGAGCCTCCTCCCGTGAGCCAACCGCTCAAGCAGATCCACCTCGCGGCCCACTTCCCCGGCGTCAACAACACCACCGTGTGGAGCGCCCCCGAGGCCGGCAGCCATATCGAGTTCAGCTCCTTCGCGCACTTCGCGCGAACCGCCGAACGCGCCAAGTTCGACTTCCTGTTCCTCGCCGAAGGGCTGCGACTGCGTGAACAGGGCGGAAAAATATACGACTTGGACGTCGTCGGCCGACCCGACACCTTCACCGTCCTCGCCGCGCTGGCCGCCGTCACCGAACACCTCGGCCTGACCGGCACCATCAACTCCACCTTCAACGAGCCCTACGAGGTGGCCCGCCAGTTCGCCAGCCTCGACCACCTCTCGGGCGGCCGGGCGGCCTGGAACGTGGTCACCTCCTGGGACGCGTTCACCGGAGAGAACTTCCGGCGCGGCGGCTTCCTCCCGCAGGAGGAGCGCTACGCGCGCGCCAAGGAGTTCCTGGCCACCGCGAACGAACTCTTCGACTCCTGGCACGGGGACGAGATCGTCGCCGACCAGGAGACCGGTACCTTCCTGCGGGACGCGCGCGCCGGAGCCTTCGTGCACCAGGGCCGGCACTTCGACATCCAGGGGCAGTTCAACGTCCCGCGCAGCCCGCAGGGCCGCCCGGTCATCTTCCAGGCCGGGGACTCCGACGAGGGACGCGAGTTCGCCGCGTCGAGCGCCGACGCCATCTTCAGCCGGTACGCCGCCCTCGCGGAAGGCCAGGCGTTCTACGCCGACGTCAAGGGCCGCCTGCCCCGCTACGGCCGGGGCCGCGACCAGTTGCTGATCCTGCCCGCCGCGAGCTTCGTACTCGGCGACACCGACGCGGAGGCGGAGGAACAGGCCCGTGAGGTACGCCGCCTGCAGGTGAGCGGGGCCACGGCCATCAAGCACCTGGAGTTCGTCTGGAACCGTGACCTGTCCGCGTACGACCCGGACGGCCCGCTCCCCGACATCGACCCCGACCCCGGCGAGCACACCGTCGCCCGCGGCCGCGCCCAGGTACGGATGTACCGCGACCCGCTGACCACGGCCCGCGACTGGCGCGAACGCGCGGCCGCCAACAAGTGGTCGATCCGTGATCTCGTCATCGAGACCGGCAACCGGCAGAACTTCGTCGGCTCCCCGGCCACCATCGCCCGGACCATCAACGACTTCGTGCAGGCCGACGCCGCCGACGGCTTCATCCTCGTCCCGCACATCACCCCGGGCGGCCTCGACTCCTTCGCCGACCGCGTCGTCCCGCTGCTCCAGGAACGCGGCGTGTACCGCACGGAGTACGAGGGCACCACGCTCCGCGACCACCTGGGCCTGGCGCACCCCGACGACGAGCGGGGTGAGCGTGCGGCGTCATGACGTTCTCCGCCGGACGGGTTCCGCGAGGATCGGACCCCACCCCCGGCACGGGGCGCGGGCCAACGGGCTCCGCTCCGTCCCTCCACCCCCAGGGAGCTGCTGATGCGTATCGACGAGTCCGCGTACGACCGACGCCGCCTGCGCCAGTGGTTGGCCGGCGAGGCGAGAGCCGACGGGGTGTCCCGGCGCGACCTGCTGCGGCTGGCCGCGGCGGCGGGAGTGCTGACGACGCTGGCGGGCCGGCCCGCCGGCGCGGCCGCCGACACCCCCGCACCCGGGATCGTCAAGCCGGTGCCGCCGGAGCTGTTCACGATCCGGGGCACCAACGCCGAGACCAACTGGAGCGCGCTGCGCGGTACGGGATTCCACACGCCCGTGGACCGGTTCTTCGTCCGCAATCACACCTCGACGCCCCGCCTGGACCGGGACAGCTGGCGGCTCAAGGTGTGGGGCGGCGGACTGCGCGGCGCGCCGGGCCCCGACCGGGCGGTCGAGTTCGGCCACGACGACCTGCGGCGGCTGCCGTCCGTGACGCTCGACGCGTTCGTGGAGTGCGCGGGCAACGGGCGGAGCCACTTCACCACCCAGCAGGGCGACACCGTCACCGGCACCGCCTGGACCCTCGGCGCCGTCGGCACCGCCCGCTGGCGGGGCGTCCGGCTCTCCCGCGTGCTGCGGCTCGCCGGGCTGACGCGGCACGCGGTGGATCTCCAGCCCCGGGGCCTGGACGACGCGTACGTGACCGGCGGGACCAGCCTCGGCCGGGTCCGCCGGCCGCTGCCCGTCGCCAAGGCGCTGGACGACGTGATCCTCGCGTACGAGATGAACGGCGAGCCGCTGCCCCCCGACCACGGCCACCCGGTCCGCGTCCTCGTGCCCTCCTGGGTGGGCATCTCCCACATCAAGTGGGTCGGTGACATCGAGGTCTCCGACCAGCCGCTCTACTCGCCCTGGAACACCGACTTCTACCGGCTCTTCGGACCCGGCCATCCGCCCGGAGGCAGCGCCCCGCTCACCCGGCAGACCCTCAAGAGCGCCTTCGAGACCGACGCGGGCGCCGCCTTCGGCGCGGGGGTACGCCACCGGCTGACCGGCCGCTCCTGGTCGGGCGCCGGAGGCATCCGCCACGTCGACGTCAGCACCGACGCGGGCGCCACCTGGCGGCGCGCCGACCTCCACGACCGTCCCCGGGCCGGCGTCTGGTCCCGCTGGTCCCTGGACTGGCACCCGGCCACGTCCGGCCCCACCGCCCTGCTCGCCCGGGCCACCGACACCGCGGGCCGCACCCAGCCCGACACCACCGCCCCCAACACCCAGGGCTACCTCTTCGACGCGGTGGTCCGCCACCCCGTCACGGTGCTCCCTCCGGCGAGCCGCCACGGCACACAGCCGGGTTCCGGACGACCGGCTGCCGCCGCCGGACCTCCGCCCCAGGTCACCGGGGGCGCGTCCGGGTGAGGACGGCGCGCAGCTCGCGCGCGGGGACCTTCGGCCGCCGGTCCGCGGTGAGCAGGCCGTTCACCTCCTGCTCCGTATCGGTGAACTGGGTGTAGCAGTAGCCGGCGAGACCCGAGTCGACGGCGGCGCCCACCAGGGCGGCCAGCCGGTCGGTGAATTCCCGCTCCGTGGCCACGGTGTCGTAGCCGAACCACTCCGCGCCCTCGGCGGGCTCGAAGGTCGCCCCGCCGAACTCGCTCAGCACGACCGGCTGGCCCTGGTGGTGTACGCCGTCGAGGAGGAGACGCTTGGCGCCCGGCCACGGCTCGGGGAGTTCGCCGCGCCGCAGCGAGATGTGGCCGTACCGCTCGCGCAGCACCCGCGCCTGCTGGGTGTAGTCGTGCACGCCCCAGATGTCGGCGGCGGAGATCTCCCAGCCGTCGTTGGAGACGGCGGGGCGCGCCGGGTCGAGGGTCTTGGTCAGGTGGTACAGGCTGTCCATGAAGTGGCGCTGCTCCGGGACGAGCGCCGGGTTCGGGACGGACCAGGACTCGTTGACCGGCACCCAGGCGACGATCGAGGGATGGCTGAGGTCGCGGGAGATCGCCTCGGTCCATTCGCCGACGACCCGCTCGACGGTCCGCGTTCCGAAGGCGTACGCGGACGGCATCTCCTCCCACAGCATCAGCCCGAGCCGGTCGGCCCAGTACAGGAAGCGGGGATCCTCGATCTTCTGGTGGACGCGCAGTCCGTTCAGCCCGATCTCCTTGGCCAGTTCGGCGTCGCGGCGCAGTTCCCCGGCCGAGGCGGCGAGGTGCGACGCCGGCCAGTAGCCCTGCTGGAGCGCGAAGCGCAGGAAGTACGGCTTGTGGTTGAGGAGGAAGACCCCCTCGCCCCAGCCGATGTCGCGCAGGCCGAGGTAGGAGGAGACGCGGTCGACGAGGGAGTCGTCGGCCGTCTCGCTCAGCACGACCGTGGCGTCGACCAGGTTCGGGTGCTCCGGGCTCCAGAGCAGACCGTCGAGGTCCTGTCCGTGGCGCAGCGCGGGCACCGAGATGTCGAACGCCGTCTCCTCGCCGTCGACGAGGACGCTCTGCTCGGCGAGCAGGCGCCCGCCCAGCGCCAGGCGCACCGTCGCCCGCAGGGGGCGCAGCGGCCACCGGGCCAGACGCATGCGGCACCGCACGCGGGCGTGCGCGACGTCGGGGGTCCAGTGCAGGACCGTCAGATGGTCCTCCGGGACCTCCTCCAGCCAGACCGGCTGCCAGATCCCCGAGGTGCGGTGATACCAGATGACATGCGGGTCGCGCCGCCAGTCCTGCTTGCCCCGGGGCTGCGCGGAGTCCAGCGGCTGGTCCTCGGCCCGGACCACGACCACCTGCTCCCCGTCGCGGTCGACGGCCTCGGTGAGATCGCAGGTGAACCCGGTGTGTCCGCCCTCGTGGCGGCCCACCTGACGGCCGTTCAGCCAGACCTCGGCCCGGTGGTCGACCGCCCCGAAGTGCAGCAGGAGCCGCCGGCCCGCGGCGGGCCGGGCCACGTCGATGGTGCGCCGGTACCAGAGCACCGGGTGGAAGCCGGTGTCCTGGACGCCCGACGCCTTGGACTCGGGTGGGTAGGGCACGGTGATGGTGCGGGTGAAGGGCTCGGTGACGGCCGGATCCATCCAGCGCTCCGACCGGCCGGTGCCGGTGTCGTCGTGGGCGAACTGCCAGGGACCGCTCAGGTCACGCCAGTCGGGGTCGCGGACGAGCTGCGGCCTCGGGTGTCCGGCCGCGTCCAGGTGGGTGTGGGGCATGGGGAACTCCGGTGGTGTAGCGGGGGAGAGAGGAGGCTCAGCCGTGCGGGGAGCGCAGCTCCACGACGGTCGCGGCGAACGCAAGCGGGCCGGGCAGCAGCGGGACCAGCAGCGGAATGGACCAGGCGAGGAGCGCCGTCAGCAGGACGGCCCCGGCCAGCAGCAGGCTGCCGCGCGGGTCGGCGACCGAGCGGACGAGCCCCTCACGGACGGAGAGCCGGTGCGGGGCGTCCAGCGCCGTGGCGCGCAGCCCCACGACCGCGGCTCCCAGCGCGAGCAGGGCCAGGGCGGGTGCCACGACCCCCGCCCCGGGCAGCGCGCTGCGCGCCACCGCGGCGTCGGCCAGCAGGACCACGACCAGCAGAGGCAGCGCCAGACCGGCGCCGAGCGTGCCGGCCGACAGGCGGGCCCGCAACGCGCCGGCGTAACCGCCGAAGGTGACCGGGGCTCCGTCGCCCACGGCCCGGCGGAGGCTCGCCGACGCCGCGGCGAACGCCGCCGGAGCGGTGACGACCGGCAGACAGGCGACGCCGGTCAGCAGGCCCACCAGCAGCATGTCGGCGAAGAGGGAGAAGCCGGAACCGAAGATCTCGCCCGGCTCCTTGCGCTCGCGGCGGACCGCGACAGGTGTGCGGGTCATGGCGGTCAGCCCTTCAGTCCGGAGGTGGCCATGCCCTGCACCAGATAGCGCTGGAAGACGAAGAAGAACAGCACGATCGGCAGCACGGAGATCACCGACATGGCGAACATGGGCCCGTACGCGGAGACGCTGGACTGGTCGACGAAGCTGCGCAGCGCCAGCGTGATGGTGAAGTTCTCCGGCGCGAAGAGATAGATCATCTGCGTGAAGAAGTCGTTCCACGTCCAGATGAAGGTGAAGATGGCCGTGGTGATCAGGGCGGGCCGGCTCAGCGGCAGCGTGACCGACCAGTAGGTGCGGAAGGGCCCGCAGCCGTCGATGCGGGCGGACTCCTCCAGCTCACGCGGCAGCCCGCGCATGAACTGCACGATGAGGAAGACGAAGAACGCCTCCGTGGCCAGGAACTTCGGCAGGATCAGCGGCCAGTACGTGTCCACCAGACCGAGCTGGTTGAACATGATGTACTGCGGGATCAGCACGACGTGGTGCGGCAGCATCAGCGTCGCCACCATGAAGGCGAACATCCCGGTGCGCATGCGGAACCGCAGCCGGGCGAAGGCGTAGGCGGCCAGCGAGCAGGACAGTACGTTGCCGAGGACGGCGCCCCCGGCGATCAGCAGGGTGTTGCCGAGCAGCCGGCCGACGGTGACACCGGAGACGCCTTCGAGGGCGGTGGTGTAGTTCGACCACTCCAGATGGCCGGGCCACAGGTCGAGGCTGGTCACCACCTCGTCGGCGGGCTTCAGCGAGGTGGCCAGCAGCCAGGCCAGCGGGTACAGCAGCAGGAGCAGGCAGAGGGCCGCGACCGAGTGCGGCAGCCACCGCTTCGTGGCGATGCCCGCCGTGCGAGCCGAGTTCACGGGGTTCACCGAACTCACCGTCCCTCCTCGTCCGCGTAGAAGACCCAGGACCGGGAGGTCCGGAACAGGATCAGGGTGATCGCGCCGATGCCGATCAGCAGCAGCCAGGCCATCGCCGCCGCGTACCCCATGTGCGAGGCGGTGAAGCCGCGTTCGTACAGGTACAGCGTGTAGAACAGGGTGGAGTCGGCGGGGCCGCCCTTGCCGTCGCTGATCGCGAAGGCCGGGGTGAAGACCTGGAAGGAGTTGATGACCTCCAGCACCAGGTTGAAGAAGACCACGGGGGAGAGCATCGGCACCGTCACCGAGACGAACTGCCGCCAGCGGCCCGCGCCGTCGAGCGCCGCCGCCTCGTAGAGATCGGACGGGATCTGCTGCAGCCCCGCCAGGAAGATCACCATCGGCGCCCCGAACTGCCAGACCGTCAGCAGCACCACCGCGTACACCGCGAGATCGGGATCGCCGACCCAGCCGCCGGTGTCGATGCCGACCCGGCTCAGGACGTCGGCGACCGTGCCCCCGTCGTTGAAGAGCGCCTTCCACACCAGGGCGATGGACATGCTCGCGCCGAGCAGGGAGGGCGCGTAGAAGGCCGAGCGGTAGAAGCCCCGGCCCGAGCCGAGGTTCCTCAGCAGCATCGCCACACCCAGCGCGAGCCCCAGCTTCAGCGGGACGGCCACCGCGACGAACAGCATGGTGATGCCGACCGACCGCCAGTAGCGCGGATCGTCGGTGAGCATCTCGGTGTAGTTGCGCAGGCCCACCCACTGCGGTGGATCGAAGAGGTTGTAGTCCGTGAAGGACAGGTACAGGGACGCGGCCATCGGCACCAGCGTCAGCACGCCCGCGCCGAGCAGCCACGGTGACAGGAACACGTACGCCGGCCACTGCTTCTCGCGGACCCCGCGCCTCCGCCCGGCCGGCCGTGGCCCCTCGGTCTTCCGCTCGGCGGGCGCGGGCGCCCTGGTCGACACCGTGCTCATGGCCTCAGCTCCCGGTTGGCCTCGTCGATGAGTTCACGCGCCGCCTGCCGGGGGGTGGCCAGGTCGTAGAGCACGCGCTGGTAGGTACGGGTGAAGGCGGTCTGGATCGGGACGTCGCCGCGCGGGGGCGCCGTCGGCGGGGCGGCCAGGCCGTACTCCTCCATCGTCCGCGCGTACTGGTAGATCTCCTTCTCCGGTCCCGTCAGGGTCGTGGCGACCCGGTCGGCGATCACGCGGTTGGGCGGGGTGGAGCGGGTGAAGCCGAGGATGTCGCCCGCCCGCACGTCGTTGAGGAGGAAGTCGATCAGCCTGGCCGCCTCCTCGGGGTGCGCGGTGCCCGCCCCGATGCCCAGGAGCATCGAGGCCTTGAAGTACGAGCCCGCGCGGCCGCCGGTCGTGGGGACCGGCGCGAAGCGGATGTCCCCGCCGAGGAGGCCGACGTACCCGGGGAACGGCGCGTCCCAGGTGAAGTCCGCCGCCGCCAGACGCCGGCCCATGGGGCTGGTCTCGATGCTGCCGGCCTGGACGGTGTCCTTGGCCCCGGCGACCGTCCCCGCCCTGCGGAGGTCGTCGCAGAACGTCCAGAACTCGGTGAGGTCCTCCTCGGTGAAGCCGAGTTCGGTCTGGCTCGCGTAGAGCCGTCCGCCGCGGCTGCGCAGCCACGTCTCGAAGATGTCCTCGTTGGGGCCGTTGTCGTTGGCACCGGTGAAGGGGCGCCCGTCGGGGGCCTTGAGCCCCAGTGCGGTGATCCGCCGGTTGGCGTCCGCCCACTCCTGCCACGTCCAGCTCGGCCGGGGGGTGCGGATTCCGGCCTTGCGGTAGAGGGCGGCGTCGTAGGCGTATCCGGTGATGCCGCGGCCCATGGGCAGCGCGAACTGGCGCTCCTCGTAGGTCCCCGTGCGCAGGAACCCCCGGTCCATCTCCGTGGTGCGGATCGCGCCGCCGCTCAGGATGTCGTCCAGGCGCAGCAGCGCGCCGCCGCCCGCGTACTGGGAGATCTGCCGGTAGTCGAGCTGGGCCACGTCGGGGATGCCGCCGCCGGCCGCCTGGGTCGCCAGCTTCTGCATGTAAGCGCCGAAATCCCCGTTCGAGGTGCGGACCGTGATGCCGGGGTTCTCCTTCTCGAAGAGCCGTACGGCCTTCTCGGTGCGGGCGGCGCGGTCGTCGTTGCCCCACCAGGAGAATGTGAGGGTGACCCCCCGCGACGAGCCGCCGACGGCGGAACACGCGGAGAGCGTGGAGGCCAGGGCGGCACCGGCACCGGCCGCCGCCACGGTCAGTACCGCGCGGCGGCTCGGGGGCAGGCGGCGGCCGTGCGGGGGGCCGGGCACGGGCGGTTCGGGCAACGGGGCTTCGCGCACAGGGGGTTCGGGCATGAGGGGGCGGCCTTCCGGGAGAGCGGGACGGTTGAGGGGAGCGGCGGGGATGCCGGGGTGGGGTGGCGCCACCCCCGACCTCGGGGGTGGCAGCACCCTCGTGGCCGGCGGCGGGCTCAGATGCCGGGGTAGACGTCCAAGCGGCCGCACATGCCGAAGCGGCCGCGGGCGGCGGGCCCGGTCGCGGCGACGCGGGCCTCGGCCAGATGCCGGCCGTCCCGCTCGCGCAGGGCGCCCAACTGGCGCTGTGTGGCGGCCGCGGCGGCGCCCGCGCCGTCGCGCCAGCGTTCCTCCCACCCGTCCAGCCGAGGCCGTACCAGCGCGGCGGCCGCCCGCTGGAAGGCCGCCAGCGGCTCCGGATCACCGGCCGCGGCGGCCTCGCGCAGTTCGAGGAAGCGCCGGGTGGCCAGGTCGCGCCGGGCGCGGGCCGCCTCCGCCTGCTCGGCCTCGGGCGCGCCGGCCGGGATACGGACCGCCTCGGCGTACACCGCGGGGTCGGTGAGGCGGTCCTGCGGCAGGGTGAGGACCGCGTCGCCCGCCTCCGGCAGACCGCTGTTCTGCATCACGACGGTGATCTCCAGGCCGCCCTCGGTGCCACCGGCGTCCTCGCTGACCAGTCGGTGGATCGTGCCGGGGGTGAACCAGGCCACGACCCCCGGCTCCAGGGGCGTCTCCCGGTAGCCCGAGGTGGTCAGCGTCTGCACGGCGCCGCGGCCCGCCGTGACCACGTACCCCTCGCTGCAGGTGAGGTGCAGATGCGGAGTGCCGCCGCCGGGCCGGCCGTCGACGGTGGGCCAGTCGTACACGCGCAGCCGGGACACGCCGACCGCCGCCGGGAACCCGTCGTACGTCGCGCTCACCACGCGACCCCCGCCACGTGCGCGGCGACCCGCTCCCGGTCCCAGGCGCCGTCCGCGACGTGCACGCGGTAGCCGCGGGTGAGGGTGTCGCCGGGGTCGAGGACCAGCTCCTCGTGGAACGCCCAGGACGGCGCGACCGCGGCGAACGGGTCGCTGCGTACGAACCAGTGCGCCGGGTGCGTTCCCTTCTCGCCCGCGTGGTCGTTGCCCGGGGCGTGCTCGAAGACCACCGTGGCGTGGCCGTCGCGCCCGTCGTGCTCGCCCACGTACGCCAGCCAGGGGGCCTGGGCACCCATCAGGTCGCCGCCGTCCGCGCCGGCGGTGAAGACGCGGCCGTCGCGGAAGGCGCGCGGGCCGCGCCAGAACAGCCCGGTGTATCCGGCGGCGGGGCGGCCGTGGGTGGTGGGGCTGCCGAAGCGCAGCGGCTCGGCGCGCCGGTTGGTCACGGCGGAGGTCCAGGTCAGGGACCAGACGCCGGCGTCCGGGTCCACGCCGCCCACCTCGATGCGGCGTTCCTCCTCGGCCCACAGCTCGCCGTCGTGGGGGTGCCAGCTCAGCCGCTCGGCGATGACGGCCCGGTCGCCGGTGGCGGAGACCTCCTCGAAGGCGGTGTGCGCCATGGAGCCGATCCGCTCGGGCAGCGCGACGTACCCCTCGCCGTGTACATAGGTGTTGCCGCCCCACAGGTTCTGCCCCGAGAGGTGGGAGGCCGTCAGCTGCAGCCCCTTGTGCCAACGGTGGTCGTTGGGGCGGTAGTCGGTGACCACGGCGCCGGAGAGGGTGCGGACCGGGTGCAGATAGGGCTTGGGCGCCTCCCACGCGGCTTCGGGACGGTAGACGTACGCGAACAGCTCGGTGCCGGTGGCCTCGTGGGTGACGGTGACCCGGTCGCCGTGGGCGTGGGTCGGTATGAGGGTCATGCGCGGTCCTCTTCCTCGCGGGGGGCGGCCGGCGCCCAGCCCGGGGCGCCGCCGTGCAGTGCGGTGTAGTAGGGGTCGCCGGGGCCGATCTCGCCCGCGCGGACGGTGGCGTCGGTGAACGCGGACTTGTAGAGGGCGGTGATGAACTCCAGCGTCCGCCGGCCGCCCGGGCCGCTGGTGGCGTGACGCCGCCCGGCCCGGATGTCGGCGACCAGCACCCGGAGCTGGGCCAGGTGCGAACTCGGCACATCGGCGCCGAAGTCGCGCCAGGCGGCCACGGTCTCCTCGGGGACGCCGGGCGCGGGGGTGATGCGCCAGTCCGCGTTGCGGTAGCCGTACAGATGGGTCAGCTCGATCGTGGCGCGCTCGCAGTCGACGCGGATCCGGCTCGTCTCGTCGGGGCTGAGGACGCTGTTGACGACGGTGGCGACGGCGCCGTCGGCGAAGCGGACCTGGGCGGTGGAGACGTCCTCGGTCTCCACGTCGTGCACCAGCCGGGCCGCCATGCCGCGCACCTCGGTCCACGGGCCCATGAGGTCCAGCAGCAGGTCCGTCTGGTGGATGCCGTGGCCCATGGCGGGCCCGCCGCCCTCGGTGGCCCAACGGCCGCGCCATGGTACGGAGTAGTAGGCGCTGTCCCGGTACCAGGTGGTCTGGCAGTGGGCCACCAGCGGCCGGCCGAACGCGCCCTCGCG
This sequence comes from Streptomyces sp. NPDC088124, assembly GCF_040685895.1. Taxonomy (NCBI): domain Bacteria; kingdom Bacillati; phylum Actinomycetota; class Actinomycetes; order Kitasatosporales; family Streptomycetaceae; genus Streptomyces; species Streptomyces sp. NPDC088124. The sequence goes on along the minus strand of NZ_JBFBJB010000011.1, from coordinate 146,405 downwards.
CAGCAGCCGGCGGATGTGGCGGGCGCCGGAGCCGAAGCGGTGCTGGAAGACGATCGAGGCGTACGGGTCCGCGTCACCGCCCCGCTCCGCCGCCTCGACGGCGTCGTGGTCGGCCAGTGACAGGCACGGCGGCTTCTCGCACCACACCCACGCGCCCGCCCGCAGCGCGGCCACCGACTGCTCCCGGTGCGCGGCGGGTGGCGTGCAGAGCACGACCAGGTCCGGGCGTACCTCGGCGAGCATCGCGTCGAGATCCGCGGAGGCGTACGGGATGCCGGACGCGGCGGCGAACGCCCGCACCGCGGCCGTGTCGAGGTCGACCGCGGCGACGAGTTCCACCTCGCCCTCGGCGGCGAGCTTCTCCAGCGCGGGCAGATGACTGCCGCGGGCGATCCCTCCGGTGCCGACCACGGCCGTACGCAGGGGGGTGGTGGAGCGAGACATGCGGACCCTTTCGTGGGGCGGCGTCCGGCCGCAGCCCGAGCACTTCCCTCGTGAGCGGCTCGTACACGGGGTCGGACGGCGTCGGCGAAAGCTTCGTAAGCGCTTTCTGTTCCAACGTTGTACCGGCCGTGTAAGTTCTGGGTCAACCCCTCGTCAGCACGCGATCCGGACCGTCGGATACGCTGAGATCCGCCGCTGGGACACCGGCGATCTGCGGAAACAACAGAGAAGGGGGCCGGTCGGTGGCAGCAGCGACGCTCAAGGACGTGGCGGCTCGCGCGGGAGTGTCGATCAAAACCGTGTCCAACGTTGTACGCGGCGCCCCGCGGGTCTCCGAGGCCACCCGGGAGCGGGTGCTGCGCGCCGTGGGCGAGCTCGGCTACCGACCGAACCCGTCGGCGCGGCGGCTGCGCACCGGCCGCAGCGGACTGATCGGCCTCTCGGTGCCCGACCTGGCGATCCCGTACTTCGCGGAGCTGGCCCAGCATGTCCGGGCGGAGGCCGCGGGGCTGGGGCTGACCGTCCTCATCGAGGAGACGCTGGGCGACGCGGCGGAGGAGCTGCGCCTGGCGACCGGCGTCGGCGCGGCGCTGCTGGACGGTGTGATCCTCTCGCCCCTGCACGTCCCGCTCGACGACCTCGCCTCCGCCGCCGACGCGTTCCCCCTGGTCCTGCTCGGTGAACGGAGCTACGAACGCGACCAGGTCACCGCCGACCACGTCCTGATCGACAATGTCGCCGCGGCCCGCGATGTCACCGCGTATCTGGCCGGGCTGGGCCGCACCCGGATCGCCGCCGTCGGGGTGAAGACACAGTCGGCCGCGACCAGCAGGCAGCGTCTGGAGGGCTTCCAGCGCGCGCTCCACGACGCCGGGCTGACCTTCGACCCGCGGCTCGCGCCGCCGGTGAAGGAGTTCGACCGCCGTAACGGCCTGCTGGCCATGCGCGCGCTGCTCGCGCTCCCGGCGGACACCCGCCCGGACGCGGTCTTCTGCTTCAGCGACCTGCTGGCGGTGGGGGCGGTGCGGGCGTTGCACGAGGCGGGAGTGGGCATTCCCTCGGAGGTCGCCGTGGCGAGCATCGACGGCTCCGAGGAGGCGCTCTACAGCACGCCGTCCCTCACCTCCGTCATACCGGACAAGGCGGCGATCGCCGCGCTGGCGGTGAAGTCGCTGGCCGCGCGGATCGGCTCGGCGGAACCGCTGCCCTTCGAGGTCCACCTGGCTCCGCACCGGCTGGTGGTGCGGGAGTCCACGGACGGGGTACGACGGCGGCTGGAGGTATGACACCGCCCGGTCCGGGAGGCCGTACCGGCTCCCGGACCGGGCGGTGTCGTCGTCGGCACCGGCCTCGGCGGCCCCCGGTCAGCCCTTCAGCGGACCGCCGTTGATCGCGACCCGGCGGCCGTAACGGGTGCGCGGGTAGTAGTCGTACGTCGCGTGGTGCTGCACGCAGCGGTTGTCCCAGAACACCAGGGTGCCCGGCGTCCAGCGGACCCGGCAGGTGAGCATCGGGCGCTGGGGCACGAGGGCGAAGAGCATGCCGAGCAGCGCCTGGCTCTCGTCGGCGGAGAGCTGCGGGATGCGCGAGGTGTAGGCCTGGTTGACGTAGAGGATGGGGCGGTCGGTCTCGGGGTGCCGCACCACCACCGGGTGCTCGTTCACCGGGATCTCGTAGTCGGGGGGCACGGTGTAGCCGCGGAAGCTCTGCGCACCGTCGTGGACGGCGGTCAGGCCGTCCAGCAGGCCGCGCATGGTGGGGGAGAGCATCTCGTAGGCCAGGTGCATGTTGGCGAACAGGGTGTCGCCTCCGCTGCCGCCCTCCGGGGTCTCGGTGATGTACAGCATCGAGCCCAGGGACGGTTCGAGGTCGGCCGTTCCGTCCGCGTGCCAGGCGTTGCCCGCGACGTTCGCGGCGGCCGGGGTGGTCCTGATCTCCAGCACGTGGGGATCGCCCTCGGGCGGCGGCGGATTGACCGGCCGCAGCTCACCGAACCGGCCGGCGAAGCGCTTGTGTTCGTCGACGGTGATCTCCTGGTCGCGGAAGACCAGCACGTGGTGGTCGAGGAACGCGGTTCTGATCTCGGCCAGTTCGTCCTCGGTGAGCCGGGAGAGGTCCACACCGCTGACCTCGGCGCCGATGACCGGGGTCAAGGTGGCCACGGAGATGTGCTCGTAGGGCCTCGGCGGCCGGGTGGTGACGGCTTCGAGAGCGGTGAGTTCGTAGGGCTCCATCGCGTTCTCCTCGGTGGTGGGGGCCTGCCGGTCGGGGGGTGCGGATGCGGGGACGGCCGGACGGGCGGTCGTCCCGGTCTGTGCGACGGCCGTGCCGCCGGTTCCCGTTACGGGTGCGGGGCGCGGCGGGGGGAGGGGACCGAGCCGGTCGGAGGGTTCAGAGGACGTACGGCGCGTGGGTCACCGGGTGTCCCGGGCGTGGCCGTCGAGCCGGTCGAGTTCGCCGGTGACGAGCTCGGCGATGCGGGGGACCCGCTCCCCTTCCAGCACGTCCCAGTGACCGCCCGCCACCCGCTCGACCCGGAACCCGCCCAGCGCCCGGTCCTCCCAGAAGCGGCGTAACTCCTTCTCGGACGCGGCCCTTTCCGCGGCGTCCCGTCCCTCCGCGTCCGCCTGGACGAGCAGCAGCGGGGCGGTCGTCGGCGGTGGCGTGTAGGCGCGGGCCGCGGCGCGGTTGCGGTTGTAGGTCCGGAAGTACCGGTCGATCTGGGCGTCGTCGATGCCGGGGTACATGCCGTTGAAGCGGACGAGTTTCTCCCGGAACTCGGCCGCGTCCACCGGCGCGAACGCGGCCCGCTTCGCCTCGTCGTCCGTACCGTGGGTGTCGAGCAGGACCACGGCGGTCCGGTGGTGACCGGCTCGTGCGAGCCGGCGCCCCATCTCGTGCGCGACCAGACCACCGTAGGAGAGCCCGCACAGGACGAGGGCCTCGTCCGGCGCGGGCCGTACGAGTGCCAGGTAGTGCTCCGCCATGGCCTCCACCGACGGCAGCGGTTCCTCACCGGGGTCGATCCCCCGGGCCTGGACGCCCTGGACGCCGATCCCGTCCGGCAGCGCCGTGGCCAGCTCCAGGTAGCAGAAGGCGGTTCCACCGGCCGGATGGACGCACACCACCCGCCGGCCGCCTCCGCCGGCCCGGAACTCGATCAGGGAATCGTCGCCCCGCGCCGGTGCTCCCCGGCGGAGGTGCGCCGCCAGCCGTTCGATCGTGGGGTGTTCGAGTACGTCACGGATCGGCAGGTCCCGGCCGAACCGCTCACGGATCAGGTGCGCGACCTTGATGGCGGAGAGGGAGGTGCCGCCGACCGCGAAGAAGTCGTCGGTGACGCCGATGCCCGGATGCAGCAGCACCTGTCGCCAGATCCGGTACAGCGACATCTCGACCCCGTCGCGCGGCGCCCGTACGTTGACCTGGGAGGCGGGCGCCGTACGGGCCCGTTCCAGCACGGCCCGGCGGTCCAGCTTGCCGCTGCGGTTGAGGGGCAGCCGGGGGAACTCGGCGAACAGCGACGGGATCATATAGTCCGGCAGCCGCTCGGCGAGGGCGGCGCGCCATTCGTGCGGCGGCAGCGGCGGCCCGTCGGACCGGCCCACCCCGGCCACCAGCACACTCTCGCCGGCCTCGGTACGGTCGGCGAGCACCGCCGCCTCCGTCACACCGGGCAGCTCCCGCAGCGCCGCGGCCACTTCCCCGGGCTCGATCCGGAAGCCCCGGAGCTTGACCTGGTCGTCGGCGCGGCCGACGAACTCGAAGTTGCCGTCGGGCAGCAGCCGCGCCAGGTCACCGGTCCGGTAGATCCGTTCGCCCGGGACCAGGGGGTCCGGCAGGAAACGCTCGTCCGTCAGGTCGGGCCGGTTGAGATAGCCGTCGGCCACCCCCGCTCCGCCGATGTAGACCTCGCCGGTGACCCCGCGCGGAACCGGCAGACCCCGCTGATCGAGCAGCTGTATACGGGTGTTGTCCACGGGCCGGCCGATCGGGCAGCGGCGCTCCCGCGCGTCCGGCTCGTTGTACGTGATGCTGTACACGGTGGTTTCGGTCGGACCGTAGACGTAGCAGATCCGCAGCCCCGGCAGAACCTGCCGCATCCGGTGCAGCGCCGTCTCCGGGAGGGGCTCCGCCCCGGTCGCCACCTGGCGCAGCGCCAGACCCCGCAGCCGCTCCTCGGGGTTCTCGTCGATCCAGATGATGTACGACGCCGGCAGCCAGGCATGAACGATTCTGTGCGCGCGCATCCAGTCCATCAGCTGTTCCGGGTCGCCCCGCAGGTCCTCGGGCACCAGGTGGAGCACCGCACCCGTGGTGACCGGGAGGAACAGCTCGTGCACGGACGCGTCGAAGCCGATGCTGGCCCACACCGAGGACGCTTCCCCGGGGACCGCGTCGTAGTGGTGCAGCCAGTTGTCCAGCAGGTTGACCACACTGCCGTGCCGGACCGCCACTCCCTTGGGACGTCCCGTCGATCCGGAGGTGTAGATCACGTAGGCGAGATGGGACGGCAGGACCGCCGTACCGGGGGAGTCGTCGCGCGCCCCCTCCTCCTCGACCCGCCGCAGCGGCAGCCAGGAGGAGGACGGGCCGGCGCTGTCGCTCAGGACCAGAGCGGGCGCCGCCTCCTCGACGATCACCGTCAGCCGGCCGCCCGGCTGCCCGGGATCCAGCGGAAGGTAGGCCGCGCCCGCCTTGAGGATGCCCCATATGCCCACCAGCAGTTCCACCGTGCGGCCGCAGTGCAGCCCGACGACGTCCCCGGTGCGGACGCCCCGGGCGAGGAGGGCGTGGGCGAGCCGGTTGGCACGCCGGTCGAGGGCGGCGTAGTCGAGCACCGATTCCCCGTCGGCCACGGCGGGAGCGGTCGGCCGCTCCCGGACCTGCGTCTCGAAGCGCTCGACCAGACCGGTGGCCGGCGGGCCGGTGGTCCGCCCCCGGCCCAGTGCCAGCACCTCCCCGTGTTCCCGCTCGTCGAGCAGGCGGAAGTCCGCGACGCACCGCCCGGGGTCGGCCGCCAACTGCTCCAGTACGCGCGTCAGGTAGCGGGCGTGCCGCCGGACCGTCTCGTCGTCGAACAGGTCGCGCGCGTAGTCCAGATGCCCGGCGACGCCGCCGTCCTCCTCGTGGAGCGACAGGGTGTAGTCGAACTTCGCGGACCCGAAGGGGACGGCCAGCAACTCGACCCGGGTACCGGCGAGACTCAGCCGGCCCTTCTGGGAGGTGCCCCACGCCAGCATGGTCTGGAAGAGCGGCCCGTGCGCGAGGCTGCGCGGCGGGTTCACCGCCTCCACGATCTGCTCGAAGGGCAGGTCCTGGTGGTCGAGCGCATTCCGGAGCGAGGCCCGGACACGGCTCAGCGCCTCGGAGCCGGTCGGCTCCCCCGACAGATCCAGCCGGTGCGGGAGCGAGTTGACGAAGAAACCGATCAGCTCGGATGCCTCCCGGCCGCGCCGGCCCGCCACCGGGAAGCCCACGACGGTGTCGCTCTCCCCGGAGAGCCGGGACAGCACGATGTGCCAGCCGGTGAGAACGGCCGTGAACAGGGTGCACTTCTCCCGGCGGGCCACCGCGCGCAGCGCGGTCGTCAGCCGTGGCCCGAGGCGCACCGGGACGCGGCCGCCCGCGTCACTCCGCCGCGCGGAGCGGGGTCTGTCCGCGGGGAGATCGAGCGAGGCCGGCGCGCCGTCCAGATACGTCCGCCAGAACTCGGCCTGCGCGGTGGCCCCGGGCCCGCCCAGCCACTCGCGCTGCCTGCGGCACAGGGTGGTGAACGGTGTCTTCGGCGGCGGCAGCGGGTCGGTCCCGCCCTGCGCGAGTGCCCCGTAGAGGACGCTCAGCTCCCGCAGCAGGATCTCCATGGACCTGCCGTCGAAGACCGCGTGGTGCAGGGTCAGCAGCAGCGCGTGACGGGATTCCCCCAGGATGATCAGCCGCCCCCGGGCCAGCGGACCACGCGCCAGGTCGAACGGGGTGTCGCACTCCTCGCGTTGCCGGTCGGTGACCCGCGCCTCCGGGTCCGGGACGCCGCTGAGGTCCTCCACGGTCAGCGGGAAACCCGTCGCCGCGGGGCCCACCTCCTGACGGGCGTCACCGTTCACGGCGACGAACCGGGTGCGCAGGGTCTCGTGCCGGGTGACAACGATGTCCAGCGCGTGCGCGAGAAGGGTCCTGTCCAACGGCCCCTCGACGGAGAACGCCATCGTCTCGTTGTACGCGGTGCCGGTGCCGGTGCCGTCCGTCTGGGCCAGGGTCCACAGGCGCTGCTGCCCGGGGGAGAGCGGAGGAAGGAGTGTGTGATCGCGGGTGCCGGGCGGGAGGAGACGGGGGCGGGATGCGCGCGTTGCCGACAAGGGCGGCCCTTCTGCCGAACTGTGAACAGTGGTTGGGCGAGAGACAACCGAGGTGCGGGGGGCGTGGATCAGTTCGTGAGGCTGGCGGGAGTCATCATTGGACTCCGGTTCTGATCATGTCAATGGACGAAATCGGCGTTCCACGACCGTCGCGCATGCGCAAGAGGAAAATTGATCGAAATTGATCGAAGTCGACGGATGCGCACCCGGATTGATTCACGGTGGTGTGCCGGGCCGTATCCCGCAGCGGTACCGGCCCTGGGAGACTGACTCCATGACGCTCACCACGCCCATGAGCAGGGAGCAGCGCGCGATCCTCGTCATCGGCATCGGAGCGGGCGACCCCGACCACCTGACCCTCCAGGCCGTGAAGGCCATGGCCCGTGCCGATGTCTTCTTCGTCGTCGGCAAGGGACGGGAGAAGGAATCGCTGACCGATCTCCGCCACACCATGATCGAGGAACACGCGCGTGGCCCCTACCGTGTCGTGCGGGTGGCGGACCCGAGCCGCGACCGCCGCCCGATGGACCACGGCGCCTACCGGTCCGCCGTCCAGGACTGGCGCGACCGCCGGGCGGACCTCTTCGAACGCCTTCTGCGCGAGGAGATGGGGCCGGGGGAGACCGGTGCCTTTCTCGTCTGGGGCGATCCGTCGCTCTACGACAGCACCCTCGGGATCCTCTCCACCGTCGAGGCCCGCGGCTCCGTCTCCGCGACGATCGAGGTGATCCCGGGCATCACCAGCGTCTCCACGCTCGCCGCCCGGCACCGCATCCCCCTCAACCAGGTCGGCAGGCCGGTGCACATCACCCCGGCCCGTCGCCTCCCCCACCTCGGCCGGGGCGACGACGGCGACATCATCGTCATGCTCGACGCGCACGCGTCGTTCACCGAAGTCGAGGGCGACGACGTCTGGATCTACTGGGGCGCCTACCTCGGCACACCGGACGAACTGCTGATCGCCGGGCCGCTGCGTGAGGTGTCGGACCGTATCCGCGCCGTACGGGCCGACGCGCGGGCCCGGCACGGCTGGATCATGGACACGTACCTGCTGCGGAGCACGGGGACGGCGGACGGTCCCCGTACCGCGGCGGCGCCGGGAGAGCGCGACGGGCCCGACGGGACCGCCCCCTGAGACCGGGCCGCTTCAGTTCCCCACGCCGAGGCCCGACATGAACGCGGACGGGTACCGGTCGCCGCGCGCCGCGCCCGGCGGCACCGCCTTCTCGATCTCGGCGAGGTCGTCCGCGGTGAGGTTCAGCCGCATCGCGGGCAACGCCTCGGCCAGCCGCTCGCGGGTGCGGGCGCCGACCAGCGGCACGATGCCCTCGCCCCGCGCCGCCACCCAGGCGATGGCCAGTTGGGCCACCGTGCACCCCTTCGCCCCGGCGACCGCGCGCAGCGCCTCCACGAGGCCGAGGTTGTGTTCCACGTTCCCGCTCGTGAACCGCGGGCTGAAACCGCGGCTGTCGCCGGGACCGGCGGCGCGGTCGGCGGACCAGTGCCCGGAGATGAGGCCGCGGCCGAGGACGCCGTACGCGGTCAGTCCAATGCCCAGCTCCCGCAGCGTCGGCAGGACCTCCGCCTCGACCGCCCGCGAGATCAGCGAGTACTCGATCTGCAGGTCGGCGACCGGGTGCACGGCGTGCGCCCGGCGCACAGTCGCCGCGTCGACCTCCGAGAGGCCGAGGTGGCGCACGTACCCGGCGTCTATCAACTCCTTGACCGCGCCCACGGTCTCCTCGATCGGCACCGCGGGGTCGAGCCGGGCGGGACGGTAGATGTCGACGTGGTCGGTGCCCAGCCGGGTCAGCGAGTGGGCCAGGAAGTTCTTCACCGCCGCCGGACGGCCGTCATGCCCGCCGAACTCGGGCCCCGGCCCCCGCAGCATGCCGAACTTGACGCTCAGCCGGTAGCTGTCCCGGTCCCTGCCGCGCAGCGCCTCGGCGAGCAGCAACTCGTTGTGGCCCATCGCGTAGAAATCGGCGGTGTCGATCAGTGTGACACCGGCCTCCAGCGCGGCGTGCACGGTGGCGATACTCTCCGCGCGGTCGGCCGCGCCGTAGGCGCCCGACATGCCCATCGCGCCCAGGCCCAGCGCGGAAACGGCCGGACCGGTGCTGCCCAGGGTTCGCATCTGCATCGTGTTCTCCTTCGTGGTCGATCCGCCACCCACCCTGCGCCCGCCCCGCCGCCGACGGGAGCGGAGCGTTCATCATGGGAGAGCCGCTCCCTGGATGGGCCGGTCCCTCGCGAGGGACCATGGGGCCATGGAACGTGACCAGCTCGCCGACTTCCTGCGCCGCCGCCGCGAGGCGATCCGCCCGGCGGAGGCCGGCATCGCCAGCGGCCCCCGGCGCCGCACCACCGGCCTGCGCCGGGAAGAGGTGGCCATGCTCGCCGGCATGTCGGTGGACTATGTCGTACGCATCGAGCAGGGCCGCAGCAGCCAGCCCTCGCCCCAGCTGCTCGGTGCGCTGGCCCGGGCACTGCGGCTCTCCGACGACGAGCGCGACCACCTCTTCCACCTGGCCGGCCACCAGCCGCCGCCCGCCGACGGGGTGGCAGGACTGGCCCGCGCCGGCCTGATCCGCCTGCTCGACCTCCTCGGCGACACCCCGGCCCTCGTCCTGTCCGACCTGGGCGAGATCCTCGCCCAGAACCGGACGGCCGTCCTGCTCACGGGCGACCACACCCGGTTCTCCGGAGACCGGCGCTACGTCGTGCACCGCTGGTTCACCGACCCCGCCGCCCGCGCCATCTGCCCGCCCGAGGAGCAGGAGCACCACGCCCGCAAGCTCGTGGCCGACCTGCGCGCGGCCGCCGGCCGCCGGTCCGGCGACCCCACGGTCGCGGGACTCGTCGACCGGCTGCGCGCCGCGAGCGCCGACTTCCGCCGGCTGTGGTCCGAGCACGAGGTGGCGGTCCGGCGCGCCGACCGCAAGACCTTTCTGCACCCGAGGGTGGGCCGCCTGCTGATGGACTGCGAGACCCTGGTCACGCCCGACCAGCGCCAGCAACTGCTCGTGCTCACCCCGGCGGACGCCGGGACCCGCGAGAGGCTGGATCTGCTGCGGGTACTCGGCACCCAGGAGTTCCCCACCGGGCGGACCGGCCCGCCCGTACGGTGAAACGCGTGCGGAACGCTTCCGGGGCGGTCACCCCGGTACGGGAGCGGCGCCGGGGACCACGCGCATGCCCAGCCCGCGTACCCGGTAGATGCGCGTGTCGTCGCCCCACAGCGACGCGTCCGCCACCGCGTACGGGCCCCGCGCGTCCGTACCGGACTCGACGATGTCCAGGTCCACCCGGATCAGCCGGTTGGCCGGGGTGATCTGGCCGCGGTACGTCCAGGCCGTCTCGCGGCCGGGCAGCACCGGCTCGAACCGGGGGTGCGGGACACCGTCCGCGGCGCCGCGTTCGAGCAGGTGGTACTGGAGCAGCTGGCACATGGCCTCCAGGCCCAACGACCCCGGCTGCACCGGGTCCTGGAAGAAATGCGCCCGGAAGAACCACTCGTCCGGGACCACGTCCTTCTCCGACCGCAGCCGGCCGAGCCCCGCACGGCCCCCGTCCGGCCAGAAGCCGGTGATCCGGTCGAGCATCAGCAGCATCGGGCCCGGCAGCCGCGGTTCCCCGGCGAAGTACCGGGCGGGCCGTTCGGTCAGATCGACCGGGCGCCCGCCGGGCTCGTCGATCCTGGCCCGGTCCCCGGCCGGCACCGCGAGGCCCGGCTGGTCGTCGAAGGCCGACGGCGGGAAGTAGCCGAAGACCGTGGAGAGTTCGAACAACGGCGCGCCGCCGGCCGTGCACCGCACCCGGAAGGACTCGACGATCATGTCCCCGGTGCGGGAGACACGGGTCAGTACGGCATGGGTACGGACCGTGCCCGTCGCCGGGGTGACCTCACCGCCGACCGTCCCCGTCCCGTCGAGGTTGCGGAACAGCAGATCCGTGCCGGTGGTCAGCGCGCTGCCCACGTACGAGGCCAGCCAGCCACAGGGTTGCAGCGCGATCTCCATGAGGACGGCGAACGGCATCGTACGGCCGCCGCTCTGCTCGAAGTACCAGGCCCGCTCGGGTACGTCGTACTCCGCGACGACAGCGCTGCCCTCGCGCATCCCGCCCTGCGGCCCGTCCACCGAGACGACGCGGCTCATGAAGTGGTACGGCGGGCCCGGCAGCCGCGCGACCCTGCGGGTCCCGTCGAAGGGCGCGTACGCGGCGCCGAACGCCTCGCTCGGCCTGCCCCAGGCGCACGCCAGCAGCGACTCGTAGCCGAAGGGGAATCCGTCGGCCGCCGCGGCCACGGGCTTCTCCTCCCGGTGCCCGGCCAGCCCGCCGAGCAGGGGCAGCGGCACCGGCGTGGCGCCGGCCTGCACGGCGGGCGGACCCGAGCGCCGCCAGTGCGACAGCGGCCAGTCGGGCACCAGCCGCAGCGCCACGTCGCGGCCCAGGAACGCCTTCGCCCCGTCCACCGAGCCCAGCACATCGGCGTGGAGCGTGGGCACCGGGCCGGCCGAGACGCCGCGCACGAACACCTCGTAGACGACCCGCCGGCCGGACGGGGTGGCCTGGCCCCGGCACATCGTCCGGCACGGGTGGCCGTCGACCGGCTCGAACCGCCAGCCGTCCCGGTCCACGGTGAAGCCCATCGCCGCCAGATAGAACGCCATCGCCTGGAGACCGCCCTGGAGCATCAGGGTGCCCGGCATGCAGGGGTCGTTCTTGAAGTGCCCCGCGAAGAACCAGTCGTCCGGCGACAGCGGGGTCTCGGCCCGCAGATAGCCCCGGCCCCACGGTCCTCCCGCCGGGTCGAACGCGGTCACCTCGTCGATCAGCCGCAGCCGCCCGCCGTCGAGCCGCGGCGGACGGACCTGGGCCGCCGTCGCCTCCCAGCCGGGCCCGAAGCAGTCCGCGGGCCGGCCCTGGGCCAGGGCCGAGACCCGTTCCGCGCCGAAGCGGGTCAGCCCGCACCGTACGGCGGGCGGGTCGAGCGGCAGACCGTCACCGGGCGGATGCTCGGCGGGGTCCCACCGCACGCCGCCACCGCCGGCCAGCTCCTCGGGGGTGAAGAACCCGGCCTGGCCCTCGCGGACGCTCAGCCGCAGCTCGCCGTCGACGAAGCACGCGTAGTGGAAGAAGGCCAGCCGGACGCCACCGTGCTCCGCGTGGCCGTCGACGTGGATCTCGTAGCACAGGGTGTCTCCCGCCTCCGGCGGGCTGCCGTGGTACGTCACCTCGCAGCCGAGCAGCCGGTAGGCGCGCTCGCCCCGGTTGAGGAGATCGACGCCCAGCCAGCTGAGCAGGAGCAGGTCCGCCTGGCCCGCCTCGATCAGCAGTCCGGCCGGCATGCGCCCGGTGGAGTCCAGGTACCAGCTGCCGGGCAGGACGTCGGTCTCGGTCCAGACCGTCCCGTCGGTGCGCACCGGGCCGGGCGCGGCGAGCGCGGCCGGGACGGCGTCGATGCCGGTGACCCGGTCCGCGAACAGCATGGGCGGCTCGGGCATCCGGGTCTGCACCGCGTACGCGTCCTGCTCGGCGAACCGGGGGCCGAACAGCGCGGAGACCTCCCTGGAGGCGAGATGCTCCAGCTGGGCGCGGTCGAACTTCGGCCCCGGCCGCACGGGTTGAGCGGGCGCGGGTGGGGTCTCCGGCAGCCGCTCGGGACGTACGGGGGTGAGCGCCCCGGCGGCCGGACGGCGCGCCGGAAAGCCGGACGCCGGTACGGGGACGGGCCCGGTGGCGGTCAGCGCGGTGACGGCGAGGGCCGACACGCGCAGGAATCGCTGGTGGGCCTCGGTGTGTACGGCCATGATCTCCTGGTGCAGCGCGGCGACCCGCAGGCTCTGCCGGACGACCGCGGCACGGACCCCCGCGGCTCCTGAGACCGCTGCGGCTCCGGCGATTCCGGCGGCTTCCGCGAATCCGGCTGCTCCTGCCGCTCCTGCGGTTCCAACTGCTCCTGCAGTTCCAACTGCTCCGGCGACTCCGGCTGCTCCTGCGACTCCTGCGGTTCCAGCCGCTCCCGCGACTCCAGCCGCTCCCGCGACTCCTGCGGTTCCAGCCGCTCCCGCGACTCCAGCCGCTCCCGCGACTCCAGCCGCTCCTGCGGCTTTCGCGGTCTCCGCCGCTCCCACCGGCCGGGGCCCGGGGCCCGGGGCGCCCCGCCGGCCGGCCTCCCGGTCCGGCACCGGCACCAGTTCGGGGGCGCGGGGCAGCGTCACCACGGCCGGCTCCGGGGACGGCGGCGGCAGACACGGAGTCGCGGGTACGGGAACGGTGACGCTGGGCCCCGGCCGGGGAACCCCGGTGGCGGCCTCCGCGAGCCGGGCGAACAGCTCGTCGGCGCGGACCGGCACCCCGGCGACGACGAGTTCGGCGACCGCGAGGCAGAGCTGCCGCAGCCCGGTGTCGCCCGGGGCGTCCAGGGCGACGGCCACGTGGTCGCGGTCGCCCAGCACCCGCTTGACCCAGCCGGTGCAGAGTTTGCGCGGCCCGTGCTCCACGAAGATCCGGATGCCGTCGGCCCAGGCCCGCTCGACCGTGGCCGCGAAGTCGATCGTGTTCATCCCCTGCGCGGTGAGCGCCTCGGCGGCCCGCTCGGCCGTCGGCCGGTACGGCTCGCCACCGGCCCCGCTGTAGAAGCGGACCCCGGGGACATCGACGGTGGGACGGTGGTGTGCCGTGTGCCACGCCCCGCGCACCTCGGCCAACTCCGGTGCGTGAGCCGCCAGATCGTAGTCCAGCTCGATCGCACGGTCCGCGCCGATCCGGGCCACGACCGCCCCGCACGCACGGGACTCGCCGCCGATGACGCAGACCTCGGGCGCGTTCACCGCCATCAGATGGACCGCGACCTCACCGGCCAGCTCCCCGCGTACCGCCTCCAAGGGCGCGTTGACCAGATAGGTGGCCCAGCGGGTGCCCTGGACGCCCAGCCGCTCCCAGTGGCGTCTCACGGCCCGGAGCTCACCGGTCAGCTCGGTCGTGAAGAGCCCGCTGTCCAGGGTGGCGTCGTACAGTCCCGCCGCGTCCGGCCAGGCACCCAGCGCGACCAGCGCGGCCGACTCGCCGGAGGAGTACCCGACGGCGGCGTCCGGCCGCAGCCCGAGCACCTCCCGGGCGAGCACGGTATGGAAGACGGCGAGTTCGGCGGCGTCCCAGATCTGTTCGAACACCCCCCGCTCCGTCCGGGACCGCAGCCGTGCGCCGATCGTCCCGTGCCCGGCCCTGACGGCCTCCCCGAGGCACGGCAGCGCGAGCATCAGCTCATGGCCCATGCCGGGGTACGCGGCCGAGCCGTTGGTGTAGACGAACGCCGTCCGCCCCGCGACCGGCCCGTCCCGGTACAGCACGTCCGCCGGACGGATTCCGCCCTCGGCCAGCCAGCGGCGGGCCGCCTCCTCGCGGCCCGGCAACAGGGCGTCGTCGTCGACCACCAGCGCCAGCCGGGCCGGGCCGGCGGCGGACCGCGTACCGGACTCCAGCGCCGCCAGCACCTCCCGGCGGTCGGCTCCCGAGAAGACGTGCAGGCGCGGGGCCGGGCCCCGCAGCCACGGCCGGGCGTCCCCCGCGCGCAGCCGGACGCCCGCGGTGGGTCCCTCCATCGGTGTCACCGCGACCTGCGCGGTACGGGCGACGGCCGCCGTGTCCGCGGGCCGGCCGGGACGCGGCACCGCGCGGTGCTGGAGCGCGAGCGCGGCGACCGCGACGGAGACCAGCCCGTACGCGGCGTGCGCGCGGCCGAAGGCCGACGCCGGGTCGAACACCGCGTCGGGGCCGTCCCCGACGACCATGTCGGGGACGTCGGCGGGGTCGGTGGGAGCACGCGGGCCGACGGGCTCCTCGTCGAGCAGGGCGATGACGGTGTCGCCGTCCCCGCGGGCGGTGTCCAGGGACTTGAGGACCAGGACGACGGCGGCGTCCCCCGGTTCGCTCTCGTGCCCCAGCTCCCGCAGCGCGGCCCGGTGGACCACCCCGTGGCACAGATCGGTGGAGCCGACGAGCGCGGCGTCCGCCTCGCCCGCCCGGACGGCCCGGGCCGCGACGTCCAGCGCCACCAGTCCGGACGCCTCCTCCGCCGACACCGCGAAGCTCGCTCCGGCCAGGTCGAGTTGGGTGCTGATGCGGTTCGCCACCAGGTTCGGCATGCTGCCCACCACCCCCTCCGCGGTCATCGGCCCCACGAAGGCGTCCCGGGCGAGGGCCGCGGACGGGAGCGCGCAGCCCGCTCCCGCCTGCTCCAGCCAGTACGGAACCCGCCAGCGGGCCCCGGCCCGCGCCACTTCCGGGTCGGCTCCCATACCGATGACCACCATGGTCCGCTCGCGGGGCAGGGACACCGCCCCCGCGGCCTCCCGGGCGGCCTCCAGCACCAGGAGCTGATGGCGCACGGTCCGCTCCAGGGCGAGGGGCGGGAAACACAGGTCCGTCAGACCCACCGCGATCTCCGTGGCCGGGCCGCGCCGTTCGCCGCCCAGCACCGCCCGGCGGAAGTCCTCGGCGCAGGTCCCGTCGCCGACCCGGGCGCCCAGGGCGACGATCGCCACCGGGCCCCGGCCGCCCGGCGTGTCCCGCGCCGGGTCCGGGACGGGCGCGGCGGACAGCGGGCGGGCGGGGGCCGGCGCGGCGGACAGCGGGCGGGCCGGGGAGCGTCCGGCGGACACCGGGCGGACCGGGGAACGTCCGGCGGACACCGGTCCGCTGTCGTCCGGGTGATCCACGATCAGATGGGCGTTGGTCCCGCCGAACCCGAAGGCGCTCACCGCCGCCCTGCGCGGCCCCGGCCACGGTTCCGGCGCGGTCAGCACCCGCAGCGGCGTGCCCGCCAACGCGTCCAGCGGCCGTTCGGCACCGAGCGTCGCCGGGCGGATCCCCGTACGCAGCGCGCCGAGCACCTTCAGCAGCCCCGTCACCCCCGCCGAGGCCAGCAGGTGCCCGACGTTCGACTTCGCCGAACCGACGGGCACATCGTCGCGGGCCCCGAAGACCCGGGCCATGGCACGCGCCTCCACCGCGTCCCCGACCGGTGTCCCCGTCGCGTGGCACTCGACGAGCGACACCGTCCCCGGCGCCAGGCCGGCCGCGTCGTACGCCAGACGCATGGCCCGTACCTGGCCCTCCTCCGCCGGGCTGATCAGCCCGGCGCCGCGCCCGTCGTTGGACAGTCCGACACCGCGGAGCACGCCGAGCACGGGCAGCCCGGCGGCGCGCGCCTCGGACAGCCTCGTCAGGGCGACGAACCCGGCGCCCTCGCCGTGCACCAGCCCGTCCGCGTCCCGGTGGAAGGGCCGGCTGCGCCCCGTACGGCTGGTCGCGGACAGCCCGCAGAACCCCACGTGCAGATAGAGGGGGTCGGCCCGGCTGACCGCCCCGGCCACCATCAGGTCCGCCGTGCCGTCGTGCAGCCGGTCGCACGCCAGCTTGATCGCGTACAGCGAGGAGGCGCAGGCGGCGTCGAGGGACCACGCGCCCGCGCCGAGCCCGAGCGCCCTGGCGGCGAGCCGGGCGGGCAGTCCGGACGAGAAACGGTTACGGGCGTCGGGCCGCACCCGGCGCTCTCCCGTCAGCAGGGCGTCACGGACCTGCGGGCGCTGGGCGGACAGCCAGACGTGCTCGGCGAAGGCCGTCCCCGTGGGCGTGGGGTAGGAGAGGTTTCCCAGCACCAGTCCCGCGCGCGGCAGCGGACCCTCGCGGCCCGCCTCCGTGAGGGCCTGGCGGACGCCGTACATGACCCAGTGGAAGAGCGGGTCCAGCGACAGGATCCGCTCCGGGGCGAGCCGGAAGCCGCTCGGGTCGAAGACGGACTCGAACCCCTTGACGTACCCACCGACATCGCCGTAGGTGCGGTCGAGGTGGTCGTCCACCGGGCCCATGGCCCAGCGGTGCGGCAGCCGCCACCGGCCCTCGGGGACGGCGGACAGGCTGCCGCGGCCCGCCGCCACGTTCTCCCAGAACGTGTCCGGATCGAGCGCGTCGGGCAGCACGCACCCCCGGCCGACGACGGCGATCGGTTCGCATTCCATACGGGGCTCACTCCGGGTCGGGGACGGGTCGCTCGGGGTCGAACACAGCGGAGGCGCACGGGACTTCGGATTGACTTTCCTAGTGCCGCGACGGGGCAAAGCTTGCCGGGAGGGGCACTAGGCGGGACGGCGGACGAGTTCCACGCCGAGGAGTTCCAGACGGACGGTCCCGTCCGCGTCGATCAGCGCCGCGTCGCAGCGCGCTCCCGTGCTGTGCGCCTTCCGGCCCCGGACCACACACCGCACGGTGCCGTCCACCGGGCCGGGCCGGTGCAGCCTGCACTCCGCGACGGCCATCGGCAGCGTCGCCGCACCGACGGCGTGCCGGGCCCAGACCAGGGCGAGTTGGAGCGCGCCGTCCACGGCGGCCGGGTCCAGCGGCCAGTGTTTCCCCGGCCAGCCCAGGGCGCGCAGACCGGCGACGGTGGCCTCGGCACCGTGCTCCGAGACGCCGTGCGGGGTACGGACGGCCTGGAACCGAGGGCCGTGGAAGAGGAGTTCTCCGTCGTAGAACTCGCCGTGGTCCAGCGGCTCCAGGCCGTCCGGGCTGCCCCAGCCTGCCGGATCCGGCTCCACGGCCCCCGAGTCCAGCACGGCCCGGAAGTGCGCCACGCCGTCCGCGCCCCGCAGCTCCGCCTCCAGTCCCGCCACCGATCCGGCCGCGCCCCGACTCCCGCGCACGGTGAGCCGGTGGCCCTCGCCGGTCAGTTCCGGCAGGGCGAACTTCTTGTACACCCGCAGATCGCGCAGGACGAGCGGACCGGCATCCGGCCGCCAGGCGGTGGCCGCCCCGGCGAACCAGTTCAGGACCATCGCCACGGGCAGCACGGGAACCCCGGCGATCGCGTGGTCGGCCAGGTACGGCAGGGTGTCCGCCCGGACCAGCAGCTGGGCCGGCGGCGGATCACCGATGGGGGACAGGGCCGCGGGACCGCCCCCGGCCGCCAGCGTGACGCGCGGCTCGCCGGCCGTGCCGTCCAACTCGGCGGTGAAGGCGGCGGCCCCCTGTTCCAGAGGGATGAGCGGAACCCCCGACCGGCCGAAGTGCGCGGCCAGGGCGGGCGTGACCATGCCGCCCTGCCACGGGCCCCAGGCGACGCACCGCACCAGGCAGTCCGGGCGGCGGGCCTGCTCGGCCGAGGCCACCTGGCCCAGGATCTCGTTGGCCATGGCGTAGTCGCCCTGCCCCGCGTTGCCGTACCCCGCGGCCACCGAGGAGAACAGGCAGATCATGTCCAGCGGATCGCCGGCCGTCGCGGCCAGCAGCGCGCGCAGACCGTCCACCTTGGTGGACATCACCTGCTCGACCTGCGCGTCGCTCTTCTCCGCGATCCGCTGGTCGGCCAGGACCCCCGCACCGTGCACGATGCCGGTGACCGGGCCCCACGCGTCGCGTACGTCGCGCAGCGCGGCGGCGAGGGCCTCGCCGTCGCGGACGTCGGCCCGGACGTACCGGACGGGCGACCCCGCCGCCTCCAGCGCGGCCAGCGTCGCCCGTACCTCACGCGCGGCCAGGATCTCCCGGGCCCGTGCCGTGATCCGGGCGGGCGAGGAGTCCGCCGAGCCTCCGGTGGAGTGCCCCGCGGCGTGCCGCGCGGCGTGCTCGGCGAGCAGCCGGACGAGCGCCGGTTCGTCGTGGGCCGCGGCGGCCCCGTCGGGCTCGGGGACCGATTCCGTCCTGCCGAGCAGCACGATCCGCGGACGGTGCCTCCTGGCCAGGTCCAGCAGCGCGGCGGCGGTCACCCCGCGGGCCCCTCCCGTGGCCACGATCACCGACGCGGAGGTGATCCGCGGCGCGGCGGCGGGTGTCACCGGGGCGGGCACGGACCGGAGGGTGGTGCGGGTACCGTCCGCGCGCAGACCGGCCTCCGTGGCGGGGCCGCCTTCGAGCAACTCCCGTACGATCGCCTCGGCGACCGCCTCGTCGCTCCGGCCGCCCCGCTCGCAGTCGACGGCCTTGACCGAGGCGTCCGGCCACTCCTTCGCCGCCGTCCTGACCAGACCGGCGACACCGCCCAGCCACGCGCGGTCGGGCGCGTGACCGCCGAGCCCGAAGTCGCCCCCGGTGTCCTGCACGGTCACGAACAGCCCGCCCCGCCCGGCCGTCCTGGCCGCCACCGAACGTGCCGCGCGGAACACCGACCGATGGACCTCCCGCGCCTCTTCGGGCGTGCCGCTCCCGGTCAGCGCGCCGAGGTGTACGACACCGCGCGCGTCCTCGGGCACCTCGGCGACGGCGGTGGCGTCCACGCCACGCTCCGCCAGCTTCCGGGCGACGAGGCCGGTGAGCCCGACGCCTTCGGGACCCTCGCCCGTCACCACGAGCGGCCCGTCCAGGAGTCCCGCCATCGCCAGTCCCGCCGCCGGGGACTCCACCGCGCGCGGCACCAGCCTGGTCAGCGCCGTCTCCGGCCCGGTCCCGGCCTCGGCCCCGGTCCCGGGGGTGACGGTCAGGGTGGGGGCCTCGGGGGCCTTGGCGCCGGTGGCTGTGGTGAGGGCCTCGACGATCTCACGCAGGGTGCGGAGCTTGCCGAGCTGACCGACGTCGCCCGCCACGACGTCGCCGGCCTGCCGTCGCACGGCGGACAGGATCTCGACGCGTTTGATGGAGTCGACCCCCAGATCCGCCTCCAGCTCCATGTCCATGCCCAGCATGTCCACCGGATAGCCGGTGAGCCGGGCCACCACCGAGAGCAGCAGTTCCGCCAGCTCCGATGCCGACAGGTGCGCGGTGGCGGCAGCCGGTGCCCGGTCCTCGGCGGTGGACGGTACGGGTGCCGGTGGGGCCCCGGGAGCCGGCTCCCCGCGTGGCGCCGGAGGGCGGGGGAGTGACAGCGGCGCCAGGGGAGCCGGGGCCTCGACCACCCCGCCGACGCCCTGGTCCAAGCTGCCCTGGTCCAAGCTGCCCTGGCGCAGGCCGCCTTGGTCCAGGGCGTCGCCTTGATCCGCGCCGCCGGGGATTTCCCGAACTCCTCCTTGCCCGCCGTGCGCCCCGAGCATCGCGCTCAGGGTGGTCTCGGTCATCCGCAGGAACGCGATATGGCTGTCCGTCAGCATGCGTTGACAGGCGGCATGGGCCTCCGCCGTCTGCCGCTGGACGCCCTCGACCGCGGCGTACCAGTCGGCTCCGACGGTGGCCCCGGGCCCGGCGTCGTCGGCGGGCACCGGGGCGTCGGCGGACGCCGTGTCGTACGCCGGTGGCTCCGGGGCGCGGAGGGTGGTGGAAGCGTGAGCGGGCATGGGAACCGCCAGAGTGTCGGGAGCGGGAGCAGGGGCGTGCACAGGAGCGGGAACAGGCGCAGAAGTGGGCGCGGGCGGTGCCGGGGCTCCGGCCCGGGGCGGGTAGAGCTGACCGTGGTTGGCTCCGCTGATCTTCACGGTCATCCGGGGCCCGCGCTCCTTCGCCGCCGTTCCGGGCATGGTGTACGGCGCCCAGAGGGGGGCGAGGTCCAGGGGCACACCGCGTACGGCGAGTTCGCCGAGCGCGGTGTGCAGGGTGCTGACCCCGGACCGGCCCGGCCGGTCCAGGGGGACGGCCGCGTGCTCGCGGTCGCCGAGGATCTGCCCGACCAGGCCGGTCAGCGCGGTCCCCGCGCCCACCTCGACGAAGGTCCGCACCCCCGCCGCGTACATCGCCTCGATCTGGTCCTGGAAGAGCACCGGCGAGGCGAGATGGCCGGCGATCCGGCGGCGTATCCCGTCGGGCGAGGCCGGGTACGGGGCCGCGTCCGCGTTGCCGTACACCTCGATCCGGGGTTCCGTGAGCGGGACCGTGCGCAGGAACGCGGCGAGGGGTTCACCGGCCGGGGCGACCAGCGGGCTGTGGAAAGCGGTCGAGGTGGTCAGCCGGCGGGTGCCGACCCGCTCGGCCGCGAACGCCTTCTCGGCCCGCGCGACCGCCTCCGTCGTCCCGGAAAGTACCGTCTGCAGAGGGGAGTTGTGGTTGGCCGGCCAGAGGTCACCGAGTCCGCCACCGGCCAGTACCGCCGCCACGCGCGCCCGGTCCGCCGCCACGGCGAGCATCGCCCCCGGCACGGAGGCCGCGTCCCGCATCAGCACACCGCGCCTGCGGGCCACGGCGACCAGCGACCCGGCGTCCAGGACACCCGCGCAGTGCAGCGCCACCAGCTCACCGAAGCTGTGGCCCGCCACGCAGTCGGGCCGCAGGCCCAGGGACCGCACCACCGCCAGCAGCGCGAGCGAGTGCACCGCGAGCGCGGGCTGCGCCCACTCGGTGGCGGCCAGCACCGCCTGCCGGGCCGCGCGCTCCTCGTCGGTGAAGGCGGGCGGCGGGAACACCACCCGGTGCAGCGGCAGTCCGTCGAACCCGGTGC
This sequence comes from Streptomyces sp. NPDC088124, assembly GCF_040685895.1. Classification (NCBI taxonomy): domain Bacteria; kingdom Bacillati; phylum Actinomycetota; class Actinomycetes; order Kitasatosporales; family Streptomycetaceae; genus Streptomyces; species Streptomyces sp. NPDC088124. The sequence goes on along the minus strand of NZ_JBFBJB010000011.1, from coordinate 125,243 downwards.
CGCCCAACTCGTCCCACACGGTCTGGGCCGCCGGTGCCAGCATCGCGAGATCGGCGCCCATGCCGACGTACTGGGACCCCTGCCCCGGGAAGAGGAAGCCGATCCGGCCGGGCGCCGGTGTCCCCACGGCGTACCGGATCCCCGTCGGTGTCGAGAACGGTGTGCCGGGCCGCCGCCGGATGAGCGCGAGTGCCTGCGCGTACCGATCCCGCAACTCCTCGACGCCGGTGGCGATGATGGCCAGCCGTACCGGATCGGTGGGCGAGAACGCGCTGTGGCTCTCCCGCGCGAGCGCGGCCAGCGGGCGGTCGTCGCCGGTGTCCGGGGCCACCAGGGCGGCCGGGGACGCGCCGCTGAACAGGACGAGTTCGCTGGGCGCGCAGCGGTGGCGCGGCGCCGCCCGGCCCGGGGTGCCCGCGGGCACGTACTCCTCCAGTGTGACGTGGAAGTTGCTGCCCCCGAAGCCGAAACTCGACACCGACGCCCGGCGCGGATGACCGGCGGGCCGTACCCATGGCCGGGCCTCGGTGTTGACGTAGAACGGGCCGTCCGGGGTGGCCGCCGCCGGGTTCGGCCGGTCGACCTTGATGGTCGGCGGCAGCACCTTGTGGTGCAGTGCCATGACCGCCTTGAGCAGCCCCGCCGCGCCCGCCGCGCACTTGGTGTGGCCGATCTGTGATTTGACCGAGCCGATCGCGCACCACTGCCCGTCCGTACGCCCCGAAGCCCCGAACACCTCGTTCAGCGCGTCGAGTTCCGCGGTGTCCCCGGCCTGCGTACCGGTGCCGTGCGCCTCGACCAGCTCCACGGTCCCCGGACCGTAGCCCGCCTCCTCGTAGGCGCGTCGCAGGGCCCGCGCCTGACCGCCGGACAGCGGCGCGTAGATCGCCGAACTCCTGCCGTCGGACGAGGTGCCGATGCCCCGGACCACCGCGTGGACGCGGTCGCCGTCCCGCTCGGCGTCGGACAGCCGCTTCAGCGCGTACATGACCACGGCCTCGCCGAGCATCGTGCCGTCCGCCGCGTCCGACAACGGCCGGCAGTCACCGCTGCGGGACAGCGCGGGGGTCTTGGAGAAGGACAGGAACATGCCGATTCCGTTGCCGGTGTCCACACCACCGCTGATCACCAGATCGGCCCGGCCGAGGGCCAGTTCGCCGACCGCGGTGGAGAGCGCCGCCAGGGAGCTGGCGCAGGCGGCGTCGGTGGTGTGGTTGGTGCCGTGCAGATCGAACCGGTTGGCGATCCGGCCCGCGACGACATTGCTGAGCAGCCCGGGGAAGGTCGACTCCCGCCACGGTGTGTAGTGCGCCGAGATCCGGTCGCACACCGCACGCGCCTCGGCCTCGGTGAGACCGCTCTCCCGCAACGCCTTGAGCCACACCGGGCGTTCGGTGCGACCGTACATGTGCGGAAGCAGTTCCAGGGCGGAGACCCCGAGGACGACGCCCACCCGGTCCCGGTCCATGTCCGGCAGGCCACCGGCGTCGGCCAGCACCTGGTCGGCCACCATCAGAGCGAGCAGCTGCGAGGTGTCCGTCGCGGACAGGCTGGTGGGCGGCACACCGTACGCCATCGGGTCGAAGTCGACGTCGGGCAGGAACGCGCCCCGGCGGGCGTACGTCCGGTCGGGGGCGGCCGGGTCGGGATCGTAGTGGTCCGCCACCAGCCAGCGGGAGGCCGGCACCTCGGTCATCAGGTCCTGGCCGCCGGTCACGATCCGCCAGTAGCCCGCCGCGTCGGTCGCGCCGGGCACGAGGGCGCCGGCACCGACCACGGCGACGGGTACCTGGCGAGGGGTGGAGGCGGTCACGGTCTCTCCTCGGATTCGGACGCCGGCAGTTGACGGATCGGGCGCACCGGGGCCGGTCATGCCAGCGCGCACGGTGTGTAGGTGAACGCGTCGGACGGCAACGGGACCCCGTAGGTGCGCAGTTGATGGGCGCGGGTGAGTACCGCGGCGCCTTCGAGCAGGTTGAGCGCGATCTGCACCACGGACCGGTTCGCCGGCTCGGCCAGGAACGTGCCCGCGGCCCACCGGTTGAACGCGCCCATCGCGGGACCGCACCAGATCTGGTAGTCGGGGCGCCGGGCCGTCTCGCCGGTGATCGCCCACCGGCTCGAACTGCCCAGATACCAGCGGAAGACCAGCGCCATCCGGTGCTTGGGGTCGGACTCGGCCCGGGTGATCTCGGTGGGATCGCGCCGCTCCCAGAACGCGACGGTGCGCCGCCAGACCTCGTCGAACGGGGCGCGCAGCACATCCCGTTCGATCGGGGCGCGCACCGCGGGCGGGATCTCCTCCAGCGAACCGTGGGCCCGGTACGCCGCGTGGAGCCGGCCGGCCCGCTGGGCGAACATCGTTCCCCGGGACAGCACTTGCAGCTGGACGCCCAGCTCGAACATGTCCGCCGCGGGTGCCATCGTCACATCGGCGACATCCGCCGCGCAGAGCATTGCCTTGGCCTCGTCGGACAGCCCCGCCTCGGTGGCCGTCTGGTTCACCGACCCGACGACCACGTAGGACGCGCCGAGGGCGAAGGCGGCGGCCACCGCGTCCGGTGTGCCCAGCCCACCGGCCGCGCCGACCCCGACCGCCCGGTGGTAGCCGAACCGCCGGCACAGTGTGTCGCGCAGCGAGGCGATCCTCGGCAGCAGGACCGACAGCGGCCGGTTGTCGGTGTGTCCTCCGCTGTCGGCCTCCACGGTGATGTCCTCGGCCACCGGTACGAAGGCCGCGAGGCCGGCCTCCTCACGCGTCAGCTCGCCCTCTCCGACGAGCCGGTCCAGCAGCGCGGCCGGGGCGGGCGAGAGGAACCTTTCGGCGACCTCGGGGCGGGAGACCTTCGCGAGCATCCGCGTACGCCGGACGATCCGGCCGTCCGCGCCCCGGCGCAGCCCCCGGGCCGAGCACAGCACGACGGCGGGGGTCAGCTCCATGAACGCCGACGCCGAGATCCGGGGCACCTCGCACCGCAGCAGCAGCTTGGCGACGCGGAACTCCAGCTCGGGTTCGGCCGGTGAGTGGATGAGGTTCACGCCCCAGTTCGGGCGGTTGCGCAGCTCGTCGGCGAGCGTCTGCACGGCCCGCTCCACGTCGCCGTAGGCCAGGCCGCCGGCGCCGAAGAACCCGAGCATCTCCGCGCGGGCCATCGCGGACACCATCCGGGTGGTCGCGATGCCGTTCGCCATCTCACCCGCGATATAGGGGAAACGGACACCGTGCGCCTCGCAGAAGGTGCGCCCGCCGAGCCACTCGGGGTACAGCGGTGGCAGCGTACCGAGTACCGGCGTACCGGCACCGGCACCGGACCTGGGGCCGGTCGCCAGCCCCAGCTCACGGCCGCCGGGGCCGCTGACGACGTGGACGGGTTCCCGGATGCGCCGGGCCAGCGCGACGATCTCCTCGGGGGAGAAGACCGGCGGGGACCCGGCGGGGGAGCCGGGAGCGGCGAGGACGGACACGGAGGGCTCCAGCGGGAGTGGCAGGGGCTGACGGGGGGAGACTCGGCGGCGCTGACGGGCGCTCAGGAGTACCGGGCGCTCAGGAGTACCGGGCGGGGGAGAGGCCGGGCCCGGCCGCCGGCCCGGCGCGCACGTGGTTCCTCGCGGCCAGGCCGGAACAGAGGTAGTCGAGGTCCACCCGGTCGGAGGCCGCCGAAGGACCGAGCACGGCCCTGACCCGGGTGTCGTCGAAGCGCCGCCGGTGGGTGAGATAGACCGCCAGCCCCGGGTAGAAGTCCAGCAGGGACTCCAGCGCCGACGGGTCGTCAGGCTCCGTGCCGACCAACTCGACCGAGACCGGCACCAGCCGTTCCAGCAAGGCCACGACCATCGGCACGGGTACGTCACGGTCATGGACCACGTGGTACGTGTCGACCCCGCCCGAGGGCGCCCGGTCGGCGAGGCGCACCATGAGGCCGGCCGCGTGGTCCACCTGCAGTAGGTTCAGCCGGCCGTGCGGATGCCCCAGCAGCCGGACGTGGGGGCGGCCGTCGCGCTCCGGACCCCCGGTTCCGGCGGTGCCCCGCGCGTCACGCATGATCCGCTCGACGACCTGCAGCGGGTGCGAGGGCAGCTCCGGGTGCGGCGGCAGATCCGTGACCAGGATGCTCGGCCGGAGCACCACGACCGGCCGGGCGTGCTCCCGCGACCAGGCGTGGATCAGCTTCTCCGCCTCGTACTTGGAGCGTTCGTAGGCGTTCTCGAAGCCGTACGCGTCGTCCAGCTCGTCCTCGTACGCCACTCCCTCGCGCCGCCCGCCGGCCACGAACGCGGTACTGACGTGGTGGACCACGGGCCGCCCGCGACCGGCGGCGGCCAACTCCAGTACGTGCCGGGTGCCTTCGACGTTGGTCCGGCGCAGCTCGGGGAGGTCTCCCTCCAGGTTGATGCTGCCCGCGCTGTGCCAGATCGCGCCGAGACCGTCGGCCAGCTCCCGGAAGGCGCGCTCCGGCAGACCCAGCCGGGGTCGCTCCAGCTCGGTCTCCACCACCCGCAGCCGGTCGGCGAGTCCGGCGGTGAACGCCTCGGGTGCGCCGGTCAGTTCGAAGAACCGGGTGATGCGGCGCAGCGCGTCGCCCGAGCCCGCGTGGGCCAGGACCGTCACTGATCGGTGCCTGGTGAGCAGACGGCGTAACAGGCGCAGTCCGAGGAATCCGGTGGCGCCGGTGAGGGCGACATGCACGATCACGACTCCAAGGGGTTGGAAAGGGGACGAGACCGTGGGCGGGTCGGTGCGTGACCGCCCCGTCAGCGGCCACCCGTGAGGCATTCAGGCACTTCCCCGGGGACCGGCGACCGCTGACGCACCGCATACGGTGTCAGAAGGCGGGCGGTGGCAGGTTCCCGATTCCGCCTGCTCACCCGAACGGATTACCCGCACCACGGCCGGACTGCGTCCCGGACGGTCCCGCGAGGAGCCTCCGTCCCAGGCCAGGCCCTGGCGTACGGAGCTGACGGAAGCGACCCCGGCCGTACGGGCTGCCCGCGGCGACGTCCTCCTTTCGGGTGATTCCATGAGCGTCGGCCGGGAAGCGGTCCCGCGGCGCGCGACCCTGGTCGGCGCCACCGGCCCGACCGTCTGTCCGTCCGTAGGCACGAACTGGAGTCCTCCGATGCCCGAGTCCGTCCCGTCCGTCCCGTCCGTTCCCTCGCCCCGCCATCCCGCCCACGCGCTCGACCGCGCGTTCCTCGGCATGGAACGCCGCCACCCCGGCGCCCGCTGGGACGCCGGTGGCGTCGCGTATCTGAGCGGTCCGCCCCCGAGCCTGGCGGACCTCCGCGCGTACGTGGACTTCCGCCTGGCCCAACTGCCCCTGCTGACCAGCCGCGTCGAGGGCGGACCGCGGCGCCCCCGGTGGCGGACGGACACGGGCTTCGCCGTCGACCGGCACGTCCATGAGGTGGTCGCCGAGGGCCCCGAGGAGTGGGACCAGGCCCTGCATACCGCGATCAACGCGCCGCTCGCGCCCGGCACCTACTGGGGGGTCTGGCTGGTCCACGGCCACGCGCCCGACCGGTACGCGGTGTGTTACCGCTTCCACCACGCCTGTCAGGACGGTGCGGCCGCCGCGATGACGTTCCGGACCATGCTGGGCGAGGGGGAACCCTCGGCCCGCCCGGTGCCGGGGAAGGGCCGCCGCACCGACCTGCCCCGACGGGCGGGCATGGCTGTCGGGCTGGCCGCGAAGTTCGCGTCCGCCTCCCTCGTCGGCCGCGGCCCCCGGCCGGCAGCCGCCCCCTTCGTCCCCACGGGCGAGAGGCGGCTGTGGCGCGGCCGGGTACCGGCGGGTGAACTCCGCCGGATCGGCGCGGCGCGCGGCGGCTCGGCCCACGATGTCCATCTGGCGGCGCTCGCCGGGGCGTTGGCGACCTGGTCGGCGCGGTCCGGCGTACCGCTGCCACGGGTGACGGCGCTGGTACCCGTCGACGCGCGCCGTCCCGACGAGGATCAGACCTGGGGCAATCGCTGTTTCGCCCTGCCGCTGGAGCTGCCCGTACGGACGGTCCCGAAAGACACGGACGCTTCCCGGGGCACGCGGGGCACGCGGGGCACGCGGGGCACGCGGGGCACACGGGGCACACGGCGCGGCCAGGACGGTGATGCGTCCCTGTGGCGACTGGACCGCGTCATGGCGAGGACCCGGAAGCTGCGGGGCGAGGCCTGGCGGCAGGCCATTCAGGACCTGGTCCGGTTCATGCCGGACCGTCCGACCGAGTGGTACCTGCGACGGGTGATCTCCCCACGTGTCACCGACGTCATGGCCACGTCCATGCCTCTCGCCGACAAGGGCAGCCTGGGGGAGACCCAGGTGACCGGAACCGCCCTGCTCCCCCTGCTCGTGCCCGGACACCTCTTCGGGGTGGGCCTCTCCTTCTTCGACACGTGGGCCGAGGTGTCCTTCCTGGCCGACCGCGCCCTTCCTCTCGGGGAGTCGCTGCCGGGCCTGTGGGAGCGGGCGGTGGCCGAACTGGAGGGCGCCCAGGCTCCCAAGTGAGCGGCGCGCGGCGCCGTTTCCGCCGCGCCGCACGCTCGTTGTGCACGGACGGAGCGGTCTCGCCGCCCTCAGGACGAAGACCTGGCATGGACGGAGCGGCCCGATGGACGTCAGAGGAGTGCATCATTCCTACCGCAAGCACGTCGTCCTGCGCGGTGTCGACCTCCATCTGCGGCCCGGGGTCCTCGCCGGGATCGTCGGGGAGAACGGCGCGGGCAAGACGACCCTGCTCAAGATCCTCTCCGGTGAACTCAGGCCCGACCGGGGCTCGGTCCACCACAGCGGGAGGTTCGGCTACTGCCCGCAGTCCGTGGTCCTGGACGACTCCTTCACCGTCCGCCAGCACCTGGACCTCTTCCGCCACGCCTTCGGGCTCACGGACCTGCGGCGGGCCGGGGAAGTGATGGAGGCCCTGGCCCTGACCGAGTACCTCGACCAGCGCGCGGGCGTGCTCAGCGGGGGCTCGCGACAGAAGCTGAACCTGGCCCTGGCGCTCATGCACGACCCGGACGTGCTGCTGCTGGACGAGCCGTACCAGGGCTTCGACTGGGAGACGTATCTGCGTTTCTGGGACCTGGCGACCGAGTTGCGCGACGCCGGACGCTCGGTGCTGGTCGTCTCCCACCTGGCGTACGACGTCGACCGGCTGGACGAGCTGTACCGCCTGGAGGGCGGACGCCTCACCCGCCAGGACCGGCGGCCGGAGGCGGCGGCATGAGGAGGCACTGGACCCTGTTCGTCACGGCTTCCCGGTACGCGCTGATCGGGCACGCCCGCAACCGGTTCGCGATGCTGCTGGTGGTCGTGTACATCCCTGTCTGGATCGCCCTGGCCTACGTGAGCATTCCCGACCAGCCGGCGCCCTTCCGGCTGCGGGCCACGGGCGAGGTCCTGTCCCCGCCCGGCAACCACCTCACCCAGATCACCGGCGCGCTGAACGCGGTCACCCTGATCGCCGGGTTCATGATGTTCGCCGCCACGTTCACGGGCGGTGCCTTCGACCGGCGCCTGGCGATGGCGGGGTACCCGCGCTTCCACCTGGTGCTCGCCAAGCTCTCCGCGCTCACCCTGGTCTGTGCCGCCATCGCCGCGTACGCCACGGCCGCCGCCGGCTTCGCCTGGTCCCCCCGGCAGCCCTTCCTGCTCGCCACCGCGCTGTTCTTCGCCGCCCTGACCTACGGCGCGCTCGGCGTGGTCCTGGGGTCGGTGCTCCGCCGCGAGGTGGAGGGAATGTTCGCCATCCTGATGATCAGCATCCTCGACGTCGCACTCCAGAACCCGCTCTCCAGCTCCGGATCGGACAGCGCCGTCGTACGCTTCCTGCCCTCGTACGGGGCCGTGCAGGCCAGCATGGCCGCGGCCTTCTCCACCGCGTCGGTGGCCCAGGGCCTCGCGATCCAGCTCCTCTGGCTCACCGGCGCGGCGTTCGCCGCGTTCCTGGTCTTCCGCCGGCGCACCCGCGACGCGCTCCCGCCGATACGGAGGCGACGCACCCTCCGCTTGAGCGGTGAACGATGAGGCCGGGGCCGCGTCGCGGACCGCCCCGGCTCAGGCCGGTGTGTCCAGCAGCGCGGTGACATAGGCGTCCAGCCGCTCCTCCACGGCTCGCGTCGTCAGCTCCGTCCTCCCCGCCTCCCGCCACGGCCGCGCCACCGACCGTACTTCCTCCGAGCACGCCAGCCCGTCCCGTATCCGCCAGTACAGCCGCTCTTCCGTGGCCGCGGCCAGCACCCCGCCGGCCTCCTCGTACGCCTCGGCGAACCGGGGACCCCACGCCGGGCCGTGCAGCAGCGCCAGATTGGTGCAGCAGTGCGCCACATCGAGATCCGTTGGGCCCCAGGAGGCCGCTGCCCAGTCGACGACGCCGGTGATCCGGGCGTCCGCCGACGTCGAAGGCGGCAGGTCGAACAGTACGTTGCCCGGCTGGAAGTCCCGGTGCAGGAACCGCCCTTCACAGGGTGGCGGGGGCTTGCGGATGACGTCGACAGCGGCGGCCCAAGCCGCCGCGTCGGCGCCCTTCGGAACCACGACGGTGTCGGCGGTCGTCAACGTCACATACTCCCGGGGCCGCTCGACGGGTCGCACCGCGTGGATGGCCACGAGCTGACGGGCCAGCAGGGGGAGGCGCGTCTCCAGTCCCTCGTCGTCGAGGACCGTCCGGCCCGCAAGGTGTGTCATGAGGAGCGACGGATACGCGCACTGCGTGGCGGTCGGATCCACCGCGACCAGTCCGGGAGCCGGCACACCGGTCCCCGCGAGCAGGGTCAGGGCGCCGGCCTCCCTGTTCAGCCCGTCCTCGGCGTGTTCCACGCGGAACGGGTCGACGAAGCTTCGCAGCACCAGGTGACGGGTGCCTCCGTCCCGCGTGGCGATGGTCAGCCTCCGCATGTCGGCGGTCATGCCGCCGTGCAGCGCCTCGGTTCCGACGATCCGTTCGCCGGCCTCCAGATGCCGGCTCACCCAGGCCAGTGTCAGCGGACGGACGGCCGCCGCCTCATCGTGGTTGGTCACCGTGCCACCTCATCATCCGGACTGCGTCACACGCGAGGGGGTTTCGGAGGCGACGGCCGTGCCACCCCGCGGCCGGGCAGGGGGCGCATGGTGGACCGTCCGGAGGCGAGGACGTCGATCAGGGGCTCACTCGTTGCCCCAGTCCCAGGTGTCGAAGTACGCGGCCACACCGGTCCGGCGGGCCTCGGCGACGGCGCACAGGCGCGCGAAGTCCCGAGGCGGCATCAGCGCCTCCCACTCGGCCAAGGCCAGGACCCGGACGTCGTCGTGCTCGCGCGGATCCAGAACGATGCCGCGGATCCGGGCCTCGGAGAGCCGGCCGCCGTCGAAGACAAAACCGATCGTGCTGTAGGGCCACTCGGTGCCGGGCAGGCTGTACACCGTCGCCAGGAGCCGAGGCGGCCCGGCCGGCGTGATACCGGTCTCCTCCTGGCATTCGCGCACGGCTGTGTGCCAGGGGCGCTCACCGGGATCCATCGTGCCGCCCACCATCTGCCACGGGTGAGAAGGCGAGTAGACGGAGTGGAGTTGGAGCGGCCGGTCGTGCTCGTCGGTGACATAGACGCACGCGAAGGCGGTGGCCTTGAGGACTGTCTCGGCATACTGCTCGGGCGGCAGCCAGTCGGGGCCGCCCGTCCGCGGGCTCGGGACGACCGGTTCTTCGAGACGCGTCATCCGCATCATTGCCGCGCTGCCGGCGAAACCCAGCTCGCGGTAGAGCGGTGCCGCCTCCTCACTGGCGTGCAGTTCGAACAGGGTGACGTGCTCGGCGTGGAGGCGGTTGAGGAGTGCGGACACCACCGCCCTGGCACACCCGCGGCGCCGGGCGCCGGGGTGTGTGGCGACGACGTGTACCCGGCCGGCCAGGCCCTTGGGGTAGGCCGGTGCCGGGAGTACGGGGTGGATCAGCCCGAGGGCGCAGGAGACGATCGAGCCGTCCGGGGCGTCGACGACGAAGGCGCGGGCGTCTCCCGCCGGTGTCAGCCGCGGCGCCAGCTCGTTCGCACACCGCCGGATCCACTCCTCGCTCAAGGGCTCGGAGAGGACGTAGGCGGAGCGCAGCCGGACGATCCCTTCGGCGTCGGCGGGCGTGGCGGCGCGGACCGCGGGCCGCTCGGCGGATGCCGGTGGTCCGGCCGTGGCGAGGGGCCTCATGTCGAGGTTCACGTGGCTTCTTCCTGTGGTGGGTTGTGCGGGTGGCGCCCGGCGTGCGTCCGGGCAGGGGGCCGGCGTCCGGGCTCGATGGCTTCCGCGGACGGCCGTGGGGGCAGGCCGACGACGATTCAGTTCACCGGGTCGGGGGAGCCTCGGCCCGGCGTGTCTCCTCGGCCCGGCGTGCCTCCCCGGCCCGGCGCCTGGCAGAGGCCGGTGCGCGCCGAGCGCCCTCGGCGCCCGGGCGCCGAGGGCGGAACGCCGGGTGGCTCATGGGTGTGTCCCGTGCCGCTCGCCGGCACCGCGGGCCGCGTCGGAGGTGACCTGGTAGGACAGCAGCTGCTTGAACAGCCCCTCCTGCTCGGCGAGTTCCTGGTAGGTGCCCTCCTGTACGACCTTGCCTTCGTCGAGGACCACGATCCGGTCGGCCACGGCCACATTGGTGATGCGGTGGGTCACCAGCAGTACCACCCGGTCCCGTGCCAGGCCGCGCAGCCGCTGGAAGATCCGGTACTCCGCGCGGGGATCGAGGTTCGCGGTGGGCTCGTCGAGGACCAGGAGCCCCGCCTCGCGGAAGAACGCTCTGCCGAGGGCGATGCGCTGCCACTGGCCGCCGCTCAGTTCCTCCCCGTTGAGCCACTCCCGGGCCAGCAGGGTGTCCAGACCGGCGCCGAGCCGGTCGACGACCTCGTCCGCGCCGGCCGCCTCGCAGGCCTCGCGCACCGCCGCGTCGCCGCGCGCCGTGGGCTGCCCGAGCGTGATGTTCTCCCGCACGGTCAGGGGCCAGTGGGCGTAGTCCTGGGGGACCAGGGCGACTTGCTGCCACAGCGCCTGCGGGTCGGCGTCTCCCGTGGGGGCGCCGTCCCACAGCACCTGCCCGTCGGTGGGCAGATACAGGCCGCTGACCAGCTTGGACAGCGTCGATTTTCCCGAGCCGTTGAAGCCGACCAGGGCGGTGACCTCGCCCCGGCGCAAGGTGAGCGAGACGTCGGACAGCGCGTCCCGGTCCTTGCCGGCGTAGCGGTGGGTGACCGACTTGAGTTCGATCGTCTTCGGCGGCTCGGGCCGGTGCGGGCCACGGCGCATGCGGAAACCGCCGGCCTTGTCCAGGAATCCGGTCCAGTCGTCCATGTACAGCCCGGTGCGCACGGTCCGTGCCCCGACGGCCACGAGCCCGCGCACCGACTGTCCTACCGTCTGCAGGGCGAAGACGGCCGTTCCGGCGTGCCCGACGCTGATGCGGCCGGTGGCCAGCAGCCATACGACCGCGGCCCAGACGACCGCCGAGCCGACGCCTCCGCACACCGCACCGACCAGGGACATGCGTGCCGCCGTGTCGGCCGCGGTCCGGTCCTCGTGGTTGATCCGGGCGACCGTCTGCCGGTACCGGCCGGACAGGAACGCGGCCATCGTGCCGGCGCGGATCTGGTCGGCGGCCTCCCGGGTGAAGATGTGCCACCGCAGCACCGACAGCATCCGGTTGTCCCCGTTGCTGCGAAGGTTCGCCAGGTAGCGCACCCGCGCGGCGCTGATCTGGGCCAGGGCCTGCGGCAGGCTGGCCGCCACCAGGAGCGGAAGGAGCACCCAGCTCACTCCGGCGAGCACGATGGCCCCGGCGAGGAAGGAAGCCGCCGAGGCGATCAGGTCCTGCCCTTCGTCGATCAGGTCTCCGGTGACCTGCGCGCCACGGTCGGCGGCCTCGCGGTCTCGGTTGAAGTCGGGCTCGTCGTAGGCGCACAGCTCCACCTCGGCGCAGCCGGTGAGCAGCATCTGCTGGGCCTCGCGCGACATCTGCGGACCCAGCCGGGAGGAGAGCCAGCTGACGGTGATTCCCAGGAGCGCGCGCACGCCGGACGCGCCGGCGAGCAGCGCCACGGACGGCCACGCCTGCAGGAGCCGCTGGTAGATGTCGCCGCTGGTCAGCAGCGCGGTCAGGGTGCCGCTGATCGCGACCAGGCCCAGGGCCTGCATCACGCCGGCGACGGCCTGACACAGCAGGAGACCGACAGTCGCCCGTCGGTCGACCTGCCAGGCGAGGGCCAGCGACCGGCGCACCAACTGCGGGAGGCGCCTGGCCATGTCGCGCATCCGGATCGAGCGGCCGGCCGCCTCACGACTGCCGGTCAGATCCACGTACCGCATCTGCGGCCCAGGAGCGGCGGATTCCACGGCGGCGTCGGGCCCGGCTTCGAGGGGGCGGACCGGTCCCTTCGCCGGTCCGGCAGGCTCTGCCGCGGGAGCGGGCGGAAGCGGGGCGGTGCGCGGCCCCGGGACACCGTCGGCCGACACATCGGTGGGCTCGTCGCTCACGCCGCCCACCCCGTATCCGGGGTTGCCGAGCGGATGCTGCTGCCGACGCCGTGGGGGACCGCGCTGAACCGCCGTTCGGTTCCAGGGGGCTGGTACGCGCGGGCAGGATGCATGACGTCCTCCAACTGGGGCACCGGCGGGGTGACGATGGTGCTGACGGTGCCGGTGAGTTCGGCGGTGCGGCAGCGGGTGAGGACGGCGAGGGCGTCCAAGGGGCGGCCGGTACGGGCGATCCGGTCGGCGTTGAACGCGGTCTCCTCCAAGGGAACCTTCACAGGCATGGGCAAACCCTAGGGGCGTCCGCGGGGCGGCGCTGGCATTCTCGCCGAGGTCATCCGGCAGGGTGACGCGAGGCCGACGGGCTGGCGCGGAACAGCAGGCAGGCGTGGCGAAAACGCTTACGGGGGAGACCGATCACGGCAAGATCGTCAAGCGGGACCGCGGCGGCAGGACCCAGAACATCGAGATCGAGGTCGACAGCACCGAGAAGCTGCGCGCGGTCTTCGACGACGCCCTCTCCAACGTCACCGACGAAGGCGCGTACTTCGTCACGATCAACTGTTCCAGCGGGGGGCACCGCAACTGTCGACAATCGGCTCGCCAACGGCCGCTACGCGATCGGAAGGATGGGGGCGATCAGGACCGGTCTTGACGACGGGGACAAGGCGTTCGAGCTATTGGAAGGTCGGACCTGTCCGAGCGCGGCGCCGTCGACGGCTGCGAGCAGCGCATCCGAGTGAGCCGCGCTGTCAGCCGCTCGGTGGATGTCTGCGACGTGATCCGTAAGGGCAAGGACGATGCCACCGCTCTCAAGAGCGCGGCGTTCCGGTACGACGTAGGCAACGCAGGCGTTGAGGCCGAGGCGACGGAGACCGTGTCCGTCACCCAGGTCACGTACCGAACGTCCTGCCGAACGTCCTGACCCATCCGCAGACTCCCGGGCCCGGCCGCGCACCTCCGCGCGAGCCGGGCCTGTCGATGCCGCCGGGAGGCTCCGGCCGATGGTTTCGGCTCCGGTGAGGGCGTGCGGCGCGCAGCGGGTTCGTCGATGCGCTCCGAACGCCTGCCTGTTGTGTGGTTTGACTCAACTCGACGGTCCCAGCGTGCCGACGGGAGTGGGGGCCGGACCATCCGGTCCCGGTGGTGACGGTGTGTGTCGTCCGGGCGCGATGGTGTTCGGGCCTTCCCGAAGGAGAAATGGAAATGAGTACAACACGGCAAGCCTGTCGTAGTGGCGGGCGGTTCCTCACGAGCGGTGCGCTCGGGGTCTTCCTCGCTGTGGCGGCCCCCGCGGCGGGAGCGGCCGCGGCCTCGTACAGCGCTGGAATCGGCAGCCCGGCGGCACAGCAGCCGCAGAGGATCATCTGCGCGGAGGCCGACGTGACGGATCTGCCCCATCTGTCCGCACGGCAGTGCGATTCGGTCCACTGGGGTCCGATCTCCTATTTCGTCGTCATCGACCGTGACAGCAACGCCCAGTACGACTGTGAGAACGGCTGGTCCGAAGGCGGCTTGTGGCTGCGGGCCCAGAAATGCCGCGGGGCCTCCACAGGATCCTGACCCCGCCGCCGGCTCCGCCGAAGCGCCCCAGGTCCCTCTTCTCGCGGCGGAGCTTGGACCGCTTCTCAGCGGTCCCGTGCACCGTCTCACCACCGTGACCGGCGCCGTGCGGTCGTGGCTTTCGTCGACGCAGGGAACCACCAAGGTGACCACTCGCCCATAGACGTAACAAAGCCCTACCGGGCGACCCCGGAAGCGTCCTGGGACCGTCGTACGACGGCCGCCCCGCGCAGTGCGACGGCGCACCAGATGGTCACCAGGAGCAGCGCGGCCGCGGCCAGGCCCGCGACTTCGAGGGGCTCCGGCCGCCAGCCCAGGGACAGCCGGGTGCCGATCATGACGCTGCCGAGAAGGACCTCCGACGGGGAATAGACCGGCACCTTGGCCGCCACGAACCGCAGGATGGCGCCCAGCCCCAGACCGATCCCGGCCCAGGCGAGCAGATAGGGCCAGAGCGCTCCCGGCGCGGCGGGCGGCAGGCCGTACTCCTCCGGGCCGATGCGGAACAGGGCGCCCAACCACCCCAGCGTCACTCCGGCGGCGGTGACGAGCGCCGCCCACAGCGCATGGCGCCACAGCGGGCCGGACCGCACTCGCTCATCCTCGTGCTCGTCCTGGGTGTCGACGGGGTTCGTGGTCTCAGGAAGATCCATCACACCCGATGAGACGCTCACCGGCCGCCGAACGTTCCGTCGCGGACGGTGTCGCGGGCACCGAGGGCCGTAGCCCGTCGGCGACGAGCTCGACATGAGCCGAACGAGAGGCCCTGGCCCCGCGTCCGCCTTGCGGGCGCGGGGCCATCCCGGGGACGGCGCCCGCGCGCCCCACATCACCGTCCACGCCGACGCGCCCTGCGATGGAAGGTGGCCGGCCCCGAGCACATCGAACCGATACCGGCCCGCCCCCTGCCCGAACTCCCGGCCGCCGGAGCCCTGCCCGGCGAGGGGCCGCGGTGCTGGAGCCGCTGCCGGTCAGGGTGCCCACTGCCGCCAAGAGCCTCTCGGCGTCCCGCCCACGAACTCATCCGTTTTCCTCTGGAATCGTTCACTCCGTGGGCGTTCGGCTGAGACGTGGCCTACGGTGCGGACAGGGTCGGGTCACGGGACCAGGACGATCTTTACCTGTGGTGTGGCCGGCCACGATCTCGCGGTGGGCAGCGGCGGCCTCACGCATCGGGTAGCCGTCCTCGACACGGCCGAGGCGTGGGCCGGCAAGCGCGCCGCGTATGTCACCGATGGCGGCGACCTGTCCAGGAGCGTGCATTTCCCGGCCGGTATCGCCGTGTTCCGGGCCGCCGGCTGCGTTGTCGTCGGCATGGGTGCCCCGATAGGTGAGACAGGTCGTGGGCTTGTGTCCGCCGCCGAGACCCACAGACTGCTGATGTCGATGACGCGCGGGAGCGCTCCGTTGCCCGGATGCCGAGTGCCGCCGCCACAGCACGACGGCGGCAGAAGCGATGACAGCGACTGCGGCCAGGACCGGTGCGCCCAGGGAAAGGATGCGCTCCAGGGAGGCCGCGGCGGCGTATCCGGCGCTGATCTCGGCTGTGGCCCACAGGCAGGCGGCGGTGATGCTGTAGGGGGCGATGCGGCGATAGGGCAGACGGGTGGCCCCCGCGAAGTGGGGGGCGAGGGTCCGGACGACGGGTAGGAAGCGGGCGATGAGGACCGCCCGGCCGCCGTGCCGGTTCATCAGCTTCTCCGCCTGGTGCCAGGCAGCGCGCGGAATACGGCGTCCCGTACGGCCGGTACGCAGACGCGCGCCGAGGAGTGTGCCGGTGCGGTGGGCGAGGAGGTCCCCCGCGATCACGGCGGCGGCAGCGGTGGCGATCACGAGAGGAAGGCTGATATGCCCGTCGCGGGCCAGTGCGCCGGCCGTCAGGAGCAGGGTGAGGGTGGGGATGAACGCGCCGACCAGGAGAACGGATTCCGCCAGGATGGCACCCGCCACCACGGCATAGGCGAGGCCATGCGGGAGGTGGCCGAGCAGCTGGGAGACGGCGTTCACCGCCGGGTCTCCTCGGGGCACGGCGCGGAAGGGGCGGCGGCCGTGACCAGGGGGCGCTGCAGATGCCAGACATGGGCAGGGGGCAGGTTGGCCCACACGGTGCAGCGCTTGACGGCGTAGGTGCGCTGGAAGGCGGCCATGACCCCGTCCACCGCGGCATGGCGGCGGGACTCGGCACGGGAAGCGGTCAGCGAGCGGGCGCGGCGGGTTCCGAGATAGGCGAAGTAGGTGAGCGTGCCGCCCGGGTGCAGCAGCTCCATGTAGCGGCTCATGATCCGCTCGACCTGCTCGGGGGCGAAGTTGGTCAGCGGCAGACCGGAGACGATCACGTCGTAGAGGTGAGGCGTGTCGAACTCCTCGGCATAGCTCTGGTGCACCGCTGCCCGCCCGGCCGGGCCCAGCAGGCTCGGGTGCGCCGTGACGAGCTTGTCCAGGCGGTCGGCGAACCGGGGGTTGGCCTCCACGATGTCCAGGCGGCTGCTCCTGGACAGCTGCGGGATCAGGGCCCGCGTGACCGCGCCCGTGCCTGCCCCCGCTTCCAGAACGGCCAGCGGGTGGGGCGCCTGGGCTCGGACGGGTTCGGTCAGGGCACGCGCCAGCGCCTTGCCGCTGGGGGCTATCGCTCCGATGGTCCGCAGATCGCGAACGGCCTCGGTCAGGAACATCCAGCCTTCGGCCTGGCGCTGCGCGATCACCCGATCGTGGGAAGAGATCCGCTTATTCATGCGATCGACGTGAGAAATCCGCGCCGGGCCACAGATCGGTCGTTGTGCGTCGCGCCTCTCCTACGAAAGTAGGAGAACGGCGCGGCCGAACGTCTGAGGGATCGACCCGTCACCGCAGCCTAGCCTTGCAGACGTGAGCACGGAAAAGATGTCGAAATGGGCAGCCCTGACCGGGCGCACAGCGCTCGTCGCGTTCTTCACGGTGATCGCCGTCATGGACGCCGCGACAGTGCGCGGCGGCTGGATCGGGGCAGCAGTAGCCCTCTCCGCAGTGGCCTGCGGGACGGCTCTGCTGGTTCCGCGGCTGCGCCGGCCGGCCGCTTACTCCCGCACTGGAGTTGGGGCTGATCGAGCGCCGTTTGGATATCTGTGTGCTGCGTCCTCCCATCAGAAAGGAGGGCATTGTCCACCGTCTCGTCGCGGAGGAGCCGCTCGTTGTGGCTGCCCCCGAGGAGCATTGGCTGGCCGGGGCGGAAACCGTCCGTATCGAACAACTGCGGCATGAGGACTTCATCCTGTACGACGCGAGGCTCGGCTCCGTTGTCAACGATGCCGTCGTCCGTAGTTGTCTCGCCTCCGGCTTCTACCCGCACCCCGCCTACGAGGTCGCCGAGACGTCCGCGGCCCTGGCCCTCGTCGCCGCCGGCCTCGGTATCGCCGTGCTGCCCGACTCGATCCGCTCCGCACCTCGTGAGGGCGTCGTGTGCAAGGACATCGAGGACGCGCTTTCTGTTCCCCTGGCGCTGGCCTGGCGAGCAGACGACGACTCACCACTGCTGAAGCGCCTGCTGGACGTACTCGAACGAAACGATGTGTTTCTGGCAGCCACCGGGCCGGGGAATGATGAAAGAGCGGAGCGCACGCTGTGAAGATCGCCGCGGTGGAGACCATTCCTTTCGCGATTCCTTTCCGGAAGCCACTGAGATTCGCCAGTGGAGGAGTGCACACGGCCGAACATGTCCTGGTGCGGGTGCACACCGAGGACGGCCTGATCGGCACCGCCGAGGCACCACCACGCCCGTACACGTACGGCGAGACCCAGGAGTCCATCGTGGCGGTGATCGACAAGATCTTCACGCCGCAGATCCTGGGGCTGTCGGCGCTGGAACGAGAAACGGTGCATGATCGGCTCGACCGCACCGTGGGCAACCCGACGGCGAAGGCCGCGATCGACATGGCGCTGTGGGACATCCTGGGCCAGGCCGCCGGGATGTCGGTGTCCGGGCTGCTGGGCGGTTTCACCGATCGCATGCGAGTGAGCCACATGGTCGGGTTCGCGCCGGCCGAGGCGATGGTCGCCGAGGCGGAACGCTTCCGGGACACCTATGGCGTCACCACGTTCAAGGTGAAAGTGGGACGCCGCCCCTACACACAGGATGTCGAAGCCTGCCGAGCCCTGCGCGAGGCCCTCGGCCCGGACGCCGAGCTCTATATCGACGGCAACCGGGGCTGGACGGCCTCGGAGTCCGCCCGGGCTCTGCGGGAGATGGCCGATCTCGGCCTGGTTTTCGCCGAGGAGCTCTGTCCCGCCGACGATGTGCTGGGCCGGCGCTGGTTGGTGGCGCAGACCACGGTGCCCTTCATCGCCGACGAGAGCGCCACGCGGGCCGCCGATGTGACCCGTGAACTCCTGGGTGGCTCCGCCACCGCCATCAGCATCAAAACAGCGCGCACCGGCTTCACCGGATCCCAGCGGGTGTTGCACGAGTGTGAAGGGCTGGGCGTCGAGGTGGTGATGGGCAATCAGATCGACGGTCAGCTGGGCACTTTGTGCACGGTCGCCTTCGGCGCGGCCCACCGCACCACGGCGCGGTACGCGGGCGAGCTGTCCAACTTCCTCGACATGACCGACGACCTTCTCACCGAACCGCTGACCATCGAGGCCGGCACACTGCGCATCCGCGAGGGTGCCGGCCTCGGCATCGACATAGACCCCGACAAGCTGGCGCGCTATCGCCAGGACCGCTGACACCGTGTCGCCCCACTCAGGAACGCATCCAAGGGGCGGGATCATCATGACCGAGAACACCACCGAACAGGCCACCGCCGCAGCCTCAGGAGCGGCGGCCACCGAGCAGTTCCGCGGCAAGCAGCGCGCGGGGACGGCCGAGGTCGGCACCGAGCGCGTCAATACCCTCGTCTCCGAACTCCTCACGGCCGCCCATGACATCATCCGCCGTCACCAGGTGAGCTACGCCGAGTACGACGCGCTCAAGTCCTGGCTCATCAGGGTCGGCGAGGACGGCGAGTGGCCGCTGTTCCTCGACGTGTGGCTGGAGCATGTCGTCGAGGAGGTGGCCAACGAGCAGCGTGAGGGCAGCAAGGGAACGATCGAAGGACGGTACTACGTCCCCGGCTCGCCGGCCCTGCCCGCCGATGCGAGCCTGCCCATGCGCAAGGGCGAGCAGGGCACACCGCTTCTGTTCCAGGGGCGGGTGACGAGCGTGGACGGTACGCCGCTGACCGACGCGAAGGTGGAGGTCTGGCACGCGGACAGTGACGGCTATTATTCGCAGTTCGCGCCTGGCCTGCCCGAGTGGAACCTCAGGGGCACGGTCACCGCCGACGAGACCGGCCGCTTCCGGATCCGCACCATCGAACCGGCGCCGTATCGGATTCCGACGGACGGCGCCTGCGGCTCCCTCATCTCCGCGGCGGGCTGGCACGCGTGGCGGCCGGCCCACCTGCACCTCAAGGCATCGGCGCCCGGTCACCGGCTCATCACCACTCAGCTGTACTTCAAGGGTGGCAGGCACGTCGCCGACGACATAGCCTCCGCGGTGAAGCCCGAACTCATCCTCGACCCCACCCCGGTGGTGGACGGCAGTGGCCGAGAGGTCCGTTACGACTTCGCCCTCGACAAGGCGTGACGCGCGGTGCTGTTCTTCGTACGCATGGACGTGGAGATTCCGCGCGACCTCGACCCCGGGGTCCGCGCCGACCTGGTGGCGCGGGAGAAGAGGTACTGCCGGGAACTGCAGAAGTCGGGGGAATGGGCGCACATCTGGAGGTGTGCCGGGCAGTACGCCAACGTCAGTGTGTTTGACGTTGCCGACAACGAGGCACTCCATCGCATCCTGTGGAATCTCCCACTGTTCCCGTACCTGACGATCGACATCACACCGCTGGCCGAGCACTCGCCCGATCTGGCCGCCGCAACGGAAAGTGCGGCGTGATGGACAAGGTGGTCTCCACGGCGCTGGAGGCGGTGGCCGACGCGGGAGACGGCGCGTCGCTCGCGGTGGGTGGTTTCGGGCTGAGCGGTGTGCCGAACGTGCTGATCCAGGCACTCTTCGAGTGCGGTGTGTCCGGTCCGTCGGTCGTCTCGAACAACTGCGGGGCGATGGAGTCGGGGCTGGCCGTGCTGCTGTCGTCCGGGCGGATCGCCCGGGTGACCGGCTCCTACATCGGCGCGAACAAGGAGTTCGCCCGGCAGTACCTGGCCGGGGAACTGGAGGTCGAGATGATCCCGCAGGGCACACTGGCCGAGCGGCTGCGGGCCGGTGGGGCGGGCATCCCAGCGTTCTACACGCCGGCCGGGGTGGGTACGCAGGTCGCCGAGGGCGGGCTGCCCTGGCGCTACGACGGCTCCGGCGGGGTCGCGATGGCCTCCCCACCGAAGGAGGTGCGGGAGTTCGACGGCACCGAGTACGTACTGGAGCGCGGGATCCGCACGGACTTCGCGCTGGTGCGGGCCAGGAGAGGCGACCGGCACGGAAATCTGGTGTTCAACAAATCCACCCGGAACTTCAACCCGTTGGCCGCGATGGCCGGCCGGGTGACGATCGCCGAGGTGGAGGAGCTCGTCGAGCCCGGCGAGATCGATCCGGACGCGGTGCGTCTGCCGGGGATCTTCGTGCAGCGGGTTGTGGCGCTCACCCCCGAGCAGGCCGCGGACAAGCAGATCGAACGGCGCACGGTTTCCGCGCCCGGGGCACGAGGGGCGGTGGGCCAGCCATGGCGTGGACGCGGGAAGAGATGGCCGCGCGGGCCGCACGCGAGCTGCGGGACGGGCAGTACGTCAATCTCGGCATCGGTCTTCCGACGCCGATCCCGAACCACCTGCCGGACGGCGTGGAGGTGTTCCTGAAGTCGGAGAACGGCATCCTGGGCACCGGCCCCTACCCGAGCGAGGACCAGGCCGACCCGGACCTGATCAACGCCGGCAAGGAGACCGTCACGGTCCTGCCGGGGGCCTCCTTCTTCGACTCGGCACTGTCCTTCTCGATGATCCGGGGCGGCCACATCGATGTCGCCGTACTCGGCGCGATGCAGGTGTCGGGGACCGGGGACCTGGCCAACTGGGCCATCCCCGGCAAGATGATCACCGGGATCGGCGGGGCGATGGACCTGGTCCACGGCGCCCGCACGGTCATCGTCGTGATGACCCATACCGCCAAGGACGGCTCCCCGAAGATCCTCGCCGAGTGCGCACTTCCCCTCACCGGCAAGGCGTGCGTGAACCGGATCATCACTGATCTGGGCGTGCTGGACGTGACACGCGACGGTCTGACGCTGACCGAGACCGCGCCCGGCGTGAGCGTCGACGCGATCATCGCCACGACCGGCGCCGAACTCGCCGTCGCGGAGGGGCTGCTGTGAACACCGTCTACCGCGTCGACGCGGTCCGTACCCAGATCGGCCGCTACAACGGCGCCCTCGCATCGGTCCGCCCGGACGACCTGGCCGCCCACGCCATCCGTGAACTCGTCGGCCGTACACCCGACCTGGACCCGTCCCGGATCGAGGACGTGTACTTCGGCAACGCCAACGGCGCCGGCGAGGAGAACCGCAACGTCGGCCGCATGGCCGCGCTGCTGGCCGGCCTGCCCACCGGCGTGCCGGGCGTGACGGTCAACCGGCTGTGCGCCTCCGGGCTGGAGGCAGTCATCCAGGCGGCCCGCGCCATCGCGATCGGGGACGCCTCCATCACCGTGGCCGGTGGTGTCGAGTCGATGACCCGGGCGCCGTACGTCCTGCCCAAGTCCGACAAGCCGTTCCCGGCCGGACACGCCGAGCTGTATTCCACCTCGCTGGGCTGGCGCATGGTCAACCCGAGGATGGAACCGCGGTGGACCGTCCCACTGGGTGAGTCGGCCGAGCTTCTCGCCGAGAAGCACCGGATCAGCCGGGAGCAGCAGGACGAGTTCGCCCTGCACAGCCACCAGAAGGCCGCACGCGCCCAGCAGACCGGCCTGTTCGACGCCGAGCTCGCGCCCGTGAGCATCCCGCGGCGCCGGGGCGAGCCGAAGGTCCTCGGTTCCGACGAATCCGTACGGCCCGACGCGTCGCTGGAGGCGATGTCGGGACTCAAGCCGACGCTCCGTCAGGAGAACGGCACCGTCACCGCGGGCAACGCGTCCCCGCTCAGCGACGGTGCCGCCGCCTTGCTGCTGACCGACGAGAAGGCCCGCGTCCGGGGTGCAGGACCGCACCGGGGCCCACCGGCCCGGCTGATCCCCTCACCCTGCGCATGTGTGTGCGATGTGGCGCAGGCAGGAGCCTTCACACGGTTCGCCTTGCCGCGCGCCAGCAGCGCGGCCGGCGGGGCGCTCAGCAGATCCGGGCGGGCTCCCTCCTGGGCCAGAGCGCGTGCCGCCTCGTAGGCCATGACCGTGAGGTGGGCTTCGGCGAGCGGGGGTGTCCATACCGGCCAGTCGATCTCGACGAGCTCGGCACCGAGATCCACGGCGAGGTGCTGGGCGGAGCGGGCCAACGCCGCCAGCATGTCCGGTGTGACGTCGTCGAGTTCGGTCCCGGTCCACACCGCCACGCGGGGATGCGCAGCGAGTGCGCGACGACTGGAGGGGCGACCTCGGCGGTCGGCATTCCATACACGAGACGGAGGTCCGCGACCGCCGGGGTGATGAGCCCGACCGCGTCGAGGCTGTGGGACAGTCCGGCGAAGCCCTCCGTGCTGAGCGGTCCGTCGACCGGGGCCACGAACCCGGCGACCCCTCGGTACGCGGCGGGCCGGGTCAGTGAACCCGCGGTTTGGCTGCCGAGGGCCGGCGGCACCACCCCCTCGGCCACGGCGGCGGCCGATCCGCTCGATGAACCACCCGGCGGGACAGTGTGCGCAGGGTGCGCACGGCCGCCGCGGCCGAGATCGTGATCAGCGCCTGTGGCCTGCTGCCGCATGGGTAACGGCGATCGTCTGGAATCGGCGTTCCCGGCCCGCGGGGCGAAGTTGGACGTGGGCGTCCAGACCGCCACCGGGGGCTGCGTGCAGTGTGATCTGTCCGCCGGAGGCGTGGACGAGGTGACGGACGATGGGCAGGCCCAGGCCGGTTCCGTCGTGATGAGAGTCGGAGGCACGCCAGAAGCGGTCGAAGGCCCGCTCCCGGTCGGCTTCCGGCATGCCGGGGCCTTGGTCGATGACGTGTAGGCCGGCGCCGGGGGCGCGGGCGAGGGTGATGGTCGTGCCGGGTGGGGAGACCCGTAGTGCGTTGGCGAGGAGGTTGTCGATGATCTGTTCCAGCGCTCCGGGAATCGCCCGTACCCGGCCGGCCGCTGGGCCGGTGATGGCGATGGTGACGTGTTGTTCGGCTGCGAGGGGTTCCCACATGGTTGCCCGTTCGACGAGGACGGCGTCCGCGTCGACGGGGCCGGGGGTGGTGGCGGTGTTCTCCAGGCGGGCCAGGGCGAGCAGGCCATGGACCATGCGGCTGAGGCGTTCGACCTCTCCGATCGTCTCCTCCAGGCTGGGGTGGGCGCGCGGGTCGAGGTAGGGCTCGAAGTTCTCCAGGCGCAGTCGCAATGAGGTCAGTGGGGTCTTGAGCTGGTGGGAGGCCTCGGAGGCGAAGCCGTGCTGAGCCTGGAGCAGGTGTTGCAGGCGGGTGGCGGTGTGGGTGAACGCAGCGGCCAGGCGGCGTAGTTCGGGGGGTCCGCTGTCGGCGTCGGGCGGGTTGTCCAGGCGGCCGGCGGCGAGTTGGGCGGTGGCGCGTTCCAGGGTGCGCAGGGGCCGGGTGATCCAGCGGGCGAGGGCGAACGCCACGAGTGCCACGGCGGTCACGATGCATGCGCCGGCCAGGGCGAGGACGGCCCAGATGCGGTTCTCCCGGTCGGTGACCGTGGTCATCGGGTAGGTCACCCGCAGGGCGCCGCGGATCGTGGTGCCGGAGGAGCCCGGCATCGTTGCCGCGAGAACATCCGCGCTGTTGGTGCCGGTGCTGGTGGCGACCGTGGTCCGGTTGCGCAGGGCGGCCGCGATGTCCGGCTCACCGGCCAGGGTGGATCCGGTCGGGATGGTGCCGGCGGAGTCGGTGAGTAGCCGGCCGGTGCGGTCGACGATCACGACGCGGGCGCCGGGATTGTCCTCGGCGTATTCTCGGGCCAGTTCGGGCAGGGCCGTCAGGTTGCCTTTCTCGATGCTCTCCTCGGCGATCTCCGCCAGCATCGAGGCGTCGCGTTCGATGCTTTGGGCGAACCGGGATTCCTCGCCGCGGGCGTAGAGGTAGCCGAGGGGGATCTCCAGTCCCAGCAGTACCAGCAGGGCCAGCGCGACATAGCTGAGCATCAGCCGCCGGGTCACGACGCGCCCTTGGCCGGCCCCGGTTCGCCGGGCACGGTGAGCCGGAAGCCCACGCCGCGCGCTGTGATGATCCAGGCGGGGTCGCCCAGCTTGCGGCGCAGGGTGGCGATGTGCGCGTCGAGGGTCTTGGTGGGGCCGAAGAAGTGCGGGTCCCACACGGTGTCCATGATCTGCCGGCGGGAATACACGGCGCCGGGGTCGTCGGAGAGGTAGGCGAGCAGGTCGAACTCCCGTGGGGACAGGGCGATCTCATGGCCCTGGAGGCGGACCTGTCGGGTGCGGCGGTCGATCTCCAGCGGTCCCAGCCGCTGGATCGTGACGGTGGGGGCGGAGGCCGGTTTCTCCGCGGAGGCCGGATGCGTTGCCGGGGGCAGTGTCTGCCGGGTGCCGGTACGGCGGGTGACCGCCCGGATGCGGGCCACCAGCTCCCGCACACCGAACGGCTTGGCGAGATAGTCGTCCGCGCCCAGTTCCAGTCCCACGATCCGGTCGGCTTCCTCACCCCGGGCGGTGATCATGATGATGGGGATCGCGGACCTGGCGCGCAGTGTTCGGCAGAGGTCCAGGCCGTCCATGTCCGGCAGCCCGAGATCGAGCAGGACCAGATCGGCGGCCTGAGCGCTGTCGGTGAGGCCGGCGGCACCGGTGCGTACCCGGTCGACCGTGAACCCGTACCGGCCGAGACCTTCGGTGAGGGGACCGGCGATCCGGTCGTCGTCTTCTATGAGCAGCAGCCGCATGGCGACAGGCTCGCACAACTGTGGGGCAGGAGCAGGGGCGTTCATCACAACCTGCCTGGGATCAGAGGAAACGGACGATGCGACGGATCCGACAGGGCGAAGGGGTGCCGTCCGGCCGGTCACCTGGGGTGGTGATCGGCCGGACGGCAGCGGCGGGACAGCACGCGACGACAGCGAACGGGGGCAGCCGTCGTCGGAGCGGTCGCTGTCCTCGCGTCGGTTCTCGCGCCCGTTGTCCTCCCTTTCGCCGTCCTGGTGATCACTGGTGACGGGGTGCGCTGGTCTGCGGGGCAGCGGTACCCGTCCGGACGGTGTCACCAGCGGTACGGCGGAGACCTGGCCGAGGTCGGAGGCAGGACCCGGGCGAGGTCCTGGAGGAAACGGTGCCGCTGGCCGTCGACCGTGCCGGTCCGAAGCCGCCCGTGATGAGCAGGACCGTGGCCCGTGCAGGCGGCTCACCCGCCGCCCGGTTCCGCGTGGCGGCCGGTACGGGGGAGCCGAAGGAGTCCGCCGCACAGCGGTCCCGTCAACCGGCCTGCCTCACGGCCGGACGCCGCGGAGACCGCGGTCTTCGTCCCCCCTGCCCATCGATGGCGGGCCGTCTCTGAACGGCTGGGATCCACGGGCACGACTCCTGTCCCTGTTCCGGTTCGCGGGACGGGTCAGCTGAACAGCAGGAGTGTCAGTCCTCGTCCTCCTCGGTGCCCTCGTCCTTGGTGCCGGTGATGTTGTAGCTCTTGTCCATGTAGATCTCGACCGTGGTGCCGTCCTCCTTCTTGACCTCCACCGCGAGCATGCCGGGCTTCTCCCTGTCCTCCTCGGACTTCAGGACGGTGCCCGGGTACTCGGCCACCGCGGCGGCCTCGGCCTTCTGCTTGACCTCACCGGTCAGCGGCGGCTCCTTCTCCTCACCGGCCTCGCCCTCCTGGGCATCACCTGTGTTCTGCTCCGACTGCTGGGTGTCCGCGGCCTTCGAGCTGCCGGAGTCGGATTCGGACCCTCCGCCACAGGCGGCCAGCGCGAACATCAGCACGGCGGCGGGAGCGGCGAGCAGGGCACGACGAGGAAGAGCACGCATCAGGAATCTCCACAACGATGTCGGGGTGGTGGCCGGTGTGACCGGATCACCTGGGGACGGACACGACCCTAGAAGTCGCCCTCCAGAGCAGGGCCAGCAAAGGACAGCAGCAGACCAGCAAACCGCCAATTCTTGACCGCAGTCACAGAACAGCAGGTCAAAGCTGTGTTCCGGTATCAGGAGGCCATCGTGCTCACCCTGATGCGGTGTCGTCCTTCGGTCCGGTGTCCCGGCGGCCGGCCCTGACCGGCGGCTCGGCTGAGCCCGGCCACCAGGGCGTCGGTGTCGGAGCAGGCTCCTGTCGCGCCTTGTCGGACCCCTGCTTCAGCACGGTGCGCGGTGTCGGCGGGCGCCGGTGGGTCTGCCACGGTTGTCACCGGGGGATCAGACCCGCTCGTAGACAAGTTGTCGGATTGCGGGTCGCTTCAGTTCCCGTGTGACAGCGGGAGAATCGTCACGTGCGGGAAGGCCGCGCAGGCGGGTACTCAAGATGCCGACCGTGTCAGCATGGTGCGCACAGGCCTCGTTGAACGGCCCCTGGCAGACCTTATTACGTTCCCCCGCACCCGCCCCGCGTGACTGCGGGCCTCCGTCTCTGGAGTGGCGATGGCAGATCAACAGGAGCTTCGTCCCCACCCTTCGGCCGTGCCGGGGCGATGGGTACCACCGCCGGCACTCGCCGGGTTTCTGGTGCTGCTCCTGGTGATGTTCGGCGTCTCGTACGGGATCGGATCGGCGGTCGGGCCGGTCGCTCCCGGAATGTATTCCGGCACCCGTTCCGGCGACGGGACCGGGAGCGGCGATCAGGACGGCGGCGGCATGGACGACATGCACTCCGGCGGCAGGCGATGACGACGCCCTCGACGGACACCACGGCGACCACCGATCTGATCGTCGGCGGTATGACCTGCGCGGCGTGCGTCAGCCGGGTGGAGAAGCGACTGGCCAGACTCGAAGGCGTTACGGCCACGGTCAATCTCGCCACCGGGCGGGCAAGGGTGAGCCATCCCGTGGACATCGCGGAGGAGGACCTTGTCGCGGCGGTCGAGCGGGCCGGGTACACGGCCGAACTGCCACCGCCCCCCGAGACCGCGGAGGAGGCGCGGGGAACGGAGCCGGATACGGCCGACGCCCGTGCGAAGCGGGAGGAGCGCGACCGCCTGCTGATCACCGCGCTGCTCTCGGTGCCGGTGCTCGTCCTGTCGATGGTCCCCGCCTTTCAGTTCCGCAACTGGCAGTGGCTGTGCCTCATGCTCGCCGCGCCGGTGGTGGTCTGGGGGGCTTGGCCGTTCCACCGGCGCGCGCTGCTCGGTCTGCGGCACTCGGCGGCGACCATGGACACGCTGGTCTCCCTCGGGGTTGCCGCCTCCTTCCTCTGGTCCGTGTACGCCCTCTTCCTCGGTGGGGCGGGCGAGGCCGGGATGCGGATGCCGTTCACCCTGCTTCCCTCCGCGGGTGGGGAGGTCGCGCATGTCTATCTGGAGGCGGCGGTCGCCGTCCCCCTGTTCGTGCTGACCGGCCGTTTCCTGGAAGCCCGTGCCAAACGCGGCACCGGCGAGGCTCTGCGGTCACTGGCCGGGCTGGCGGCCAAGGAGGTGACCGTCCGTGAGAACAAGAAGGAACGGCTCATCCCCATCGATCAGTTGCGGGTGGGGCAGGAGTTCATCGTCCGCCCGGGGGAGCGAGTTGCCACCGACGGGGTCGTGATGAGCGGCATTTCCGCACTGGACCTGTCGCTGGTCACCGGGGAGAGCGAGCCCGTCGAGATCAGCCCCGGGAAGCCGGTGATCGGTGCGGCCGTGAACGTGGGCGGACTTCTGCGGGTACGGGCCACCGCGATCGGCGCGGAGACCCAGCTCGCGAGGATCACCCGGCTGGTCACCGAGGCCCAGGCCGGGAAGGCCAGGGCTCAGCGGCTGGCCGATACGGTGGCCGGTTTCTTCGTACCGGTCGTCCTGGCCCTCGCCGTCACCGTGCTCGGCTTCTGGCTCGGCGCCGGCGCGGATCCGCAGGCGGCCGTCACCGCCTGCGTCGCGATCCTCGTCGTCGCCTGCCCCTGCGCCCTGGGCCTGGCCACCCCCACCGCCCTGCTCGCGGCCACCGGCCGTGGTGCCCAACTCGGCGTTCTGGTCAGTGGTCCTCAGGCGCTGGAGACACTCCGCCATGTCGACACCATCGTGCTGGACAAGACCGGAACGCTGACCACCGGTCACATGACCGTCACCCAGGTCACGTCGGTGCCGGACGGCGTCGACCAGGACACGGTGCTGCGGCTGGCCGGCGCGGTGGAGAGTGGCTCCGAGCACCCGCTGGGACGGGCGATCGTCGCATACGCGCGGCGGGCGCTGCCCGAAAAACCCTTGCCCGAGGTGACCACGTTCCATTCCACCGCGGGGTTCGGTGTGACCGGTCAGGTCGAGGGGCACCGGGTCGAGGTATGTGCCCCGGGAAGCGATCTGCCCGCACCGCTGGCACGGGCGATCGCCGAGGCCGAAGCCGCCGTTCTGACCCCTGTCCTGGTACGGGTGGACGGAGTTGACACGGCGCTCATCGCCGTGGGGGACGCCCTGCGGCCCGGCAGCTACCGGGCGGTGGAGCGGCTGAGGCGGCTGGGCGTGGAGCCGGTACTGGCGACCGGTGACCGTGAGGCCACCGCGCGGGCCGTCGCCGCCGAACTCGGCATCACCGATGTCCACGCCCGCTGCTCACCCGAGGACAAGGCGGAACTGGTACGGCGGTTGAAGGAAGGGGACCGGCGGGTCGCCGTCATCGGTGACGGCGTGAACGACGCGGCGGCCCTGGCCGGTGCCGATCTGGGGATCGCCATGGGCAGCGGTACGGACGTGGCCATTGGAGCCGCCGATGTGACGCTGGTACGCGGTGACATCGAGGCCGTCGCCGACGCGGTCCGGCTCGCCCGGCGCACGCTGGGAACGATCCGGGCCAACCTTCTGTGGGCCTTCGGCTACAACGCCGTCACCGTGCCGCTCGCCGCTGTGGGCCTGCTCAATCCGATGGTGGCCGCCGCCGCGATGTCGGTCAGTTCCCTGCTCGTGGTCGGCAACAGCCTACGGCTGCGGGCCTGGCAGCCCTCCCCACCGCGCGGGTCGCGCAGGGGCAGGCCCGGCATCCGAGGAGCGATGCGGCGATGACGAAGCCCGCCACACAGTCCGTCGCCACGGCATGGAAGCCCACGCGTGCCCGCGTACGCGAGGCACTCCTCGCCGCCGGTGCCCCGGTCGTCGCCTGCGCGCTGGCACTGGGAGCTCTGACGACCTGGGTCAACGCCGGGGCCGCCGGCAGCCGGCCGCAGATCGGAATCAGCGACGCGCGCATCTTTCTGCAGTACGGCGACAGCCAGTACACCTCCGCCTACTTCCGGATCGCGAACGGCGGCGACTCCGATGACGAACTCGTCTCCGTCACCTCACCGGAGATGGCAGAGACCATGCTCAGCAGGGATCAGGAGAACGGCGACGGGGCCGCCTCCATGAACATGGTGAACTCGGCCACCGTCCCGGGGCGTGGAACGCTGGCCATGTCTCCGTACGGCCTGAATGTGATGGTGAAAACCAAGAAGAAGCCGCACTGGCAACTCGGTGACACCGTTCCCTTCATCCTGCACTTCCGCTACAGCGGCTCCCGGGAAAGCACGGCGGTTGTCGTCCGTCCCAGCAGCGATTGACCCAGCCTGCCGGGACGGGCACACCGCCGGTGGAATGACGGCAGGGCCGATGACGCGGATGGTGAGGGCCGCGCTGTTCGCGGCCATCTGCGTGTTGCTCGCCGCCATCGGCCATGCCGTGATGTCGGGCTCGGCGGTCCCCTGGTGGGCCATGTCCGCCGCATTCGTGTCGACAGGTTCGGCCGCTTGGGTCTTCGCACGCGCGGAGCGCGGGCTCGTCGCGGTCACCGGTGCGGTGGTCGTGGCCCAGGCCGCGCTCCACACCGGTTTCTCCCTTGCGCAGACGCTGTCCACTTCGGACGGCTCCGAAGGCGCTTCCTTCGCCCGGCGGTGGGCGACCTATCTGACCTGTGGAGCGATCGGTCCTGACGGTATGTCGTTCGCTGGTGCCGGAGGTCTCGTCAAGGCAGCCGGTTCGGGAAGCGAACTCGATGGTCCGCCGCCCGTCATGTCACATGGCGCGATGGAGGGCATGGGCCACGCGGGGGCCGTGATGACGGCGGAGCTTGAGGGCCCCACCTCCATGGCTCACAGTATGGCCGGGATGTCCCCGACCGGCATGATCCTGGCGCACCTGGTCGCGGCCCTCCTGTGCGGGGTGTGGCTGGCTCATGGCGAGCGGGCCGCGTTCCGGCTACTGCGCGCTTTCGCCGGCTGGATGCTCGCTCCCCTGCGGATCCTGCTGACTCCTCCGGCGCCCTGCGGGCCTCCCCGGGCCGGCCTCCGCGACGTCGATACGGATCGTCGCCTCCGCCGGTTCCTGCTGGCCTCCTCACTCATCTCACGAGGTCCGCCCGTCGTCGCTGTCGTCTGACAGCCGTCTCCACGTACCGCGGACCGTCCCGGTCCGCGGCACGGGCCATCGGTCCTGCCGTGAGGCGGGGTCGAACGACGTACCGGCGTGCCACGGCACGCCGGTTATTCCGGATTCTCCGAGAGGGACGACACTCGATGTCTCCTACCCTGTACACACCTGCCGGGAGTGATCCCGCCCGGTACGAATCAACCGGTCCGACAGGTGACGAGGCGGCTACCGGCTGGGCCCTGGCCGCACGCGGCGGCGACCTCCAGGCCGCCGACCGGTTCGTTCGCGCACTGCACCTCGACGTGTGGCGCTTCGTAGCCCATCTGAGCGCGGACCCGCAGTCCGCCGACGACCTGACCCAGGACACCTTTCTGCGGGCCCTGGGCAGTCTGCACGGATTCGAGGGCAGATCCTCGGCGCGAACCTGGCTGCTGACCATCGCTCGTAGAACGGTGATCGACAGCCTCCGCAGCGCGTCCGCCCGCCCTCGGCGGGCGGACGGCGAGGACTGGCAGCTCGCCGCTGAACGCACCCAGCAACGGGATCTGCCAGGGTTCGACGAGGGAGTGGCCCTGACCGAGTTGCTGTCGTCGCTTCCGCGTGACCGCCGTGAGGCCTTTGTGCTCACTCAGTTGCTCGGTGTGCCGTATGCCGAGGTGGCGGTGGTGTGCCGTTGCCCCGTGGGTACGGTGCGCTCGCGTGTCTCCCGGGCCCGTGCAGCCTTGTGGGAGCTGCTCGACGCCGCTGAACACGCGACGGACCATCCGGAGGCCGCGGGGGCGTCATCGCGCCGCCCCGCGCCGGGGCGAGGGCGTCAACACCCTGCCAGGAACGCCTGACAACACACCCCCCGTAGAAGCGCCCGGACGGCAGTTCATCCCGTCCGGGCGCGGGCGTGTCGGCCCGGCACGATCTGCACGGCCACCGTTCCTGAAGAGTCGCACCGGCCGCGTACAGAAGGAACTTCCCAGGTAGTCGGCCTGAGTGCCGGTGCGGTTCCCGAAAAATCCCGTGTTCGAGGTCACCCGCCTCGCATTGAGTCGAGGACCCGGCCGCCGTCCGTAACTCGTCGTGAGGCTCCGGTTCCTGAGGTGAGGAAGAGGCCGTGATGACCGCTGGGTGGTGTTTGCGCACGGTGCGCGCCGCGATGTTCGCGGCCGTCTGTGTGCTTCTCGCCGCCCTGGGCCATGTGCTGATGTCCGGATCCTCGGTGCCCTGGTGGGCGATGACCGTAGCGGCCCTGGTGACGGGCGGCGCGGGCTGGTGTGCGGCCGGCCGTGAACGGGAGCTGCCACTGATCGTGTCCGTGGTGGTCGTCACCCAGACGGCACTCCACTTCGCGTTCTCGTCGGCGCAGTCGGCCGCCCGGCAACCGCACCCCGGCCCCACGGGGCACGATGCCGGATCCATGTCCGTGGACCCCGCGCACCTGCCGCGGATGGACACCGGCCATCTGATGAACTCAGCACATGACCTGGGCAGCGGCATGTCGTCGTCCGGGATGCTCCTCGCCCACCTTCTGGCAGCGCTGCTGTGCGGCGTGTGGCTGGCGTACGGAGAGCGCGCCGCCTTCCGTGTCCTGCGGACCCTGACCTGGCGGCTGACCGCGCCGGTGCGGCTCCTGGTCGCCCTGGCCGCTCCGCCGCACCGTCCGCACGCAGGCGTACGCCGCGACTTCTCGAACCGGGCACCACGCCTGCTCGTTCTCGTTCATGCGATCACTTCCCGGGGGCCGCCGGAGGGAACCGCTGTCATCTGATGACAGCCGTTCTCCCGGGGCACTTCTGTGCGTGCCTCGGGCATCGGGCGTACCTCCCCAAGCGCCCGTACCTCTTACCGGACCACTGCCCTCTCGTACGGGTCCGGATCACGGTTGACCGGAGAAGGACACTTTGTGATGACTTCTGGCCTGCCCGTTTCGCGCCACGACATGGTGCCCTCCGAGGAGTCGACAACGGCCTGGGCGCTGGCCGCCGGCGGTGGCGACCCGGAGGCTTTCGAGCACCTGGTGCGTGCCCTGCACCGTGACGTGGTTCGCTACGTCGCCCACCTTTCCGCGGACCCTCAGGCCGCCGACGATCTGGCCCAGGAGACGTTCCTGCGCGCGCTCGGCAGCCTGCACCGCTTCGAAGGACGTTCCTCGGCCCGGACATGGCTGCTGTCCATCGCGCGACGCGCGGTGATCGACAGCTTCCGGCACGCCGCCGCCCGCCCCCGGTTCGGTGACACCATGGACTGGCAGGTGGCGATCGAGCTCGCCCAGCCGCGTAACACGCCTGGATTCGATGACGGAATCGCGCTCCTCGACCTGCTGGAGACGCTGCCGGACGACCGTCGTGAGGCGTTCGTACACACGCAGATGCTGGGACTGTCCTATGCGGAAGCGGCCGAGATCAGCGGCTGCCCCATCGGTACGATCCGCTCCCGCGTGGCCCGCGCCCGGACCACGCTCCTCGGTCTGCTCTCCGAGGCGGAGCTGCCGGCCGCATGATTCCTGAGGCTGCGTTGCCCGGTTTCACGGGGGAGTTCAGCTCGATCCGGATTGGCGGGAACTCATCGCCTCCGACGCTCGACTACTTGTTCGGAACCACACTTCGATCCCGAACCGACCGCCGCGCGAGCGCGACGTGCCGAACGGGCGCACGACAGCCGCATCCGTGGGGAACTCTCCTTCCTCGAAGGCGACTCGGTCCGTCATCAGATCCGCAACAGGAGACGTGCGTGACACCTGGCATAGAAGAGGTCTTTGCGGAGATCAAGAGCGAGTCCGGCCCGGATTCCATCGCACGTGTCGAGCAGATGATGGAGTCGGGAAGGGGTGAGCGTCATCCACTTCAGAAGGGCGCGAAGTGGATCCTTCCCGGACTCTCCCGGACGCCTTGGCACGAGCCCTACGGATATGCGGAGATGGACCCCGTGGTGAAGGGGTTGGAGAGCAATCACGCTGCGATCAAGGAAGAGTTGGCGGCGGCCTGGTCGACGCAGCGGAGTAAATTCTCCGACTACGAGCACTATTTGACACGTCAGGAGGACTGGCAGGCCCTCTACCTGTTCCGCGGGGGAGGGCTCGTCGAGAGCTCGGCGAGCACGACGCCGACCGCTTACCGGGTACTGAAAGAGCTTGCCGTCGACACGGAGAAGATCTGCCCGCTCCTGGAGAGTCATTTCTCGACACTCCTGCCGGGCGCCGCCGTCGCTCCCCACTGCGACCTGTGGAACTTCAGCATCAACCTGCACCTTGCCGTGGACATACCCGAGGGATGCAGCATCACGGTCGCGAAGGAGACACGCTCCTGGGAAGAGGGGAAGTGTCTACTCTTCGACTATTCCTTCGAACACGAGGCACGCAATGACGGAGTGAGTCCCCGTACATGTCTGCTCGTCGACCTCTGGCATCCGGAGACCACCCTTCCCGAGCGGAAGGCGCTGGTCGCCCTCATTACCGAGATACGCACACTGCTGGGAGAGGCATGAGGCGCGACAGTGCTCCCTCATTCGTTGATCCGGTCACATGTGACATACGGCTCCTCGGAATTGGACCTCGATGAGCACCGTGAAAGAGTATGCGGCCGCTCCGTCCCGGCAGCGTCTCGGACTCCCCCTGTTATTTCTGGCGGCGGCCCAGTTGGTCATCTCGCTCGACTACAGCATCGTGTATGTCGCTCTCCCCGGCATGGGGGCGGAAGCGGGTTTCTCCGACCAGAATCTGCAATGGGTGGTGAGCGCCTATGTCGTGGCCAACGGGGGGTTTCTGCTCCTGGGCGGCCGGGTGACGGACCTCCTCGGGCGGCGCAGGATGTTCGTGCTGGGGGCGCTGCTGTACGCGGGATCGTCTCTCATCGGCGGGCTGTCGGAGTCAGCGGGAGTCCTGGTCGCGGTCCGGGCGGTCCAGGGCATCGGCGGAGCCCTGCTGTTTCCCGCGACGCTGTCGCTCATCAACACGATCTACGCCGAGGGTCCTGGCCGAAACCGGGCTCTCGCCGTATGGGGAGCCGCCGGGGCCGGCGGCCTGTGCTTCGGTTCGTTGCTCGGTGGAGTGCTGGTGGAAGCCTTCGGATGGCCGTCGGTGTTCTTCGTCAACGTGCCGCTGGCCGGAGGCATCGCGCTGGCAGGACGCCTGCTCTTTCCCGCCGACGGTCCCCGCGCCGGTTCACGGCACGTCGGCCTGATGGGTGCGCCGGCCGCCACCGGCGGCATCAGCCTGATGGTCTTCGTCCTGGTGTACGCGCCCGAGGCGGGCTGGGGCAGTGGGTCCGTTGTCGGGTGTGCGGTGCTGTCGTTGTCGCTGCTGGTTCTCTTCTTCGTCGTCGAGAGCCGGTCCCGTGACCCGCTGGTGCCCGCCCGGCTGTTCGCGCACCGTGGTCTGGTCGTCGCCATGGGGGTGACCGCTCTCTTCAGTGCGACGTTCAGTTCGGTGCCATACTTCCTGACCCTCTATTTCCAGTCCGTGCACGGCTACAGCGCCTTCGGCACCGGCCTCGCGTTCCTGGTTCCCGCCGTGGTGGTAGCCGTGGGGACGCAGGTGGGCGAGCGGGCCGTGTCGGTCTTCGGGGCGCGCCGGATGCTGGTGGGCGGGATGGTGCTGGGCACCGCCGGCGCCACCGCGCTCGGACTCGCGCTCACCCACGACGGGACGTATCCGATGTTGCTGCCGGGGATCGTGCTGCTGGGCCTCGGTCAGGGGGCCGCGTGGACGGGCATGTGGATCGCCGCGTCCACCGGGATTGCCCCGGGCGACCAGGGCATCGCCTCCGGAATGGCGTCGACGACGCTTCAGGTGGGAGGCGCGGTGGGACTGGCCGTGCTGATCGCCGTCTCGCGGCTGGGCAGTCCGGGCCTGTCCGGTGAGGGCCTTCTCGACGGAATCCGCACCGCTCTGTTCGCGATCGCGGCCGGCATCTGCTGCGGCGTGCTGCTGACGCTGGGCCTGCGCAGGCCGGCCGCCGCGTAGACCGCAGGATTCGTGTACGGGCCGGCACGGTTGCCGCCGACGGCTCGCGCCCGACCTGGCGCGCGCCCCTCCCCGAATCATCCGTACGACCAAGGAGACCAATCCCGCCATGAGTACCACGTACGAGCAGTTGGCCACGATCCTCACCAAGGTGCACGACGCCCCGCCCGAACAGATCGCCCCCCACACGACCTTCGCCGAACTCGGTGTCGACTCACTGACGATGGTGGAGATCAGCATCCGCATCGAGCGTGACCTCGGCGTCGCCATCGACGACAACGAACTCCGGCCGGACCTCACCCTGGGCGCGATCACCGTACTGATCGACGCGAAGCGGGCCGCGTAACCCACCCGACAGGTCGAACAGGCGCGTTCCACCGTCACCGGGGCCCTCACAGAAGGCGGGAACACATGAAGATCACAGAACAGCTCGGCGAGAAGATCGGCGTAGCCGTGGAGGAATTCGACTCCGCCACCGCGTCGGCAGCGGACATCGACGCGCTCAAGCAGACCGTCTACACCAAGAAGATCGCTGTCCTCAAGGATCAGGATCTGTCACCTCTTCAGTTCCTCGAACTGGGAGAGCGGCTTGGACGTCCGGAGGTCTACTACGAGCCCATGTACAAGCACCCGGAGGTGGAGGAGATATTCGTGTCCTCCAACGTTCCCGAGGGCGGACGACAGATCGGTGTGCCGAAGACGGGAAAGTTCTGGCATGCCGACTACCAGTTCATGCCCGACCCCTTCGGTCTCACCCTGATCTATCCGCAGGTCGTCCCCGAGAAGAACCGCGGCACGTACTTCATCGACATGGGCGGCGCCTACGAGAAGCTCCCCGAGGAATTGAAGAGCGAGATCAGCGGTACCTACTGCCGGCACTCGGTGCGCAAGTACTTCAAGATCCGTCCGCACGACGTCTACCGGCCCATCTCGGAAATCCTGGACGAGGTCGAGGAGAAGACGCCGCCCGTTGTCCAGCCGACCACCTTCATCCACCCCATGACCGGGGAAAGAGTCCTGTACGTCAGTGAGGGATTCACCGTCGGCGTCGAGGACGGAAACGGCCGGCCGCTCGACGACGACCTGCTGCGCCGGCTGTTCGAGGCAACCGGTCAGTTGGACGAGACGTTCGCCCACGACAACATCCACCTGCAGACCTTCGAGAAGGGCGACCTGCTGGTCTGGGACAACCGCAGCCTCATCCACCGGGCCCGGCACACCACCACCCCCGAGCCGACGGTCTCCTACCGGATCACCGTGCACGACGAGAGGAAGCTCTACGACGCGAGCGCCGCCGCATGACCACGCACGCCGTGCCCGCCGCCAGGCCCGAACCACCGCCACGACGGACATACGCCACCGACGAGAAACTGCTGGCGCGCGTGCTGGCGCCCTACAAGAAGCACTGCGTATACCTGCGCGCCGCCACCGTCACCACTCACGACGGCAACGCGTCCGCCGAGTGCGAGTTCGTCATTCCCGAGTCGTGCTACATCGATGACACCGGTCATCTGAATTCCGTCGAAGTCAACATCTGCTACAACCAGATGATGTATTACCTGGTCGCCAAGTGTGTGAAAGAAGGAATGCCGGCCGGGTTCGAGACCTGGACGCTGGAAGACTTCTGGAAACGCCAGCTTCCCGACATCCTCATAGCCCGCTTCTCCAGCAGCTTCCGACGTCCCGTCAACCCTCGTTCCTTCGCGGGTGAGATGGAATTCCAGTCCGTCACCCGACGCGCCCCGGGCCGCGGCGCTCCCTTTCTCCACGCACAGACATCCTTCCGTTACTGGGACACCGACGGCGGGCGCTGCGACGGGCAGGCGACACTCGCCTTCGTCAACATCCCCTGAAAACAACCTGGTCATGAAAGCGAGCAAGGGGTTCTTCATGGACGTGACTCCGGTACCGGAGACCTCGGGCGGACCGCCGGCCGCGGCATCGCGGCAGAGGCTGCACCACCCGCACCTGCGGACGCTCGTCCAGACCGCCCGATTCCACGCGGAGCACCGGCCGCGGACACCCGCGGTCCTCTGTGAGGGGCGCACCCTGACCTACGGGCAGCTGGATCGGGAGAGCAACCGGATCGCCCACGCCATCCGGGCCGCAGGGCTCGGCGCGGGCGCGAGGGTCGCCTACCTGGGGAAGGAGTCCGAGCACTACTACGAGATCCTCTTCGGCTGCGCGAAGAGCGAGACGGTTCTGGTGCCGGTCAACTGGCGGCTCACCGCCCCCGAGGTGAGTCACATCCTCCAGGACTCCGGCACAGAACTGCTCCTCCTGGAAGAGGACTTCGTGCCGGTCGTCGAGAACCTGCCGGCCGGGCCACCGAAAACGGTGGTGCGGCTGGGCGCAGTGGACGGCTTCGCCTCCTGGAAGGCGTCCCGGCCCGACACCGACCTGCCGTCGCAGGCGACCCCCGACACACCCGTCGCCCAGCTCTACACGAGCGGAACCACGGGACTGCCCAAAGGAGTCGTCCTCGCCCACCGCAGTTTCTTCGCGATCCGTGATGCCCTCGCGAGCGAGGAGCTGGACTGGATCGACTGGCGCGCCGGCGACATCGCCCTGATCGGTATCCCCGGATTCCACGTCGGTGGCCTGTGGTGGGCCACCCAGAACTTCAACGCGGGCGTCACCGTCGTGTCGATGCGCGCTTTCGCCGCCCGTGACGCCGTCGCCCTCATCCGCGGTCTCGGCATCACCACCGCATGTGTGGTGCCCGCCATGCTCCGTATGATGCTGGCCGAACCCGGCCTGAGCGCCGAGGACTTCGCGACCCTGCGCAAGACGGTGTACGGCGGGTCGCCG
Source organism: Streptomyces sp. NPDC088124 (assembly GCF_040685895.1). Taxonomy (NCBI): domain Bacteria; kingdom Bacillati; phylum Actinomycetota; class Actinomycetes; order Kitasatosporales; family Streptomycetaceae; genus Streptomyces; species Streptomyces sp. NPDC088124. The sequence continues at coordinate 86,874 of NZ_JBFBJB010000011.1, read as the reverse complement.
ATCTCCGAAGCGCTGCTGGAGGAGAGCCTGGCCGTCTTCGACTGCGAGTTCGCACAGATCTACGGCCTGACCGAGACCGGCAACACCGCCGTCTGCCTCCCCCCGTCCGACCACATCCCCGGCAGTCCGCTCATGCAGGCGGCCGGCCGCACCTATCCCGGGGTGCGCGGCAAGGTCATCGATGACCAGGGCCGCGAACTGCCACCGGGAGCCGTGGGAGAGGTCTGCCTGGCCACCCCGGCGCGCATGGTGGAGTACTGGGGGCTGCCCGACAGGACAGCCGAGACCTTGGTCGACGACTGGATCCACACCGGGGACGCCGGATACATCGACGAGGACGGCTATGTCTTCATCCGCGACCGCATCAAGGACGTCATCCTCGTCGCGGGCGAGAACGTCTATCCCGCCGAGATCGAGAACGCTCTGGAGTCCCACTCCGGCGTGGCCGAGGCGGTGATCGTAGGAGCCCCCGACGAGCGATGGGGGGAGTGTGTCCACGCCTTCGTCGTCCCTGCACCCGAATCCCCGCCCACCCCCCGCGAACTGCACACCTTCCTCGTCCGTCGCCTCGCGAGCTTCAAACTGCCGGCCCGGTACGAGTTCATCGACCAGGTGCCGCGCAACCCCAGCGGAAAGATCCTGCGCCGGGAGTTGCGGGACCGTTTCTGGAGCGGCACCGAACGCAAGGTCAACTGATCCTTCCCGCCGTCGAGTCACCAAGAGAGAGCAACATGTCCGATCCCCTCACCCTGGCGGGCTTCCGCGCGGACCTGGCGGAGTTCCTGCACCAGAAGCCCGATGAAGTCGACCTCGCGGAAAACCCCCTGTACGCGGGCCTCGACTCCTTGCGCATCGTCACCCTCGCCGAACGCTGGCGTGCCACCGGTGTGGAGGTGAGCTTCATCGAGCTCGCCGAGCGCACCTCCTTCGCCCGGTGGTGGCAGCTGTTGTCCGAACGCGGTGCGGGAGCCTCCCGTGGCGATGCCTGAAAGAACCGGGCGGCGCCACCCACTGCTGGCAGCCCAGGAAGGCATCTGGACCGGTCAGCAACTGGCCCCGGACAGCCCCGCCTACAACACGGCGGAATACATACGGATAGAGGGCCCGGTGGACGCCGCGGCCCTCGACCGGGCCCTGCGTCACGTGGTGGCCGAGACGGAGGCCCTCAACGTGGCGTTCGTCGTAGACGACCAGGGACAGCCCTGGCAGGTCGGCGTTCCGGCCGTCGACTGGCAGATACACGTCCGCGACCTCAGCGCCGAGCCGGACCCGCATGCCGCGGCCCTGACGTGGATGGCGCGGGACGTGAGCCGTCCCGTCGACCTCGAACAGGGCCCCGTTTTCGGCCACGCCCTGCTGCGGACCGCGCCCCGCACCCACCTCTGGTACCACCGGGTCCACCACATCGCGCTCGACGGATTCGGGCTCTCCCTGGTGGCCCGCCGGGTCGCCGAGGTCTACACGGCCCTGATGGACGGCGTCCCCGTCGGGGCCGGTGACTTCGGCCTCCTGGATTCGGTCCGGGCCGAGGAACTCGCCTACCGAAGGTCGGCCCGCTGGGCCGAGGACCGCGACTACTGGGCGGCGCGCTTCGCGGACCGTCCGCCCGTCGCCTCCCCGGCCGGCCGGGCTGCTCTGCCCGCGGCCACCTTCCTCCGCGGTGTCACCGACCTCCCGGCGGAGGAGACCCGAGCGTTGCGCGCCGTCGCACGCGACCTCTCGGTCACCTGGTCCGAAGTCGTTCTGGCCGTCACCGCCGCATACCTGAGCCGGGCGACCGGAGCGGCCGAGACGGTCCTCAGCCTGCCGGTGATGGGCCGCCTCGGCTCGGCGTCCCTGCGTGTCCCGGCCATGGTGCGCAACATCATTCCGCTGCGTATCGCCGTCGCAGGAGAGGACGGCCTGCGCGATCTGGTGACGAGAGTCTCCGGCGAACTCCGGGCCGGGCTGCCGCACCAGCGTTACCGCTACGAACAGTTGCGCCGCGATCTCCAGCTGGTCGGCGGGCAACGCCGGCTGTCCGGGCCCGGTGTCAACATCATGCCCTTCGAGTACGGCCTTCACTTCGCCGGACACCGCAGCACCGTTCACAACATCTCCGCCGGCCCCGTGGACGACCTGGCGATCAACGTCTACGACCGGGCAGAAGGCGCGGGCCTGCGGATCGCCTTCGACGCCAACCCCGACCTCTACGACCGGGCCGGCCTCACCGACCATCAGCAGGGGCTGCTCTCCCTGCTCCGTGATGCCGTCGCGGCACCCGACCGGGCGCTGCGCGCACCCGGGGGGCGCGCACCCGGTGGGCGGACACCCGTCACCGTACTGGAGGGCGGCCCTCTCCCCGGCCCCGCCCGCCAGGTGCTCAGCTTGATCGCCGACCACGCCGCCCGGCGGGGCCGGGCCGTCGCCGTCGAACACGACGGGCGGACGGTCACCTACGCGCAGCTGTTCGGCTCGGCCCGGGACCTCGCCCGGGGGCTCGCGGCCCGGTCCATCGGCCCCGGCGCGCTGGTTGCCGTGGTGCTGCCCCGCGGGATCGAAGCCGTCACCGCGATCCTCGGTGTCCTGCTGTCCGGCGCCGCCTACTGCCCGCTCGACCCGAATGCGCCCGCGTCCCGCACCACCGCGTTGCTCGACAACGCGGAGCCCGACCTCGTGCTCACCCTCGGAGCGGGTGCGGACCACTTCGGTGATCACGCCGTACTCCGACTCGACCTGCCGGACACCGGGGCGCGGGGCGCGCAACCGGTGGCGCCGTCATCCCGGGCCCCGGCCTACGTCATTTACACCTCCGGCTCAACGGGACAGCCGAAAGGCGTGGCAGTCAGCCATGCCGCACTGGCCGGATTCGTCAGCGGTGCCACCCACCGCTACGGACTGGACGCCAACGACCGTGTCCTGCAGTTCGCCCCCCTGCACTTCGACGCCAGTGTGGAGGAAATCTTCCTCACCCTGTGCGCCGGCGCCACGCTCGTGGTCCGCACCGACGACATGACCGAGTCGGTGCCCCGTCTCCTGGACGCCTGTGAGCGGCTGCGCATCAGCGTCCTCGATCTGCCCACCGCCTACTGGCACGAACTGGCCTACGCCGTCTCGTCCGGTGCCGCCGCGCTCCCTCCTGGGGTACGGACCGTCATCATCGGCGGTGAGGCCGCCCTGCCCGAGCGAGTGGACCGCTGGCGCACAGCAGTCGGCACCTCGGTCGCCCTCTTCAACACCTACGGTCCGACGGAGGCCACCGTGGTGGCCACGGTCGCCTCACTCCACGACGCTGCCCCGGCCCCCGGGGACGTCCCGATCGGGCTGCCGCTTCCCGGCATCCGTGCCGCTGTCGTCGACGGGGAGCTCTACCTCCTGGGCGGGACGCTGGCGCTCGGATACCGCGGCGGCCCGCCATCGGACCAGTCCCGCTTCGCACCCCTCCACCGCCTGCCCGGAAGCCCGCGCGCCTACCGCACCGGCGATCTGGTGCGGCTCGGCGACGACGGACAACTGCGCTTCGTCGGCCGGGCGGACACCGAATTCAAGATAAGCGGACACCGCGTCCACCCCGCGGAGGTCGAGACCCAGCTCCTCACCCACCCACGGATCCGGGAGGCCGCCGTCGTGGGACAGCTGCTGCCGGACGGAACCCGGCGCCTGGTGGCCCACCTCGTCACGGAGGACCCGGAACTGTCCGCTGCCGAGGTCAGGGACCACGTACGCGCGAGGCTGCCCGCCGCGGTGATCCCGTCAGCCGTCGAATTCCACGACCGGCTGCCCCGTACGGGATCCGGAAAGATCGACAGAGCCACACTCAGCACCCCGAACCCGCAGCCGACACCGGTTGCCACGGCCCCCGGGACCGGCAGCCCACTGGCACGGACCATCACGGACATCTGGCAGCAGATCCTCGGTGCCGGCCAGGTCCTCCCGTCGGACGACATCTTCGATCTCGGTGCACAGTCGCTCCAGGCCATCCAGGCCGCCAACCGGCTCGGCGTCGCACTGAACCGCGAGATCCGGGTCGCCTGGCTTTTCCAGTACCCCACCGCGACCGGACTGACGGAGTTCCTGGAGCACCGGTCGCGGGAATCGGCGCTCGCCCCCGGGCTCCCGGCGGCCCTCGTCACCGACACCGTTCTCGACGACGACATCCGACCCGGCACCGCGCCCCGGGCGGCCACCGAGCCACGGAAGGTCCTCCTCACGGGCGCCACCGGTTTCGTCGGCACGCACCTGCTCTCGGAACTCCTGACCACCACCGGAGCCCAGATCGTCTGCCTGGTCCGCGCGGCCGACCCGGCCACGGCCACCACCCGCGTCCACCAGGCCCTGGACGCCCAGGGGATACCGGTCACGGCGCCGACCGCCAAGAGGATCACCGCACTCCCCGCCGATCTGTCCCGCCGCCGCCTCGGCCTCGACCCGGCGCTGTTCGCCGAACTCGCCCGGACCTGCGACGCGATCTTCCACAACGCCGCCACTGTCAGCATCCTGCGGGAGTACGGCACCCTCCGCGCCGCCAACACCGAATCCACCCGGCACCTGCTCCGCATGGCGGCCGTACGGTCGACGCCTCTCCATCTGGTCTCCACCCTGTCGGTCGCCCCACCCCTCGGCCACAGCCCCGAGGTAACGGAAACCTTCCTGCCGTCCCACCCTGGACTCCGCTCCGGTTACCAGCAGTCGAAATGGGCCTCCGAACGTCTGCTGGAGCAGGCCGCCGAGCGCGGACTGCCGGTCACACTCCACCGGCTCGGCCGGGTCGTCGGCCCGGCCGGCACCGGATACGTGAACGAGCGGGACTTCCTGTGGAGCGTGCTCCGAGCCGGTATCCCGGCCGGCATCCTGCCCGACCTCTTCGAGGCCGAGACCTGGACACCGGCCGACTACGTGGCCCGGGCCGTCGTCCACCTCAGCCTCGACCGGCACACCTCGGGCAGCACCGTCTTCCACCACGCCCCCCTGCCACCAGTGCGATGGCGGGACGTCCACGACTGGGTGCACGACTACGGCTACCGCGTGCGGCACCTGTCACTGGCCCGCTGGAGAAGCGAGCTGCCGCGCTCCGCCGACGTCGCCGCGACCACCCTCGCCTTCTTCGACTCATGGAGCACCCGTACCACCGACGGAGACGAACCCGAACTACGCCTGGGGCACGTACGCGCCGACAACGCCCGGACGGGCCTGCGGGACAGCGGCATCGTCTGCCCCGCGCTCGACCGCGACCTCATGTTCCGCTACCTCGACCACTGCGTGTCCACCGGTTCTCTGCCCGCACCGTCCGGCCGGCGTCCCCACCCGTACTCCGCCGCGAAGTAGTCGGACTCTCATGGAACTCGGCCGCACCACGCCCCGACTACTGGATCGCAACCCCTTCACCTTGCACCAAGGAGTCCGTATGCCGAAGAAACGGCCTATCGCCACGCTCCTGGCCGGAGCACTGTGCCTGGCGACCGCGGCATGTGCCGAGTCCTCGACAGAGCCGTCGAACGGCGAGGCATCCGCGCCCGCGGCGGAATCCGGCTACCCCGTGACCATCGAGAACTGCGGGCGGACCGAAACCTTCGCCAAGGCGCCGAGCAGAGTCGTCGTCATGAACGGCGCCTCCGTGGCGGAGGTCTCCACCCTGCTCGCCCTCGGCCTCGGCGACCGGATCGTCTCCAACCAGCAGACCTACGGCATGTCCGAGGTTCCGGGCCGTGCCCAGGCCATCAAGTCCCTGCCCACCGGCGACATCGAACTCAATGACGCCTACGACATCCCCCGCGAGGCCATGCTCGGCCTGCGCCCCGACCTCGTGCTGTCGACCACCTCGTACGGCTTCGACGGGAAGAACGGGTTCACCACCCGGGACCAGCTGCGGGACGTCAAGGCGAACAGCTATGTCTCACCGCAGGGCTGCGACCAGGACACCTCCAGGATGACCGTCGCCGACAGCTACACACTCCTGCGGGACATGGGCAAGGTCTTCAACGTCGGCGACCGTGCCGAGAAGCTGATCGCCGACTCGGAGAAGCGCATCGCCGAAGTGTCCGCCAAGGTGCAGGACAAGAAGAATCCCAAGGTCATGGTGGTCTTCGCCAACATGGCCATGGGAGGCAACGACTTCAGTTCGGTCGTCGCCAAGGGCATCTACAACGACATCCTCACCCAGGCCGGCGGTGCCAACGCCTTCGAGTCGGCTGCCAAGACCTCCTTCGCCGATCTGAGCAAGGAGAAGGTGGCCGCCACGGACGTGGACGCCCTGGTCGTCATCAGCTACAACGCACCCGACCCGACGGCCTATGCCAAGAAACTGCTCAAGGAGTTCCCCCAGTGGCCGGCCGCCAAGAACAACACGTACACGGTGCTGTCCGACTCGATCTACCTGGGCCCCAGCAACCACCTGGCCGTGGAGAAGGTGGCCAGGATGCTGCACCCCGACGCCTTCTGAAACGGCTGGGACTTCCGTTCGCCCTGCTCGGGCTCGTCGCCGTGCTGACCGCCACCATGATCGTGGCGGTCAGCATCGGCGCCGTCACCATCCCGCTCGGTGACGTGTGGCGGATCATCGCGCACCACGTGAGCGGCGGCGGGGCGACCGGCGATCCGGCGCTGGACCAGATCGTATGGAACTTCCGTGCCCCCCGGGTGGTGCTCGCCGCTCTGGTCGGCGCGGGTCTCGCGGTCTCCGGCGCGGTGTTGCAGGCCGTGGTGTCCAATCCGCTGGCGGACCCCACCGTCCTGGGCTTCTCCTACGGCGCCTCGCTGGGTGCCGTCGTGGTCATCGTCCTGGCCTCGGGCGCCTCGCTCGGAGGGCTCGGGGTATCGGCGGCGGCCTTCGTCGGCGCTCTCGCGGCCGCGGCACTGGTCTTCGCCCTGGGCCGGCGGCGCGGACGGATGGCACCCACCCGACTGGTGCTGGCCGGGGTGGCGGTCGGCTACGTCTTCCTCTCCGCGACGAGCTTCCTGCAGCTCCAGGCGACACCCACCGAGCTGCGTACGGTGATGTTCTGGATGCTGGGCAGCGTCTCAGGCGCCCAGTGGAGCCAACTGCCCATCGTCAGCGCGGTGGTCATCGCCACGACCGTCCTGCTGTCCCTCTTCGGCCGACGGCTCAACGTCCTGCTGGCCGGTGACGAATCGGCCACCGCCCTCGGCGTGGACGTCAACCGGCTGCGCGCCGTGCTGCTGGTCCTCTCCTCACTCCTCACCGGAACCACCATCGCGGTCGCCGGCGGCATCGGCTTCGTAGGACTGATGATCCCCCACCTCGTCCGCCTCACCGTCGGCGCCGACCACCGCAGACTCCTGCCGCTTACCGCCCTGCTGGGAGCCACGTACCTCGTCGTCGTCGACCTGCTCTCCCGCACCCTCAACCGCCCCAACGAACTGCCGCTGGGCATCCTCACCGCCCTCCTCGGCGCTCCGTTCTTCATCTGGCTGCTGCGCCGCAACAAGGGCCTGGACACCGCATGAAACTGACCGTGGACCAACTCCACATCACCCTGGACCGCACGCCCATCCTGCACGACGTGACCCTGGAGGCCCGCAAGGGCGACATCGTCGGACTCGTCGGCCCCAACGGCAGCGGCAAATCCACCCTGCTGCGCGCCGTCTACCGCTCACTGCGCCCGGCCGGCGGAGTGGTCCGCGTCGGCGGTGACGACGTATGGACGCTGCCCGCCCGCACCGCCGCCCGCCGCACCGCCGCCGTACTCCAGGACTCGACCGGCAACACCACCGGGCTGGCGGTCGCCGAGATCGTCGCGCTGGGACGCACACCACACCACGGCCTCCTCGGCCGCGACGGCACCGACGACCGCCGGGCCGTCGACGACGCGATCGACCGCTGCGGTGTGCGCCCACTGGCCGAGCGGGACTACGCCTCCCTGTCGGGCGGAGAACGCCAGCGGGTCCTGCTCGCCCGCGCACTCGCCCAGCACCCTCAACTCCTGGTCCTGGACGAACTCACCAACCACCTCGACATCCGCGCCCGCTTCGAACTCCTCGACCTGATCCGCACCACCGGCATCACCACCCTCGCGGTCCTGCACGACCTCGATCTGGCCGCCAGACTCTGCGACCACCTTGTGGTCCTGCATGAAGGCACCGTCGTGACGGCGGGAGCGGTCCTCGACGTCCTCACCCCCGACATCCTGCGTGAGGTCTTCGGCGTACGGGCCGACACCGACCGCCACCCCGACGGCGTCATACGCATCACCTACGCCGCCCAGCCTCTCGACCTCGACAGGGCAGCATGCGTGCGGCCGGACCTCCGCAGCGTACAGAGGCCGTAGACCAGGAGCGACCCGGAGGCATCGGGTCGCAACCCGGTCAACTCCCCATGTCTTTCCGACCGCCCTCTAGTGCAGCGCCGCATTGATCTTGCGGGGGTCTGTGTCCCGCTGTCAGCAGACGATGGGGCTGCTGACGGCGGGCAGTGATGCGTCAGTTCTTGACGAGCACGGCCGCGTGGACGGATAGCGCGGTGTTGACCTCTGTTGGATCGAAGGCTGCGGGGTCGAACTGGTCGGCAGAGTCGAGGCCCAGCCATTCCAGGCGGTCTTCGTGTTCTTCGTGGTGGGGATCGGCAAGGATCTCGATGAGGTAGTCGTATCCCCAGATGCCGCCGCAGTCCTCGGGCGGGCAAGCTCGGCGGCCAGCGAGGCATCGGGGGTAGGCGGTGTCCGGCTCGGGCTCGGTGATGTCTTCGATGAGGATGTCGTGTTCCCAGTCGTCGCCGAAGTCGTAGGTGTAACGGAGCCGTTCGCCGGTGTGAGCAGCGACCTGGTGGAGTTGCTCGGAGGGGGCGCTGCGGATGCCCAGGTCACGGTCGGCGGTGCCGTATCGGTCCCGTCCGCTTTCAGCGCGACCCCCTGCACCGGACACTGCTGGCCGCGCTCGATACCTGGTATCGCGAAGGGAATTGGCGATGACCACCGGCGAGACCGCCGCGGCGAGCGCCCCGGCGGAGGCGACCGGCGCCGCAACCACCACGACCACGCCCGGCACATCGCGCAGGCGCCGCACCCGGTCACGGGTGCGCTGCGGAGCCTGCGCTCCAACTGCCCGCACGACGCACCTGGAGGCACACCATGTCTGAGCTGTCCCGGCGACACGTCCTGGCCGTGGCCGGAGCATCCGCGGCGGCGACCGCGCTGAGTACCGGACTCGCACAGGCGGCAATCGGTGCGGCGGACACCACCGCGCCGTCGGCCACCGGGACCGGAACTCACCCGATGCGGTTGTGGTACCAGGCCCCGGCGGCGGAGTGGCTGGAGGCACTGCCGGTCGGCAACGGCCGGATCGGCGCCATGGTCTTCGGCGGAACGGACACCGAACGGCTCCAGCTCAACGAGGACAGCGTGTGGGCCGGCGGTCCGCACGATTACATCCGTCCCGGCGCAGGGGAGCACCTGGACGAGATCCGCCGCCTGGTCGTGGAGGAGAAGTGGAACCAGGCGCAGCGGCTGATCGACACCAAGTTCATCGGCAGCCCCTCGGAGCAGGTTGCCTACCAGGTGCTCGGCGATCTCGAACTCGCCTTCACCGGAACCGGCGAGGTGACCGACTACGAACGTGAGCTGGACCTGGAGACCGCGGTCGCCCGCACCAGCTACACGCGCGGCGGCGTACGCCATGTGCGCGAGGTCTTCGCCAGCACCCCCGACCAGGTCGTCGTCGTGCGGATGACCACGGACACTCCAGGGAGTATCGGCTTCACCACTCGCTTCACCACCCCCCCCAACGGTCGACCGACTCCGCGGTGGACGCGCACACCGTCGCGCTCGATGGAGTCAGCGGCGACTGGTACGGCCTGCCCGGTTCCGTGCACTTCCGCGCGCTGGCCCGTGCCGAGGCCGAGGGCGGACAGGTCTCCACCGACCAGGGGGCGCTGACCGTCGAGGGCGCCGACTCGGTCACCCTGCTGATCGCCATGGCGACCAGCTACCGCAACTACCTCGATGCCGGCGCCGACCCGAAGGCCAGAGCCCGCCGCCACCTCGACCCGGCCGCGAAGCGAAGGTATGAGCATCTGTGCACCAGGCACGTGGCCGACTACCGGCGGCTGTTCTCCCGGGTCGGCATCGACCTGGGCCCGTCGGAGCGCGCCGGCCTGCCCACCGACCAGCGCATCCCGCTCTTCGCCGACGGCAAGGACCCGCAGTTGGCCGCCCTCTACTTCCAGTACGGCCGCTACCTGCTGGCCTCCTGCTCCCGGTCGCCGGGGCAGCCCGCCAACCTCCAGGGCCTGTGGAACGACAGCCTGAACCCGGCCTGGGAATCCAAGTACACTGTCAACATCAACTTCGAGATGAACTACTGGCCCGCGGGGCCCGCCAACCTGGCGGAGTGCTGGGACCCCGCCGTGCAGATGGTCCACGAGCTGGCGGAGTCCGGCACCCGCACCGCCAAGGCGATGTACGACGCGCCGGGCTGGGTGTTGCACCACAACACGGACGGCTGGCGGGGAACCGCGCCGGTGGACGCCGCGCAGTACGGCATGTGGCCGACCGGAGGCGCCTGGCTGTGCGTGATGCTCTGGGACCACTACCGCTTCACCGGTGAAACGGGCGCTCTGATCCGCAACTATCCGGTGATCAAGGGCGCGGTGGAGTTCTTCCTCGACACGCTGGTCGTGGACGCGAAGACCGGATGGCTCGTCACCAACCCCTCACAGTCCCCAGAGGTCACCCACCACCAGGACGAGGGCGAAAGCGTCAGTATCTGCGTCGGCCCCACCATGGACATGCAGCTCCTGCGCGACCTGTTCGACGCCTACCGGCAGGCCGCGAAGGTGCTGCACCGCGATGCCGGCTTCGTCGAACGGGTCTCCGAGATCCGCGACCGCCTCGCGCCCACGCGGATCGGCTACCTCGGCCAGATCCAGGAGTGGCTGGAGGACTGGGAGGAGGCGGCGCTGGTGCGGAGCCGCCATGTCTCCCACCTGTACGGGGTGTTCCCGAGCGGGCAGATCAACCCGCGCACGACCCCGGAACTCGCCGCGGCGGCGGTGAAGAGCCTGGAGCTGCGGGGAACGGCGGGGCAGGGCTGGTCCCTCGCCTGGAAGATCGACATGTGGGCCAGACTGCTGGAACCGGCGCGCGCCTACAAGCACCTGTCGGACCTGCTCACCCCGGCGCGCACGGCCCCCAACCTCTTCGACCTGCACCCGCCGTTCCAGATCGACGGCAACTTCGGCGGCGTCTCCGGCATCACCGAGATGCTGCTGCAGAGCCACGCCGACGAGATTGACCTCCTGCCGGCGCTGCCCGAGACATGGCCCACCGGATCCTTCCGCGGACTGCGCTCCCGCGGTGGCTTCGAGGTCGACCTCGCGTGGACGGCCTACGGGATCACGGAAGTCGAGATCCGCTCCCTGCTCGGCAACCCGGTGCGTGTCCGCACCCCGCACCCGGTGGACGTCGAGGGCGCAGGGGCCGACCGCCCCGAGGAGTGCGTGGTGTCCTTCGACACTCGCCGGGGCGGCCGGTACCGTCTGACCGCCGCGAAGACGGGTCGCTGACCCGGGGAAGCGGCGGAACGTCACGTCACAGGGAGCCGGAAGCGGACCGTCGGTCGCGCAGCGGCATCCATACCCGCATCGCGCCGTCGCCGCGGTTGTCCCACTGGAAGTAGGGCATCGCGGTGGCGTGCGCGGGGCAGCCGGAGTCGTCGCTCGCCGGGCCGCCGAGCGTGCGCTACGGCAGCCCCGCCTGTGGGCGCCGGTGACCGCCACCGCCGGGGTCCGCAGCGTGATGGCCGCCACCGTGCCGCCGACGTCGGTTCGCCGGCCGGCCCGCACCATGGGCACCCTGGCCGCCCAGATGCTGCTGCAGGAGACCGACGCCCACGCGGGCGAGCACCGCCACCAACGCATCGTGCTGCGAGCGGAGTTGGTGGTCCGCAAGTCGAACCTGGCTTGAGAGCGGCGCGAGCAGTTGTCTGAAGAGCGCGCGATCGTCCGAAAGGCCATCGGCGGCCTGGTCGGGTGACCAGGCCGCCGATGGCCTTTCCGGTGCGGGGTGCCCTGTTACGCCTGCACGGTGCCCCGCCCGTACGGCACGATCCGTACCGGGCCGATGAGCCCGTAGTCCTGCCGTTTGCCGGCCCCGAACACGGACGGGCGGGCGACCCGCAGCCGGTTCAGGAGGGTCGTCGCCACCTCCGCCTCGATGGTGTTGGCGCCCCGCCGCAGCCGGGTGCCGAGGTCGGCGACCCGGGCGAGCTGGTCCAGCGGTGGCAGCTCGCGGCCGTTGACGAGTACGCGGAACGTATCGAAGACGCGGCCCAGGTGAAGCAGCGCGCCGTGCTCTTCGGACCAGTCGTCGCCCAGGACGACGGTGGTGCGGTAGCGGCCCACACCGGAGACGTCTTCCAGGCCGGGGATCTTCGACCAGGGCGCGAGGGCGTCCAGTTGGACGACCTGCTGCTCGTGGGCCGTCTCGGTGGCGCTCGCCCCGGGGCGCCAGTCGTCGACGGTCAGCGTCCAGGAGGTCAGCGCGACGGGCTGCGGTAGCGCGCCGATGACAGTGTTCGTGCTCCGCCCGTCGTCGAACGTGGTGGTGTATGTTCCGGCGGCCGCGGCGCGCATTTCGAGACGGCCCCCATCGCGCACGTGGAGGGAGTCGGCCTGCGTGGCGGTGGCGTGCCGGCGGGGGGTGTCCCGGGTGGGCCGGGCCAGCACGACGACGGTGACCGCACCGGGCTCCAGGTCCACGGTGAGGCGGATGCGGCCGTCGCCGGTGCGGGTGTACAGGGCGATCGGGGTGAGCGTGCCCGTCCACGGGTCGAGGCGGCGCGGGACCGCGCCCTTGACCCCGGTGGTGAGCGTGACGTCATGTGTGATGCGGGTACCGGTCGAACCCTTCTTGCTCACCGCGTCGTTGGCGAAATAGAACCAGTCGGCCTCGACGGTCGCGCGGTGGCTGTGCAGCAGCATGGACGACTGGGCGTACTCGACGTCGCGACGCAGCCCGAGCGCGGCGATGGCCTCGGGCACGTTGGGGCGGTCGGCCACGATGTGGACCGACTTCAACTTGCCCAGGTCCGCAAGGAGTTGACGCAGCCGCGCGTCGCCGCCGGGGCGGGGGACGCCGGGGACGCGGGCGTTGGACCAGTCGCCGATGAGGATGATGGGCAGGCCGGCCTTCGCGTACGAGAGCAGCTTCTCGGCGACGCCCAGCTCCAGCGTGTGCTCCCGTCCGGCCATGACGTCGCCGTCGACCACGAGGGCCTTGAGCGCCGGCCCGTCCGGCGCGAGGCGCCCGTCGCGTACGACGGCCGACGGCAGATCGAGCAGGCGCGGGCTGAGGAACGTGTGCGTCCAGCCGACCGGTACGCCCTCGCCGGAGAACCAGGGGGCGCCGAGTCCGGAACCGGCGTAGCCCTTCTGGCGCAGGATCCCGACGTCGACCTTGTTGACGCCGGTCTGCAGCACGCGCTGCAGGCGGCCGAGGAAGTCGGCGACCGCCGGCGTGTGCCGCCACAGTGGCTGGCGCGGACCCCATGCCTCGCCGTATCCGGCTGCGCCCGAGTACGGTGAGAACGCCGCGAAGCCCGGCCACTCGGCGCCCGGCGCGTCGGCGTATGCGAAGCCGTGGAAGACGGCCTGGTTGACGCCGGCCGCGTACTGCGTGACCAGCTTCTTGAGGGTGTCGGCCCAGGTCGTCGCGTAGGCGCCGCCGGCGGTGGCACCCGCCTCGTTGGACACGATGCGCCCGCCGCCCATGTCTCGGCCGCCCGCCAGGCACCGGAAGTCGTCCAGGTTCTTGAAGCCGAGCGATTCGCCCTCGCTGACGTCCAGGATCGCCGACTTGTAGATGGCATCGGTCTCCAAGCCGTATGGCTGGATGCGTAGTTGGAGGCCGAGCGAGTGCGCCCACATCTGCAGGGGACGCAGATGATGATCGACGTACAACTCGGTCACGACCTCCATGACGTCGCGGCGGACCCCCTTGTCCAGGGTCGGCTCGAAACTGAATACGTGGTCCTCGTGCTTCTCCACGAACGCGGCCAGATAGGGCAGCAGCGAGTAGCCCATGCGGCGTTCGAACTCCGCCGGCAGTGCGGGGGTCCACAGCGTGGCTTCGGTCTCCATCTCGATGGAGTCCTCGAACAGGGCCCCGCCCGTCTCGCGCAGGAGCGAGCGGATCGTGGGGGTGAGGATGTGCTCCTCCCAGAAGTCGGTGACCGCGCCGGTGCCGACGTCGCTGAAGTGGTCGACAACGTAGGAGAGGGGAGTGGTGTGGTTCCTTCCCTCCGGGCGCTGGCCGGACCCGCGCTCCCAGTACGCGACGATCAGCCAGGTGCCCCCGTCGTCGGGCGCCGTCCAGGACACACGGCCACCGTCGACATGCGTGGCGAGATCGGTGACAGTCGCCTGGTCCAGGCGCACCGGCTCGGCCGTCGGTGAACTGCCCGCCGACACACGGACGGCCTGGGCGAGGAAGAGCCGCTGGTCCGTCACGCCCGGCTCGGGCTCTTCGGCTGTCGGCAGCGGACCCTCGTACGTCGATCCCGCGGCTACAGTGGTGAGTCCGTGGGCGAGTTCCTTCGCCGCGGCCGGGCTGTCGGGCGTGATGGAGGGAACAGCGGCGGGCCAGGCCGGGCCGATGGTCAGGTCGACCAGGACGTCGCGCTTCTTGGCCTCGCGCAGGGCGGCCTCGATGGCGGCGCGCCAGGCCGTGGTGCCCCAGCCGTAGCGGACCGTGTCCAGCTGCTGGGTCATGCTGTGGGTGACCGCCGCGATCTCCACACCGCCGAACCCGGCGTCGGCGATCGCCCGCACCTCCCTGGCGATCTCACCGGTGTCGACCAGTGCGTCGGGCCACCACCAGCGGAACTTGGCTCGCACGGCGGACGCCGGGTCGCGCAGGTCGAAGGCGGCGCCGGCCGCGAGGTCCGCCGCGGCGGCCCCTGTCGCGGTGTGCCAGGGCAGAGCCGTCGCGACGCCTGCCAGGGCGCCCATTCTCAGCAGTGTCCGGCGTCGCAGACTCATGGCTCTCCTTGCCGAGGTCACTGGGCGATTAAACGATTCAATCAGTGCGGGTGGAAACCTACGTTGCGGCGTGGCGGCAGACAAGGGGTGGTCGACAACTATCCCGGCGCAAGCGTCTTGACGGGCGGTGTCGCCTCGCGCAGAGTGGCCGTCGGCGCGATACGAAACGATTCAACGATACGGATTACGCCGGCGGGTGAGGTGGCTTGCCCACGCCTCCATGTGCCGGCCGAATCCCGGTCGTGGATCATCCTTGGCCCGTCCTGCTGTCCCCTCGCTCCCCGCATCCCTCCTGATCGTCTTCCGCCGTACGCCCACGCCGCAACGGAGCCGCCGCATGCCAAGTCAGCACCTGACGAGACGCACCTTCGTTGCCGGGTCCGGGGCGGCGGTCTCTGTCGCGCTGAGGGCGGGAGCCGCGTGGGCGGCCGACCCGGTGCGCACGTCCGCCAGCGTGCGTCCCGCGCTCGCCGAGCTCCCGCTGGGCGACGTACGGCTCCTTGAGGGGCCCTTCCGGGACAACATGCGCCGTACCTGTGCCTACTTGCTGGCCGTCGACGCCGAGCGTCTGCTGCACACCTTCCGCGCCAACGTGGGCCTGCCCTCCAACGCCGAACCCTGCGGCGGCTGGGAGGCGCCGACGATCCAGCTGCGCGGCCACACCACCGGTCACCTCCTGTCAGGACTCGCGCTCGCCCACGCGAACACCGGGGACGAAGCGTACGCGGACAAGGCCCGCTGCCTGGTGGACGCCCTGGCGGCCTGCCAGCAGGCCGGACCCGCCGCCGGGTTCACCGAGGGCTACCTGTCGGCGTTCCCCGAGCAGGTCTTCGCGGACCTGGAGGCGGGCGGCAAGCCCTGGGCGCCGTACTACACGATCCACAAGATCATGGCGGGACTGCTCGACCAATACCGACTCTGTGGCAACCTACAGGCGCTCAAGGTCCTTGAGGGTATGGCCCGTTGGACCGATGTGCGGCTGTCGGCGCTGACCGATGCCGAGCTGCGCAACGTACTGCGCGTGGAGTGGGGCGGCATGAACGAGGTGCTCGCCTCCCTCCACCTGGCCACGGGGGACGAATCGGCGCTGCGCACCGCGCGCCGCTTCGACCAGGAGGACCTGTTCGGCCCGCTGGCCGAAGGGCGCGATGAACTCGCCGGGCGGCACGCCAACACCGAGATCGCCAAGATCGTGGGTGCCGCCCGGCTGTACTACGCCACGGGCGAAGGTCGCTACCGGGCGATCGCCGCCAACTTCTGGGACATCGTGGTCCGCGACCACTCGTACGCCATCGGCGGCAACTCCAACCAGGAGTTCTTCGGGCCGCCGCGCGAGATCGTCAGCCGCCTGTCCGAGGACACCTGCGAGAACTGCAACACGTACAACATGCTGAAACTGGGCCGCGGGCTGTTCCTCGGCGACCCGGACAAGGCCGCCTACATGGACCACTACGAGTGGGCGCTGTACAACCAGATGCTCGGCGAGCAGGACCCCGAATCCGAGCACGGCTACGTCACGTACTACACCGGGCTGTGGGCGGGCTCGCGGCGTCAGCCCAAGGGCGGGCTCGGCGCCGCGCCCGGCAGTTACAGCAGCGACTACGACAACTTCTCCTGCGACCACGGCACCGGACTCGAGACGCACACCAAGTTCGTCGACACCATCTACTTCGAGTCGGCGGCCGGTCCGAAGGGGGCAGCGCAGCCGCCCGAGCTGTACGTCAACCTCTTCATCCCCTCGGAACTGAACTGGCACAGCACCGGCGTGACGGTGCGTCTGTCCGGCGGATATCCGGCTGCCTCGGGCAAGGTGCGGATCGCGGTCACCCGCGGCGCGGCATACTTCCGGCTCAAGGTGCGCATCCCGGGCTGGCTCGCCGACGCGGACCGGCCGCTCATCGCGCAGGTGCGGGTCAACGGACGCGACGTCGACTCCGCACAGATACGGCCCGGCGCCTATCTCACGCTGGAACGGCACTGGCGCGCGGGCGACACCGTCGAGCTCGCCTTCCCACGCGAGCTGACCTGGCGGCCCGCGCCCGACAACCCGCACGTCCACGCCCTGTCCTACGGGCCGCTGGTGCTCGCCGGTGCCTATGGGAGCGTCGAGTCGCCCACGATTCCGTCCCTGGTGCGCCCATTGGTGCGTCAAGTCGGAGCGGACACAGTGCAGTTCGCCGCGTCGCAGACGGACGGCACGGCTGTCGCCCTGCGGCCCTTCTACCAGGTCCACCATCAGCACTACAACGTCTACTTCGCGACCGAGCCCCGCCCCGGCCGTCCCCGCGAGTTGGCGCGCTACCTCCTCGACGAGGGCACCGGAGCCACCGTCGCCGATTCCACCGGAGCGACGCCCGACGGCAAGCTCGTCGAGGGGGCCTCCTGGACCACGGGACGCGACGGACGCACCCACGCCGTCGCCCTCGACGGAGCGGGCGGACATATCGCCCTGCCGCCGGGCCTCATTGCGGGACTGACCGAACTCACGCTCAGCGTCTGGGTCCGCGTCGACACCCAGGTCAACTCGGCACGGATCTTCGACCTCGGCTACCACAAGAGCACCTATCTCTTCCTCGCCGCCCGGACCGGCACCGGGCGCCCCCGCGCCGCCTTGAAGATCGCCGGGATGGCCGACGAAGACTTCATCGACGGCGACGCGCCGCTGCCCACGGGGAGGTGGGTGCACATGGCGCTCGCCCTCCGCTCCGGTGGGGGAGTGCTGTACGTCGACGGGGCCGAGGCCGGGCGCAACGACGCGTTTGTCTCCTCCGCGCTGCTGCTCGGCGCGACGCCCCGCAACTACCTGGGCCGCTCGCAGAACTCCACCCACCCGCATCTGCACGGAGCGGTCGCCGAATTCCGCGTACACAACCGGGCGTTGACGGCCCAGGACGTCGGCGCGCTCGCCCGTTCCTGACCGGCCGCCTCAGCCCCGCCACGCCCCATATTCCTCGTACACAGAGAGCGCACTCACATGCCCCAGCAGCTCGATCCCTCCGAGCAGTTCCCGAGCTCTGGCCACTCGGCCGTGACCAGACGCCACTTCGTAGCCCTGTCCGCCCTCACCGCCGCAGCGGTCACCGTAGGTCTGCCCGGCGCGGCGTTCGCCGACGGTCGGCTTTCGGGAGCAGCCCGGTTCGACCCTGCCGGGTTCGCAGATCCGCGCAGGGACAGCCGGCCCGCCGTCTATTGGTACTGGAACGGGCCCGTCACCCACGAACTGGTCGAGCGGCAGATGGCCGATCTGCGCGACAAGGGCATGTACGAGGTCGTCGTCTTCCCCTACGACAACGCGGACATGCAGCCCGCCTTCTTCACAGAGGGCTGGTTCGATGTCGTCGGACACGTCATCGAGACCGCCGATAAGACCGGCATGAAGGTCTGGCTGTTCAACGACAACCACTTCCCGAGCGGCCGCGCCGGCTACTTCATCACCCAGGGCGGCACGGTCGGTTCGCGCACCTACGAGCCGCGCCCCGACCTGCGTCTGAAGGGTCTGTGGCGGTCCACCGCGGTCGTCGAAGGGCCGGGCACGGTGAGCCTGTCCCAGACCACCGGCGTCGGCGTGGACAAGGGCCGGCTCGTGGCCGATGCGGCCGTGCTCGCCGGGCCTGCCGTGCTGCGCGACGGCGCCGAGTGGGGCGAGGTGACCGTCAGCTGCACCGTCAGGGCCGACGTCATCGCCGCCGGTCTCCTCGTACGCGCGTCGTCCTCAGGGCGCGACGGGCTGCTCGTCGAGGCCGACCAGAGCGGGGTCGTCACCCTGTCCCGTGTCGCGGACGGTGCGGTAACCCAGGTCGCCAAGTCCTCGCGTACCGACGGATTCAACAAGACCAAGTTCCACTCCCTCGCGGTCTCCCTGCGCGGCCCGGACTGCTCGGTCACCCTCGACGGCAAGGACAAAGGCACCGTCACCGACGACTCGCTCACGCGCGGCGGAGTCGGCGTGTACGCCCGCGACGGGCAGCGCTCCCTGTGGGAGGACCTGACGGTCACCGGGGCCGACGGCGGCACGCTCTACACCCAGGTCTTCGACGACCCGGCGGCGGCGGGTGACTTCACCGCACGCGACATGCCCGAGCACGCACCGCGCCCGGCCGCGGCCACCGCACGCCCTGCCGGTTCCAAGGACGGGAGTGAACTGGTCGAGCTCACCGAGCAGGCCGACGGCGGCAGTTGGCGGGTGCCCGAGGGCCGCTGGCAGATCGACCTGTTCGGCGGCGTCGACCTGGTCGACAACACCTCTGGCTACATACGCGGTTACACCGATCTCCTCGACGACGAGCCCGTGGAGCTGTTCCTTGACATTGTGCCGGGCGAGTACCACCGCCGGTTCGGCCGCTACTTCGGCAACGTGATCAAGGGCTTCTGGGACGATGAGCCGTTCATAGCCTCCGCCGGGCCGCACCCCTTCAAGCGCCGCCCCTGGTCGCCGACGCTCGCCGGCGCCCTCGCCGAGATCGGGGCCGAACCGGGCGCCGCGTACGCGAGCGCCTTCGACGACCTGGGCGAACGGGGCCGGGTGCTGCGCGGCCGGTACTGGCAGGCCGTCTCCGACCGGTTCTCGCGCTACTTCCAGAAGCAGGCGGAGCAGTACGCCGAGTGGGGCGTACGCCTGGTCACCAACCCGCTGTACGACGAGGTGGGCGTGTCCAAGCGCATCGTCTCCACCGGTGACCTGCACAAGGTCAACCAGTGGGCGCAGGTGCCCGGCGGCGACTGCATCACCGCCGAGTACGAGCTGAACACGCCGACGACGGATCCGCGCAACCCGGCATCCGTTGCCCACCAGACGGGCCGCCCGCGGGTGCTGATGGAGGCGTTCGGCAACATGGGTTGGCAGATCGCCCCGGACTTCATGCGGGCCCTGCTCGGCGCGTTCGCGACGCGCGGCATCAACCTCACCGTGCTGCACGCCCTGTGGACCGACGAGACACGCGTCTTCTTCGCGCCGCCGTTCGGGCCGCGCAACCCCTGGTGGTGGGCGATGCCGCCGGTCTCGGCGTGGATCGGACGAGTCATGGAGCTCGCGCGCGGCACCTCCGGCGCGCGGACCGCGCTGCTCCAACCTCAGCGCGCCGCCGAGCAGTTCACCGCCACCGACCAGCAGGCCGCGGTGGACGACGGCTTCACGGATGCCGCCTACGCCCTGGAACGCGCCCAGGTCGACTTCGACCTCGTCCACGAAGGCGCGCTCAGCGGGGACAAGGCGCTCCTCGCGCACGCCGAGGCGGACGACGGCAGGCTCCGCGTGGGCCATGCGGCGTACGAGCTGGTCGTCCTGCCCGCCACTCCCGTACTCGACACCGCGACCGTGCGCGCGCTCGCCGACTTCGTACGCTCCGGAGGCACCGCCGTCGCCGTGGGCGAGCTGCCGGCGCTCGCGGCCGACGGTGACGAGGCGGCGCTCGCTCGTGAACTCGCCAAGCTCTTCCCCGCAGTGGGGATCCGCCGCTTCGGCAAGGGCCGCGCCGTGCACCTCACGGACGTCGGGAGGCTGCGGGACGTAGCACAGGAGGCGTCGGTCGCCGCCGCCGTCCTGGAACCCGCGGCCGACGCGGTCCGCGTGCTGCGCACCACGCGCGGCGGTGACACGGCGTTCCTGTTCAACAACGAAAGCGGCATTCCGGTCACCACCATGGCCCTGCTGCCCGCCCACGGCGAGCCCGAACTGTGGGACCCGGCGACCGGCACGGTGCGGCCCGCCCCCGTACGCGGCCTGCTCACGCGCGACGGCGTCCGCTTGCCGATCACCCTCGCCCCGTACGAGACGCTCGCCGTGGTGGTGCGCAAGAGCGCCAAGGCAGCCCCGTACCTCACCGATGCCGACGGCCTGCCCGTCACCCAGGTGAGCCGCGAGCGGCGCACCCTGCGCGTGAGCGCTCTCGCCGAAGTCCCCGGCACCCACCGCCTCACGGGCAGCGACGGCGAACGCACCTACCGGGGGACGGCGAAGGTCGACGACCCGCTCACGCCGCTCGCCCTCGACGGCGACTGGACACTGACCCTGGCCAAGGACGGCGCCGAGCCCGTCACCCGCCCCCTGGCGAGCTGGGTCGACCTCGACCCGCTGTTCTCCGGCAGCGGCACGTACACCAAGGACGTCACCCTCGACGTGGCGGCCCTCGACGGGCGGCGCTTCCTTCTCGACCTCGGCACGGTGCGCGAGGTAGCCGATGTCACCCTCAACGGCATGGAGTTCGCACCAGCGGTGTGGGCGCCGTACGTCGTGGACGTGACCGAAGGCCTGAAGCCCGGCGTGAACCACCTCAGCGTCCGGGTCTCCAACACCCTGTCCAACGAACGCAAGAAGCCGCTGCCGTCCGGCCTGGTCGGCCCGGTGACCCTTCGCCCACGGCGGTCCCTGACCGTCGACCTGACGCCGGCCCACGCCTGAACCCGGAGACCTCCCATGGCCAGACGAACCCTCCTGCTCGCCGCGGCACTGACCGCCCTGGTCACCGTCGTATCCTCCGCGGTGCCGGCCACGGCCGCCACCGATCACGGCGCCATGGCAGCCACCTCCCTGCGCACCCAGCACCTGCGCACCGCACTCGGCATCGACGACACCACGCCCGATCTGAGCTGGCAGCTGACCGCAGACGGTCCGGGTGCCACCCAGCACGCCTACCGTGTGCAGGCCGCCACCAGCCGCGCCGCGCTGGAGCGGGGCCGGCCCGACCTGTGGGACTCGGGTCAGGTCGACTCGCCCGTGCCGCAGGCGACGTACGCGGGCAAGGCACTCGGCTCCCGCAAGATCGTTCACTGGCGCGTCCAGCTCTGGTCGCAGGGCTCCGGCCGGGCCTCCGCATGGAGCGCGCCCGCCGTCTTCGAGACCGGGCTGACCGAGGCGGGCGACTGGTCCGCCGACTGGATCACCCACGAGGACTGGCAGCTCGGCAAGCGCACGGTGCAGCCGGTGACAGTTTCCCTGCCGCGCACCACGGCCCGCCATGTACGCCTCGACGTCACCCGCCTGGGGCTGCCCCTCGCCGACGAGTTTCCCGCGCTCGCCCATCGCGTGCAGCTGGCCGAGATCGCAGTGCGCGACTCCGCCGACCCGGCCACCGAACTCGCCGAGGGCGCCACGGTCACCGTCTCCGAGTCCGACACCGAACGCAAGGTGTGGGAACCGAAGCTGGCCGTCGACGGCGTCACCAACAGCGCCTGGAGTCAGGCCGCCGGATACGCGAGTCTGCCCCACCCGAGCGCCGACGTGAGCGACAAGCCCGTCACCGTCACCCTCGACCTCGAAGAGACGAAGACCTTCGACCAGGTCGTCCTCTATCCGCGCGCCGACATCCTCACCGACGACGGACGCGTACCGGGCTTCCCCGTCGACTACAAGCTGGTCGCTGCCGACGCCGCCGACGGCCCGTACACGACGGTCGCCGACGTCACCGGGCAGCGGCCGCCCGAGCCGTACCTGCCCTCCGGACTCCCGCTGTTCGCCAAGGACTTCACCCTGCCCAAGGATATCCGCCAGGCACGCCTCTACATGACGGGCCTCGGCGTGTACGACGCGGACGTCAACGGCGCACCGGTCGGCGACGCCGTCCTCGAGCCGGCCAACACCGACTTCGCGGACCGCGTCCAGTACGCCACGTACGACATCACGGACCAACTCCGGTCCGGTGCAAACACGTTGGCCGTCGAACTCGGCAACGGCATCTCCAACCAGCTCAGCACCGCCGGCCGCTACCGCAAGCTGTACGGCAACAAGGCGGACCCCGCGCTCATCGCCCAGCTGGAGGTGACGCTCGCGGACGGCACCGTACGCCGCATCTCCAGTGGCGCCGACTGGCACACCGCACTCGGCGCGACCACGTCGTCGAACTGGTACGGCGGCGAGGACTACGACGCTCGCCGCGAGATCCCGCGCTGGAACAAGCCGGGAGCCGATCGTTCGAAGTGGGGCCACGCCACCGAAGCCGGCGCAGACAACCAGCCCGCACTCAGTGCCCGCGAGACCGAACCGGTCCGCGTCGTCGAGACGCTCAAGGCCACCGAGGTGCCCGAAGCCGCGGCCGGTAGCCGCATCTTCGACCTCGGCCGCAACATCGCCGGCTGGCCGGAGATCACCGTCACCGCACCCAAGGGCACCACGATCCGCGCCTACCCGGCCGAAAGCCTCAAGGACGGCCACGCCCACCAGTCGATCAGCAACGTCGGCGCACCCCTGTGGGACAGCTACACGACGAGCGACGGCTCCCGGCCGCGGACCTGGCACCCCAAGTTCAGTTACCACGGCTTCCGTTACGTGGAGATCAGGGGACTGCCCGAGGACGCCACCCTCTCCGTGCGTGGCAAGGTCCTGCGCGTCGACAACACCTCCGCGGGCTCCTTCACCAGCTCCAACGAACTGATCAACGGCATCCACTCGCTGATCCGCCGCTCCGTCGAGGGCAACATGATGAGCGTCCTCACCGACTGCCCCAGCCGCGAAAAGCTGGGGTGGCTGGAGCAGGACCAACTGGTCTTCCCCACCCTCGCCGCCAACTACGACCTGAGCGCCCACCTCCGCAAGATCGTGCGCGACATGGCGGACGCACAAACGGCAGACGGCCTGATTCCCTCCACGGTCCCCGACTACGTCCAACTCTCCGGTACCTACCGCAATGACCCGAACTGGGGCGGCGCGTTCGTCCTCGTCCCTTGGCAGCTGTACACGACCTACGGCGACAGGGAAACGCTGCGCACGTACTACCCGCAGATGAAGAAGTACGTGACGTTCCTGGAGCAGAAGGTCTCCGGGGGTATCCTCGACTACTCCCTTGGAGACTGGTTCACCCCGGACCGGACGTTCCCCAAGGCGGTATCCGGCACCTACGGCTACTGGCGCGTGGTGAACACCCTCGGCGACATCGCGGAAGTCCTCCGCGAGGATGACGACCAGGCGACATACCGGGCCAAGGCCCACGCGAGCGCGCAAGCGCTGTCGGACAAGTTCTACGACCCGGCCACGGGGACGTTCGGCGGCGGCGGGCAGGGCGCGGAGGCGCTCGCCCTCGACATGGGTGCGCACCCGCAGGCCGAACGGTCCCGTCTGCTCGACCACTTGGTCACGTCGGTGACGGCAGCGGACCACCATCTGCTGCTCGGCGAAATCTCCCTGCCGGCCGCCATCCGCGTGCTGTCCCAGGAGGGCCACGACCAGCTCGTCTACAAGATCGCCACACAGACGACGTCCCCCAGCTACGGCTACCAGGTCCTCGCCGGCAACACCGCACTTGGTGAGAGCTGGGACGGCGGCTCGGGCCAGTCGCAGAACCACTTCATGCTCGGCGCGATCGACGCCTGGTTCACCACGCGCCTGGCCGGCCTCGGCCAGGCCCCCGGCTCGGTCGGCTACCGCGAGCTGCGCATCGCCCCGGCGGTCGTCGGCGACCTGTCCTCGGCACGTGCCACCTACACGACGCCGTACGGCCAGGCTGCGAGTGAATGGCGGCGGGACGGCAACGAGTTCCGCCTCACAGCGCGGGTGCCCGCGGGCAGCACGGCCAGGATCGAGGTGCCGGTGACCTCAGGCGAGGTGCGGGCGCCGCAGGGTGCGCGCATGGTCGGCAAGGACGGGAAGACGGCTGTGTACGAGGTGGGTTCCGGGGTGTGGTCGTTCGCCTCGGTGTATGAGAACGAGTAGGAGAAACGGAGGCCGTGGGTTCGGCCGGGGCCGACTCGGCCGGATCCTGGCCGGTCTCGGCCCGGGGAGGTTTGCCGCTGAGCGCACCGTCACGCCGGACGCCTGACGAGTCACGCGACGCCGCGCCCCGGGGCGGCATCAGCGTCGGTCACGGACTCCGCGCCATGCCTCCTCCTGTTTCCCTCGCCGCAGACGAGCTCGTCGACGGGGGCCATCCGCCGCCAATTCTCGTTGTCGAGGCGCCAGGCCATGTCCAGCGCCACCGGATTACTGCCGAATCAGGTGACGGGCCGCAGCTCGGTTCTTTCGAGCCGGGGAAGCCGGGCTGCTCAAGGAGGACGTCACTGACCTTGAGCCCGAAGCAGAGACACGACACGGGGAAATACCCACCTCGTCGCGTGCCCCCGACGTGAACAGCGAGGAAACGGCATGCGCAGGGTTCGCACGGCGACGCTCTTCTCCAGGAGCCAGACGTCGGCGATTCGCTGCTCGGCGTATTCGAAGTCGTACTCGTCTTGCGGGGCGGCTACCACCGTGGCGGTCACCGTCGGGTGCTTGACGGCGTTGGGGTCGTGCATCACTCGGCCCCCTTGATGTGGCGGGCTTCGATCAGCTCTTCGACCAGATCGGAGGTCACGAAGGCCAGGCGGCGGGCGAGGCCGACAGCTTGTTGGCGGCCGGCCGGCGTGCGCTCGTCCCGCATGGGGAGCCCTCGCTCTCCGAGCCGGACCATCTCCGCAATGGGCGGGTACCTCTCGTCGGTGACAGCGACGTCACCGAGCCGGTTCAGGTGGCCGCGGAGGCGTTCAACCAGCGCCGCGATCGTGGCCACGGTAGACATCAATCTCGCCCGAGCCGTTCACGAACCCTCCCCAGCGGAGTTTTCCCCGGCCTCACCTGTGGCATCAGCGTGCCGGCATCCACGTTACGAAGGCCTGCTTCACCTCGGTACGGAATGAGCGGTCATGCCCCTGATCAGCGGTCTGCCAATACCTCCGAGGCCCGGTGACACCACTTTTCCGAGCAGTGAGCCGATGACGAAGAGAATCGACACGGCGATCAGGTAACGGAGGAGGTCGGCCGCCACGGAGCCGAGCAGCGGTGCCGTACGACAGACCGGAAGGCTGCGGAACCGGTCGGTGACGCCGTTCTTCAGGTCGAGGTTGATGGCCGACCCGGTGGAGATCATGCCGGCCAGGCCGGCGCCCATGGCGAGGATCCCGGGGAACAGGTACTGCAGGTACTCGGCGGTGGAACCGGCGACCGGGCCGCCGAACAGATAGAGGAACAGGACCATGAACAGTGCGGGGTGATGACGCCGTTGATGACCGGGCCCGGGTTCCGGGCGGTCTTGACAAGGCTGCGCCGGGCGAGGATCCCACTGTGGCGGAAGGTGGCGAAGCCTCGGGGCCGGGCGGTCCGGGCGGTCCGCGCTGTCGGGGGGAGGGTGGCGGTCATGCGGCGTCCTTGGCGCCGACGGTGGGGACCCCGGGCAGGGAGAGGAAGACCTCGTCGAGACTGGGAAGGCGGAACGCGAACTCGCCGACGTCGATGCCGTGGCGCCGGAGTTCGGCGGTGATCTCGAAGAACTCCGCGTCGCCGGCGACCGGTACGACGAGTTCGTGGTGGCGTGACCGGTCAGGCTCACGCCCGGCGACGCGGGCGACGACCGCGGCGGCCGGGGCGAGGTCGCCGACATCGACCGGGCGGAGCACGATGGTGTGCCCGCCGACCTCCCGCTTCAGATCCGCAGGGGTGCCGGAGGCGATGACTCGTCCGTGGTCGATGACGGTGACCTCGTCGGCGAGGGCGTCGGCCTCTTCGAGGTACTGCGTCGTGAGCAGCACCGTCACACCGTCCTGGGCGAGCCCCCGAATCATCTGCCACAACTCGTCGCGCTTTCCGGGGTCCAGCCCGACCGAGGGCTCGTCGAGGAATATGATCTCCGGCCGCCCCACCAGACTGGCGGCGAGGTCGAGCCGGCGTCGCATCCCTCCCGAGTAGGTGGCGGCGCGCCGGTCCGCCGCGTCGTCGAGGCCGAAACGGGAGAGCGACTCGTCCGCCCGTCGGCGGGCGTCGTGCCGTCCGAGGTCGAGGAGCCGGCCGATCATGACCAGGTTGGACCGCCCGGACAGTTCGTTGTCGACACTCGTGTGCTGCCCCGACAGCGCGATGCGCCGGCGGACCTGAGCGGGATCCCGCCGTACGTCGATCCCGGCCACGCGCACCTGGCCCGCGTCGGGGCGCAGCAGGGTCGCCAGCACGCGGACCACGGTCGTCTTGCCCGCGCCGTTGGGCCCCAGTACTCCCAGCACATGTCCTCGGGGAGCCGAGAGGCTCACTCCGTCGACCGCTGTCGTCCGGCCGAATCTTTTGACAAGCCCTTCGACCTCAAATCCCTTGTCACCCACTGGCAATCTCCGATGCTCGCGTCTTCCAGATGACGGTATCATCTGGATGCTGTCTGTATCATGGCACAGCGGAAGCGGAAGGGGACACGATGGCGAGACTGACTCGTGCACAGCAGCAGGAGCGGACCCGTGCGGCGGTGCTGGTGGCGGCCCGGCAAGAGTTCGCCGAATACGGCTACGCCGAGGCCAAGATCGACCGGATGGCCGAGCGGGCCGAACTGACCAGGGGCGCGGTCTACTCGAACTTCACCGGCAAGCGCGCGCTGTACCTCGCAGTACTCGCCGACGCCGCCGAACAGGCCTGGGTCTCCGCCCAACCGCCGGTGGAATCACCCGATTCCACCGGGCGGGCCCTGGGCGCCTTCGCCAGGGTCTGGCTGGAACGGCTGCCCCTCACCGGCGACACCCCGGGGAGCGGCCATCTTCAGCTGCGCGCACTGTCCGGAGTGCTCGACTCCGAGCCGTCCCGGGCCGCGCTCGCCGAGCTTTTCCGATTCGAGGCCCTGCTCCTCGCCCTGGCGCTGGAGCCGCACACCGCCGTACGCCGCTCGACGATACGACTGGCCGAGCTGGCCCTGACCTTGCTCAACGGGGCGGCCGGTCTCGCGGAGAACGCTCCCGGGATCAGCGATCCGTTCGACCTGGCCCGCGCCGCCGAGCACCTGGCCGACATCGTCCTCCTCGACGACGGGGAACCGGCGCACCTGCCCTTCGTCGCTCCGGCGCGGCCGGTGGAAGACCCGTGGGTGACGCCCTGCGGACTGCGCGACGAGATCACCGGCAGCCGTGTCGACCTCGGAGACGACGGCGTGGTGGTCGTACTGGGCGTCGGGCGGCTGTCGGCGGCCGAGGAGGCGGTGTCCGCAGCGCGGCTGCGCGACGCGGTGACGTTCGTCGTCGTGACAAGCGATCCCGCCGAGATCGGCCGACTGGCCCGACTCCGGATCGTCGATCTCGTCGGCTCTCTGCGCCGGGTGTTCGCGGCTGGGGAACTGCCCCGGCCGCGCATCGTGTTCGACGACGGTGGCGCGGTTCCGGCGGCCCTCGGCCGGAAGCCGGCCGACGACCTCACCGAGGTTGCGATCCGGGTGCGCGACGGGCTGATCGTGGCCCGCGCGGAAGGACGTGGCGCCGGCCACGCCGTGGCCACCCACACCACCCGTGAACGCCGTCGGCAGTGTGACGGCGCGAGTCCACAGAGGCCCGCGGACGAGGTGTGAACGGCCGACGCCCGTCAGAGGCGACCCTGCGGAGCCGCTGTCCTGGGGCGATCAGCTGATGTGGTCGGTCCGGGACATCAGGACCGACATCCCCATGCTCTTCACCACGGTCGTCACGACGGTCCCGGATCTCTCCCCGCGCCTGCCCCAGTGGTTCGACGTCGATCACCCCGCCATGGTGATGACCGACGTCTGCGAGCCCACCCTCGTACTGCTGCGCAAGGATCACCTCACGGTCGAAGCCCGGCTGGAAGTAGCTCCGCACGAGTGCCGCACCGGATCCCGCGCCCTGCTGTCCTGGGCCCCGCTGGCCGTCCAGCCGTGACCGGCAGTGCGCAACCGGTCGGGCGAAAAGCGGGCGCCAGCGGGGTACTTCACGACATAGTGGGTTCCGTGGATTTCGCTGACCACTCCGCCTACCGCGTCCCCACCGGCAGACCCTTCTTACTGAAGGAGCTCTACTCCAAGCTCGCGGGCGTCGGGGAACTCATCGGCCAACTGCCGGTACCCGCCGACCCCACCGAGTACGAGGAGATCGCCGACAGCCTCTACTCGCTGTTCAACGTCGCCCGGAACCTGGCCCCGGACCGCAACTCGACCGGCTGCCAACCGCATCCGAAGGGTGCCGTCGGCTGGGGGCGCTGCCTGCTGTGCAACAGCCACCGCCGCACCGGCCGACCCGACGTGAAAGCGGCACCCCAGGCACCCCGCCACAACTGGGCCGTCCCACCCCCGCCCTACGACCACACCGTCCTCGCGCAGACCATGCAACTGATCAACGACCTGGCATCGGAGATCAACTTCCGGTCGGAGGACGAGACCTTCGTGCATCTGGGCGATCTCACGCACGGGGCCTTCGTCGTCGCCCGGGAGCTCTCCCGTCTCCGCAACAGCTCAGGATGCGCCCAGCACCCCGGAGCGCCCATCGACCCCGCCGCCCCCGGCGGCCCCCAGTGCCTGTTCTGCCAGGGCCAGGCCCGGCGCCAGCAGACCGGACCGCCCACCGTGGCCATCCGGCCCGTCCCCGGATACGAACGCCGCCGCATGCCGCGCCCGCACCATCCGTCCAGCAGCGACTGAAGACCGGTGGCAGGGGAGCGGAATGAACGTCCAGCCAGAGTGCGAGCCCGACAGCCCGCGTCGGACCCGCCACCCCCACCGAGCTCCCGTACTGGGGAGGAGATTCCCTCGTGGGGCCCCGGCTCACCGCGCCGTGCCTCGCGTGCGGCATGGCCACCCACCGCCACCGCACCCCCGACGTCAACAGCCCCCACGCCAGCCGCCCCCACTCCGGCACCACCGACCCCGGCGGCGACAGCTCCGGCGAGCCGGAGGGCGGCAAGGTCTGGATCGCACTCGTCCCGGGCGACTTTCGACCCGGTGCTTCGCCGAAGACGAGATCTACCACTTGTCCGGCGCCATCGCTTGGCCCGGTCAGCATCACCGCGACCACGGCACCGCCAAAATCGCCCACAACGCCTGCTGCCGCGGCCGACACCAGACCCGGCCCGACAGCAGCCGCGGCGCCGCCGAACTCTGGCAGGCCATGCGCCTTCGCAGAACCCGCTCCCCGCGCCCCTGACCTCCGGGGAACGACCGCGCTCGCGCCCGGGCGGCGGCCACCGCCCGTCAGCTTTGCCCCGAAGCCGGATCGCGTGAACCTGGGGATGCAGCGTTGGTACCTGCGCCTTTGCACGATAGTTGGCGCCTTACGGACAGTCAGTGGCCGGTCAGCTCACCGCGCAGCGTGGCCTGCCGGAATGCCGCGATCTCCGCCGTTGATCGCTACTCCGAGCGATTGGACCGCAGCTCGGCACTTAACGATCGCACCCGCCCAACTACGACGCTCGGGTCCGGCGGGATTCAGCCGCTGTGGTGGCGTTCTGTACGGGAGAGCAGGGCGCTGGTGAGAGTGAGGGCGGTGGCGCTGAGGAGGGGGAGGAGGATGCTGGTGCCGATGATGGCTCCGGCGGCTGCTGTTCCGGCGGATCCTGCGGTGATTTTCAGGGCGCCGACCCAGACGAACATCTGTCCGCGGGCGTTGTCGGGGGCGTATTCGTTGCGAGCGGCGAGGGTGGCGGCGAAGAAGTAGGCGTTGGCGATGCCGGCTGCGGCGTAGCCGGTGACGGCGAGGGTGAAGGTGGGAGCGAGGACGATGACCGCGAGGGTGAGGGCGATGGTGGCGGCGAGGCGGGTCATGAGCCGGTCCGCTTCCGCGCGGGCGGGGCGGATCATGACGCCGACGGATCCGGCGAGGTTGCCCAGGCCGTAGGCGGCGGTGAGGAGGCCGGCTGCGGAGGAGCTGACGCCGAGTGTGTGGGTGCTGGAGACGGCGGTGATGGGGAGGGCGGCGACGCTGAAGGCGACGGTCACGGTCAGATAGAGCGTGCGGCGCAGCGGTCCGGAGGCGAGGATGCCCGCGAGTGTGCGGAAGGGGCGCGGGACGTCCGAGGCGGCGCTGGGGGCCGGGGTGTGAGGGAGGAGGCGGATGACGGCGGCGGCGATGTAGCACCCGGCGGCCAGGACGAGGGCCGCGGTTGAGGGTGAGGCCCAGGCGGAGACGGCGGCGACGAGGGTGGGCCCGATGGTGCCGCTGATGCCGTAGGTGGCCACGTCCCAGCCCTGGGCGCGGCGTTGGCGTTGTCGGCCGTGGCCGGCGATGGTGGGCAGGCGGCTGCTGATGCCTCCGGTGAGCAGGGGGCCGAAGAGGCCGGAGACGATCAGGAGGGCTGCGGGGACGGCGGGGTGGGCGTGGGGGTAGAGCAGGACGGCGGCGGCGAGGGTGGTGCCGTGGGCGAGGGAGGCTGCGGCGATGACGGTGCGGCCGTCTCGTGCGGTGTCCAGGCTGCGGGCGACGAAGGGGCCCATCAGGTGGGGTGCGGTGATGCAGGCCCCGAGCGCGCCGGCCAGCCAGCCTGATCCGCCGCTGGAGGTCACCATGAGGACGATGGCCACGACGGCGCCGCCGTCGGATGTGCGGGCCAGGGTCGCGGCGAGGACATAGCGGGCCAGCGGCCCCCAGCCAGGACTGCTGGTGTCCGGACCGTCGGTCGCCCGCCTGTCGGTGTTCGGTCCGAGGACGGTCGGGGCCACTTCCGGGAGCGCCGGGCCGGTCTGGTGAGGGCCGCCGCAGCCGTTTCCTTTCCGCAGGCGGGGAGGGAAACGGCGTGTCCGTGATGGTTGGTCAGGCATGGAGTTGCAGGCTCTTCATCACGGTGGCGACCTGGGTACGTTCCTTCGGGTCCAGGCCGCGCAGCGGGAGGGGGAGGTTGACCGGCGAGGTGAGGCCGAGGTGGGCGGCTGCTGCTGCGATGACGCGCAGGGATCCGCCGTGCTGGGCGAAGAGGTCGAACAGCGGCTGGAGCCGCCGGGATTCCTGCTGGGCCCGCTCGGGCTGTTCGCCCTGTGCGGCCCGAGTGAGGGTGAGGGCCGGCTCGGGGAAGGTGCCGCCGATGACCGAGTACCAGGTGTCGCATCCTGCGTTCAGGCCCCGGGCGGCGTCCGCGTCACCACTGACTCCGATCGTGATCGTTGCGGGCAGCAGTTGCCGCAGGTGCTCGATGCGTGCCTTGGCTGCCGCGGGGTCGGCGGGGACGCCGGGGATCTTGATGGAGGCCACGTTCGGGAGCCAGGCCAGCCGGGTGTAGAGCTCGTCGGTGAAGGTGAAGTGGGTGGTGCCGGGGTTGTCGTAGATGACCAGGGGGACGGACAGGTTCGCGGTGACGTCTTCGAACAGGCCGAACACGTCGTCCTCGGTGAGCGGCTGGTAGGAAACGGGCGCGAGGAGGACTCCGGCGGCCCCGGCGTTCTGCGCGTCTTCGGCTGCTTCCAGCACGTGACGGGTGCGCAGGGCTCCGATGCCGACGATGACGGGGACGTGGTCGGCGTGCTCCACCGCGATCCGGGCGGCGCGGGCGCGTTCGGCCCGGGTCAGGTAGGCGTAGGAGCCCGTGGAGCCGAGCGCTCCGATCGAGTCGACGTCGGCGGTGGCCAGGCGCCGGACGAGCCGGCCATACGCCTTCTCGTCGATGCCTCCGTTGCCGGGGATCGGGGTGAGCGGGAAGGCGCTCAGGCCGGTGAACACGACGGGTCCTCCAATGTGACGTGCGGCCGGGCGGGGTGGGTTCAGGCGGTGGCTGCGGGCTGGGCGGGGCTGAGGTAGTGCAGGCGGGTCTGCGCGGCGTGGGGCAGGAGCAGTCCCTGGAGTTCTTCGGCGGCGGTCTGGAGGTGATGGCCGTCGCGGGGCGCGTGAAGCGTTTCGAGGACGAAAGCGACGTGGGTGGAGTCTTCGGTGACGCGGGTGCGGTGGGCGTCGCGGTGGTTCCAGTGCCGGGTCAGGACGCCGGTGGTGTCGGCGTAGATGATCTCGCCGGGCTTCGGGTTCTCCACGGTGTCGGGTTCGCCGAGCGGGGTGAAGGTCTCGCTGCCGTCGGCGTAGCGGATGTCGACGTGGCCGGTGACGTGGTCGAGGTCGAAGGCGCCGGCGGGCAGGCCGTGGCGGACGGAGACGGCGTTGTAGGAGTCGACGGCCGGGTTGATCCGGGGCAGGGTGCCCTTCTTCGCCAGGCGGCGGCCGAGGGCGTCGACGCTGGGGCGGATGCGGCGGGGGTTGGTGCCGAAGGACCGGTAGGCGGTGTGCCACGCCTCGATCCGCGGGTTGCTCTCGTCGGCGGGCCGCCAGCTCTCGTCGGCGAGCTGCTGCTCCAGCTCCTCCAGGGCCGCGGTGGTGTCCGGCCAGGGCTCGTGGCCCCGTAGTCCGGTGGCGGTGACCAGGGCGATGAGGGTGTCGGGGAAGGCGTCGGCGACAGCGGGGCTGATACGGAAGGCAGTCATCACAGATCCGTTTCCATGAGGGGTGCGGGCGAAGGGAACAGGCCGGCCCGAGGGCGGGCACAAGCCGGGGCGTCGGCGTGTCAGGTCAGGGCGAGGAGACTGACGGCGACGGCCGCGGTGCCCAGGCCGACCAGTTGGCCGCGGTGGATGCGCTCGGCCAGGACGCTCCGGGCGAGCAGGACGGTGCCCGCCGGGTACAGGGCGGTGATCACGGCGACGACGGCGAGGTCGCCGCTCCGGACGGCGAGGAGGAACAGCAGGTTCGCCACCGAGTCCAGCACTCCGGCGGTGGCCGATATCACGTAGGCGGGCTTCTCGGAACCGAGCTTCCGGTACATCATCCCGGCGGCCGTCAGGGTGACGGCGGAGGACACCGCACGGCCGATGATCAGCGGGGCGACGCCGCTGTGGGAGGGGGCCTGGTGCAGGAAGATCAGTTGCAGGGCGATGGCGGCGCCGGCGCCGAAGGCCAGCAGGATCGCCGTGCGCGAGGGGCGGGCGGACTTCGCACCGTTTCCCGCGCTGACCAGCATCACCGCGGCCAGGGCCAGCGGCAGGCCCACCAGCCCGGCCAGACCGAGGTGTTCACCCTGGAACAGCCCGACCCCGACCGGCAGCATCGCGGAGACCAGCGCGGTCACCGGGGAGAGCACGTTCATCGGCCCGATCGCCAGGGTCTTGTAGAGCAGGGCGAACGCGGCGGCCGAAGCGACGCCGGAGGCCGCGCCCCAGCCCAGGGCGCCGGGACTGAAGGAGGCTCCGAGGACCGGCCACAGCAGCAGCTCGACGACCAGGGAGGCCGGAGCGGCGATCATCACGGTCCGCAGCACATGGGCCTTGCGGGCACCGAGACCGCCGAGGAAGTCGGCACATCCGTAGGCCAGGGAGCTGCCCAGGGCCAGCAGCAGAGCAAGCACAGCACATCCTTTAGTGTTCAATGGAACGACTAAACTGTACGACGAACCGACCGTGATGTGTCAACCGAACGACCGCATGGTCCGGCAGACCGAAACGAAGGAGAGGGGCAACCGATGGCGGAGACCGAGGCGGCTCTGCGGACGCTCGCGCACAACGTCAGATCCGCGCGCACCCGCGCGGGGCTGTCCCTGGACGAACTCGGACGGCGCGCCAAGGTGAGCAAAGGCTCACTGTTCGCCCTGGAAAAGGCCCAGGGGAACCCGAACTTCGCCACCCTGGTCCGTCTCGCCGACACCCTCGGCATCTCGGTGTCCGCCCTGATGGAAGGGGCCACCCAGGATCGCGTCCGGGTGGTGTCCGGCGACTCCGTCATGCCTTTGTGGGCGGGTGAGCAGGGCAGCGAGGCCCGGCTGATGCTGACGACGTCCGGCCCGGCCCCGGTCGAGGTCTGGCGCTGGAAACTCCAGCCCGGCGAGGAGTACCCCAGCCACCCACACCAGGCCGGCGTCGTCGAGACCGTCAGCGTCACCGAGGGCCGCATGGTCCTGGTCGTCGACGGCGTGGAGTACTCCGTCGAGGCCGGGGAGACCGCCACCTTCGACGGCGACGTGACCCACACCTACCGCGGCGAAGGCGACCAGACCTGCCACCTGATCATGACCGTCCACCTGCCACCAGGCCCCGCCTGAGCCGCACCACCCCGTTTCCGCTCCTCTCCCGCACGTGAACAAGGAGAACCCGACGCTCATGTCCGCAGCCGCGAAGGAATCCATCGTCCGGGCCGCGGGCATACCGCACCTGCTGGTGGTGGTGCTGTTCTGCTTCTCCGGATTCGCCCTCCTGCTTCCGGTCTCACCGGCATGGGCCGTCCACGGAGGAGCTGACGAGTTCGGCGCCGGCCTGGTCACCGCCGTCCTCATGGCCGCCACCGTCCTGGCCCAGCTGTGCGTCAGAACGACCCTGCGCACGCTCGGATGGTCCCGCACCCTCGCCCTCGGCGCCCTCCTGCTCGGCCTGCCCTCCCTCCTGCAGGCCCTCAGCGACCACCTGCTGCCCGTCCTGCTGACGACTGCCCTGCGCGGCGCGGGCTTCGGCATCGTCACGGTCTGCGGTGCCACCGCCGCGGCCGTACTGGCCCCACGCGGACGCCAGGGCGCGGCCATCGGCCTCTACGGTCTCGCCGTCGCCCTGCCCCAGGTCGTCCTGACCTCGGCGGCCCCCTGGCTGACCCACACGTTCGCCCTGCCCGCGGTCATCGCCTGCGGCGTACTCCCCGTCCTCGCCCTGCCCTGGACACGCGCCCTCGGCCACGCCGTCGAAGCCCGCACCGGCAGCCCGGAACCCCAGGACGGCCCCGCCCGGAACCCCGCCCCCGCGACCACGGTCCTCCGACGCATCCGGCGCCCCCTCGCCGTGCTCCTCCTGGTCACCGCGGCAGGCGGAGCCGTACTCGCCTTCGCCCCGCAATTCACCACCACCCCCGCGCTCGCCGCCACCGGGCTGCTCGCCCTCACCGCCACCGCCGCCCTGGCCCGCTGGGGCTGCGGAGAACTCGCCGACCGAATCGCCCTGCGGCCCATCACCGGCATCCTCGCCCTCACCGCGTGCGCGGGCACGGCACTGATCGCGTCCGCCGTCGGCTCCGACAGCGCCACCGTCCCCGCGCTGATGGCCGGACTGCTTCTCCTGGGGGCGGCGTACGGGGGACTCCAGAGCCTCACCCTCGTCCAGGCGTTCCACTACGCGGGCGCGGAGAACCGGCACGCCACCTCGGTCGCGTGGAACATCGGCTACGACGCGGGCACCGGCCTCGGATCCCTCATGCTGGGCCTGGCGGCACAAGTGGCCACGTTCTCCGCGGGCTTCGTCACCCTGTCCGTGCTGCTGGCCGCCGCGGCCCTGACCGTTCTCCTCGCCAGCCACAACCCGCCCGGCGACCCCGAGGGCAGCCCCCACCGCCTTGCGCGCAAGACGAAACGCCGACCTCTCGGCGACCGTTGAGACCAGTGTGAACCGGGACTTCTGCGCACGTGGCAGCAGGTGCCGGCCGCGTCGTTCGGGCTGTCCGGCGCGACGGCCCGCCTGCACCCTCATCTGCTGCCGCAGGCTGACCAAATGAGATGACGTCCGAGTCAACGGCCGTTTCGGCTGAGGGGGCACCGGCACCGGTGGGGGCGATCGGCGCACACCGGTCGCCCCCACCGGCCGCAAGCAGCCCGGTCTGCCCGATCAGCTGCAGAACTCCGCCTCGACGACCTTCTTGGTGTCACCCGCCCAGTCCGCGTTGAAGTTGAAGGCGATCGAGTGGCTTCCGTCGCGGGTCATCGCGACCGCGGACAGCGAGCCTCGTGTATCGCCGCTGTGGCCCCAGATCTCCACACCACACGGCAGTTCCTGGCGGAGCAGACCCAGACCGTAGCCCGCTGATGCCTCGGAGGCCACGTCGACGGTGTCCATCATCTCGCCGAGCTGCTCCGCCGGGAGCAACTCGCCCCGGAGCAACGCGCGGTAGAAGCGTTGCAGATCGGCCGAGTCGGAGATCATCGATCCTGCCGCCCCCGCGACCGTCGGGTTCAGCTCGGTCACATCGTGGATCTTGGCGGCGGGATCCGGCGAGAGCAGCTTCGAGTAGGCCCGGCCCGAAGGACGGGGCATCCGCACCTCGGTCCCCGGCGCGCTGGTGGCGCGCAGCTCCAGCGGGCGCAGGATACGGCGCTCGATCTCGGTGCCGTACGGGCGTCCTGTCACCCGCTCCACGATCATTCCGGCGAGGATGTAGTTGGTGTTGGAGTAGTGGAAGCCCGAACCGGGCGCGAAGTAGGGCGAATGGCTCATGGCCTGCGCGATCAACTGCTTCGGCAGCCACGTGTCATAACGGTGCGTCAGGAAGCCGTCGCCAGCCACCTTCTGGCGGAACTCCGCGTCCGAGGTGTAGTTGAAGATCCCGCTGGTGTGATTGAGCAGCTGGCGCACGGTGACGGTGCGCCCGTCATGGCCGTTGCCGCGTACCACCCACGGCAGTCGGGACTCGACGGTGTCGTCCAGGTCGAGGCGTCCCTCGGCCTCCAGTTGGAGCAGCACGGTGGCAACGAAGGTCTTGGTGAGCGAGCCGATGCGGTACCTGTCCTGGGGCAGCCGCTCGCGGCCGGTGGTCCGGTCCGCGACTCCGGCGGTGCCGTTCCAGACGCCGTCGCGGTCCGTCACCCGCGCCAGCGCGCCGGGGACCCCGTCCCTGACGGCGGCGGCCAGTTGCTGCTGAGTGGCGTAGTGGCCGGCCCTCCCGGTCCATGACCCGTTCCCGTCCGCGTCCTGCCCGGCCGAAGCGGCCACGGCGGGGCCGGTGAGCGCGGTACTCACCAGCGCGGCCACGGTCAGCGCACCCATCCACGCGCGCCGCGCGCCGCCGCGGTGCGCCGCGGACGAACGGGGCGGTCGGATCCTGTGCTTCGTACGTACGGCCATGTGAACTCCTATGTCTGTGCGTGCATTCGACGGACAGACGCCCGTGCCGCGCCGGAAGTTCTCACCTGGCTGAGTGCGATCTCCTGGTTTCGTGTCAGTGGTAGGGCTGTCGGTAGCGAGGATTGCATTTTGGTCCTGGGGCCGTAACAGCGAGGCGCCTTTCGACGTCGAGCATGTCGTCGTCTTCATCGACGGCCGTGTAGGTCGCCCACCACTGTGCGAGAAGGCCAGCAGGATCATGACTTGCCGGGGAGGACATCTGCTCAGGGAAGACCTCCCCGGACCCCCAAGGGCGGAACTCGCCATCGTTCGGGTCCAGCGCGTCGAGGAGCAGCGGCCACAAGCCGGAACGTGCGTGTTCGGTGTGCATCCGCGTCCACAGCTCAGGCGCGGCTGGCCCGCCACTGAGCCACAAGGGCTGTCGATCTCCGTCGCCTTCATCGGATGTGACCATCCGACCGGGCGGGAGCAGGCCTGAAGTTGCCCCGGTTTGATGGGCAACCTTTCGCTTTGGGGCACTGGGTCCCGCAAGGAGGAGTTCATCGTGCCAAGGACGCGTCCGGCCTACCCGCCGGAGTTCCGTCGCCAGATAGTCGAGCTGGTGCGGGCCGGCCCGTCGCCGGAGGAGCTGGCGAAGGAGTTCGAGCCGTCTGCCCAGACCATCCGCACCTGGACCAGCCAGGACCGGGTGGACAGCGGGGAACGCCCCGGCCTGACCAGCGACGAGAAGGAGGAGACCCCGCCCCGGCCTCGTCCATCACAGCGACAAGGGCTCCCAATACACCAGCCTGACGTTCGGTCAGCGATGCGACGAGGCAGGGATCCGGCCTTGGCTTCTACAACCCCCGGCGCCGCCATTCGGCGAACGGCCAGCTCAGCCCAGCCACCACGAACGTCGTCACGCCATGAAAACACCACATAGAGTGCTCTACGCAGCCGCATAGCTCGCAAACCCATCGGTGTCTGTCAGACCGGAGCAACTCCACGGCACCCTCCGGCGTGTCCCGGTCGATGTCGGCGGGCAGCCCCTCGCCGCCCTGTAGAAGAAGGTGAGCGGGCGTTCAAAGGGACCAGCCAGGCTGTCGCAGCCGCGCACGAGTCGACGTTTCGCCGGGCATGTCCGGCGGGTGGATCCGGAGGGCAGGAGCATGAGCGGTGGTGCCTGGACCGGTGTGGCGGTGGCGGGTGTCACTGCCGGGTACGCACTGGTTTCGCGTCGGCTGTCCTCGACGCCGCTGTCGTCGGCGATCGTGTTCGTCGGTTGCGGGATCCTCATCGGGCCGGCCGTGCTGGACATCATCGACCAGGAGCGCGACACCGCGCCGGTCATCGCCCTTCTCGAAGCCGCGCTGACCCTGGTGCTGTTCACCGATGCCATGACGGTCCGCAGACATGACCTCGCGGCCGGGGGCTTTCTGCCGGGCCGTCTGCTGGGCATCGGACTGCCGCTGAGCATCGGGGCGGGCTGGCTGCTCGCCTGGCCGTTGCTGCCGGGGCTGACGGTGTGGGAGCTCGCACTCGTCGGCGCGATCCTCGCCCCCACCGACGCCGCCCTGGGCAAGACCGCCATCTCCAATCCCCGGGTCCCGGCGCTCGTACGGCACGGACTGAATGTGGAAAGCGGCCTGAACGACGGCATGGTGCTGCCGTTCTTCGTCCTGTTCCTGGCCGCCATTCCGGGCACGCGTTATGCGGCGGAGGGGGCGGGGGGTGTCTTCTGGCGCGCACTCGTGCTGAGCACCGCCCTGGGCCTTGTGGTCGGTGGGCTGGGAGGTCGGCTGCTGCAGTGGTCCAGGGCGAGGGGGTGGGTCACGCGGGAGTGGCGGCAGGTCCATGTGCTGGCCGTCGCGGTGGCGGCGTACGGACTCGGCGTCGTGACGGACGGCAGCGGCTTCATCGCCGCCTGGGTCGCCGGATTCGCCTTCGGGTTCGCCCTGCGCCGCTACCGGACCGGCCGCGAGAAGGAAAGCCCTGACCGCACCGCCGAGTTCGCCGAGAACCTCGGAGGACTCCTGGCGTCGATCAGCCTTCTGGTCTTCGGGGCGGTGCTGCTCGGCCCCGCACTGGAGCACCTGAGCTGGCGAATCGTCCTCTACGCAGTGCTCAGTCTCACCGTCGTCAGAATGGTGCCGGTGGCCCTCTCCCTCGTCGGGAGCGGGCTGCGGGCGCCGACGGTGGCG
Source organism: Streptomyces sp. NPDC088124 (assembly GCF_040685895.1). NCBI lineage: Bacteria > Bacillati > Actinomycetota > Actinomycetes > Kitasatosporales > Streptomycetaceae > Streptomyces > Streptomyces sp. NPDC088124. Next base: position 47,242 of record NZ_JBFBJB010000011.1, on the reverse strand, counting down.
TACATCGGGTGGTTCGGGCCACGCGGTCTCGCATCCGTCGTGCTGGGATTGCTCGTGGTGGAGGAATCCGCCCACGTTCCAGGGGTGGAACTGCTGGGCAGAGTGGTCGCGGTCACCGTCGGCCTCAGCGTCCTTCTGCACGGCGTCTCGGCCGTGGCCCTCGCCGAGCGGTACGGCCGCTGGTACGAGAAGGCCGCGGCCGCCACCCGCGGCCTGCGCGAGGGGGCGCCCGTACCCGAGTCCCCGGGGCGCCGCAGGCTCGGCTCCCTGGACCGGCCCGAAAAGTGATGGCGCGGCCCGGGCGTCTCCAAGCCGTGTCTCAGCTGTCTCCGTCCGACAGCCAGCGCAACTCGATCTCGAGCCACTGGCTTTCGTGACGCCACCCGTCCAGGGCAGCCACCATCTGGCGGCTCACAGCGCCGACTGTCAGTGAGCGCCACCGGCAGCCCCTCAGGAACTCGACGAGTACTCCGATCCGCTCGTCATGGCGGGCCGCCGGCGCCGCATCGGCCGTTCCGGGTTCGTCGATCGCGGCGAGCGCGCGACGGCTGACCATTTCAGGGGTGAGTCCTCGCCACGTGTACGGGCTCAGCGCCTCGCTCACCGCCCGCACCCGCTCGTCGGTCGAGGAAGCCAGATACACCATCCGAGCCCTTCGCAGTGTGGGGACACTTCCCGTCGACGGCCACGTCGCGGTCAGCTCCGGGCCTCGCGTGCCCCCTGCATCGTCGGAGCCGCATTTCACGCTCATTGTACGTCCGCGGTCCTGCCGATCTCTGTGTGCCCGCTCACAGAGCCGAACGAGGATCGAGGCGGACCATTCGCATTCCGGGGGCCGGCACCGCTACCTCGCGCCGGAAGCGCACGGATCACGGCGGCGAAGCACATTGGTGGGAGTCGGTAGACCGCCGCCAAGCCCGGCGGTCTACCGACTGGAAAGCCGGGAATCCGACTCAACTGCCGACGTGGACACGGATGGTGCGCATGGCGCGGCGTTGCACGAACCTGATGACCGGACTGCTGATCCACAACAATGGCGTGGCCAGTGGGGTTGCCTCGATAGCCATCGTCCAAGTGAGGCGTGAGCCGGAGGGCCTGGAATCGATGGACCAGTCCTCCGCCGCGCGGCGGAGACCGGGAAGAGACGCCTCGAAAACGCCGAACATATATCGATGCGCGTCCTCCCAGCGGAAAAAGCGTTCACGAGCGGTGAACACTCTCAGCAACGTGACATCGCGTACCGTTCCGACACCGAACGGGCGCGGCGAAGCCCAGCGCAGGCCGGTGAACACCCATACCCAGTGGACCAGATCCTCTCCGGTCAGGACCTCCCAGATCCGCTCGGCAGGGGCGGTGGTCTCCACGGAGTACGCATAGCGGAAGGGGGCGGTATTCAGGAATTCATCTCCGCTCTCGGCGAGCGGATACCAATGCCGAGCCATGAGTGCCACCGTTCTCTCCCCCTCCCCGAGTGATTTGCACAAGATGCGGGAGTCCCGCGCTCCACTCAGATGGTGGGCATAATAGTGAGCTCTTTCGGGCAAGTGGACTAGTCGGCCATGCGATACTCGCCCCTCGACCGCCACTGGGCCACCGTGCGCGAGGAGCGGATTCGGCTATCGCTCCAGTGGCAGTCGTCATGGCCAGGATCTAGCATGAATGGTGCGTTACGCGTAGCGGAGGGGCAACCGGAGCGCATACGGAATCGACCGCGGCCGAAAAACCCGCATGCCAGACAAAAGCGTGCTACGGAAATCTCACCCGTTGGCCGAACCATCATGTGGGCTCATGAGCATCGCGGAGCGGTCCGCATGCGGCCCTCCGGTTGACCGGAGTGGGGGATGGTGACATGAGCGCCCGCGACGGCCGGCATTCGTATCAGCCCGTCCACGCAGCCGACTGGACATCACCGGTCAAGGGCCCAGCGGCACCGGACCACGGCGCGGTGCCGAAGACAGCTCGGTATCACTCACCGCATCCGCCGTTCCGCAGAGCCACTCGGCGGAACGGCGGAAGGAGGACAGGCACGATGCCAGTGAACGAGTACAAGCCAGGAAGCGGGTTCCCCGGAGTGATCGGGCGGACCACGGATGTGTCCAGCCCCGCATGGCCCGAACCACCACGCGCGGTACCGGGATCCCCCAACGTGCTGGCGATCGTGCTCGACGACACGGGCTACGGACAACTCGGCTGCTACGGGAGTCCGATGGAGACCCCCAGCCTCGACGGGCTGGCCGCCGACGGGCTGCTCTACAACAACATGCACACCACGGCGCTGTGCTCACCGTCGCGTTCCTGCATCATCACCGGCCGCAACCACCACGCCAACGGCATGGCGGCGGTCACCGAGATGGCCACCGGATACCCGGGCTACAACGGCAACATCCCGTTCGAGAACGGGTTCCTGTCCGAGATGCTGCTGGAGCACGGATACAACACGTACATGCTCGGCAAGTGGCATCTGATGCCCTCGGAGCAGGAGTCCCCCGCCGGCCCCTATGCCCGCTGGCCGCTCGGCCGTGGTTTCGAACGGTTCTACGGCTTCCTCGGTGGTGACACCAACCAGTGGTATCCGGACCTCCTGTACGACAACCACCAGGTCGATCCCCCCGGCTCACCGGAAGACGGCTACCACCTGACCGAGGACCTGGCGGACAAGGCGATGCTCTTCATCTCCGACGCCAAGCAGGTCGCTCCCGACAAGCCGTTCTTCCTCCACTTCTGCCCCGGGGCCACCCACGCACCGCACCACGTGCCGCGCGAGTGGGCGGACCGCTACCGGGGCCGGTTCGACGAAGGCTGGGACGCCTACCGGGAGGTGACGTTCGCCAACCAGAAGCGGCTGGGCGTGATACCTCCCGATGCCGTGCTGTCCCGCCACGATCCGGATGTCCCGCAATGGGAGTCCCTGTCCCCGGACGCCCGGCGCCTCGCCACCCGGATGATGGAGGTCTACGCCGGATTCCTGTCCCACACCGACCACCAGATCGGGCGGCTGCTGGGCTTCCTCAGGGAGACCGGCGAACTCGACAACACCCTGATCATGGTCGTATCCGACAACGGGGCCAGCGCGGAGGGCGGGGCCACCGGGACCGCCAACGAGGCGCAGTTCTTCAACAACGCCCCCGAACCGATCCAGGACAGTCTCGAGGCGATCGACGAACTCGGCGGCCCGACCACGTTCAACCACTACCCCTGGGGCTGGACCTGGGCAGGCAACACCCCGTTCCGGCGCTGGAAGCGGGAGACGTACCGCGGCGGCGCCAGCGACCCGTTCCTCGTTCACTGGCCGCGCGGCATCAAGGCGCGGGGAGAGGTGCGCACTCAGTACGCCCACCTCGTGGACATGGTTCCCACCGTCCTCGACGTCCTCGGGATCGAACCGCCCGACACCATCAAGGGCGTCACCCAGTCCCCCCTGCACGGCGTCAGCTTCGCCCACACCTTCGACAATCCGAACGCGCCGACGCGCCACCACACCCAGTACTTCGAAATGCTCGGCCACCGCGCCATCGATCACGACGGCTGGCGTGCCGTATGCCCCTGGCCGGGGCCCTCCTTCAGCGAGGCGCAGCAGCCCTTCGGCGCACCCATCAGCTCCGAGACGCTCTCCCGGCTGGACGCCCGTTCCTGGGAGCTCTACCACATCGACGAGGACTTCGCGGAAACCCGTGACACCGCCGCAGACCACCGCGACAAGCTCATCGAAATGGTGTCGCTGTGGTACGTCGAGGCAGGCAAGTACGACGTGCTGCCGATCGACGGCAGCGCCCTCGCACGGATGACCGTGGAACGCCCCCAGATCACCAAGGAGCGGACCAGCTACATCTTCCGGCCCGGCACCCAGACGCTGCCGGCCTCCGTCGCGCCCCGGGTGCTCAACCGGCCGCACAGCATCACCGCCGTCGCCGAGATCCCCGCCGGCGGCGCCGAAGGCGTACTGATGAGCCAGGGTTCGGGCGCTGGCGGCTGGAGCTTCTACCTCAAGGACGGCAAGCTGACGTACGTCCACAACTACGTCTCGCGAGCCCTCTACACCGTGTCCACGACCGACCCGGTGCCCGCGGGCCGCCACGAGCTGCGCTTCGAATTCGAACCGGCCGACAAGCCCGACCTCGCCACCGGCAAGGGCACCCCGGGGCGCGCCCAGCTCTACATCGACCGCCGCCTCGTGGCAGAGGCCGACTTCCCGGTGACCACCCCCATCATGTTCAACCCCGGCGGCCTGACCTGCGGCGCCAACCCAGGCCAACCGGTCACGTCCGACTACCGGTCACCGTTCCGGTTCACCGGTCTGCTCCACAGCGTGACCGTCGACCTGTCTGGCGAGCTCATCACCGACGCCGACAGCGAGATGCGTATGCACCTGGCCCGGCAGTGAACGGGCATCTTGGACCGCCTGCGAACTCGGCTTCGGCGAAAACCGAGCTGCTGCGGTCGCTCCGCGGCTGAGCAGCTCCCTCAATCAGACAGTGAGTGAGGAATGGACATGGGCGACGATGTGGACGAGATGGGACCGATCGACTACCTGGTGGTCGAATTTCCGGGCAGCCACATGACGGGGGAAGGGCTGCCCCTGCTGGTCGATCTCGTCGACCGAGGGACTATCCGGATCTTGGACCTGGTGTTCGTCAAGAAGGAGCCCGACAACTCGGTCGTTGCCATGGAACTCGCCGACCTGACCGGGGGCAGGACTGCCGACCTGGCCGTCTTCGAAGGAGCTTCCTCCGGCCTGCTCGGCCGGGACGACATGGAGGAGGCGGCCGCTGTTCTCGAGCCCGGCGACTCTGCGGGCATTCTGGTCTACGAAAACCTGTGGGCAGCGCCGCTTGCCAGGGCGCTGCGGCGCGGTGGCGCGCAACTGGTGGCCGGCGGGCGCATCCCGGTCCAAGCCGTCCTGGCCGCGCTCGACGCAGACGAATCAGGCTCTTCCTCCGAAGCCGGGCCCGCCGGGCCGGATTCCTGAGCTTGCCGGTCCGCTTCCGGAGGCGGTCTTCTCCGCTCCTTCGGGCCGGGGCCGGCTCAAGAACCAGAACCACAGACACCAGGGAGAAGAAACATGCCAGGTCTGATCCGCGGGGTCGCACGCACAGCCGTCGTCGCCGGAACCGCCACCGCCGTCTCCAATCGGGTGTCACGACGCCAGCAGGGCCGCTGGGCCCAGCAGGCTGCCGCCGAGCAGCCCGAAGCAGCCCCAGCGCCCCCGCCGCCCGCCCAGCCGGCCGACGACACGAACAGCACGATGGCCCAGCTGAAGGAACTCGGTGAACTCAAAGCCCAAGGGGTGCTCACCGATGCGGAGTTCGAGGAGCAGAAGCGCAGGATTCTCGGCTCCTGACCGTGCCCTCCGCCGAGGTGCCGCCCCTGGGTGGCGAACAAGGCGGACGGGCGAAGGCCGGACCCGCCCCGCGCGGGGCCGGATACCCTCCCGGCCGGTACCCGCAACCACTTCGCCCGAGGCCGGGACGGCTCATTGCCACTGGAGGGTTCGAGGCGGTCTTGCCGCGCCGAATCCCTCCCTCAGCGTGGGGCATGTACAGCATCGCGGTCACGGTGAGCACGCTCAGGGCGGTTCCCGTCAGGAGGGCGGCAGCCCTCAGCTCGTCTCGGTAGCGGTGTTCGAGAGCCGACACGAGCGTGAAGCCCCCGATCACCCTCGGGTCATCGTCCCTCAACGGCGCCACAACGCTCCGCCTCTCCCCGCACGACCTGCGACCGCCGCCCCGAAACACAGCCCAGCCCGACGACATCCAGTCCATGCAAGCCCGCGATTCCGATGTGCCGCTCTCCGTACGGCACCCACCCGCCCTGTGCAGTGGGCAGGTTGACGACGTCCGCCTCCCGAGTCAGCCGGGGGAGGGTCGTGGACGCGTTCAGAGCCGAAGGACGACAGCGGTCCCGTCGGCCCGGGGGTCGCTCGCCGCGTCGACCACGCCGGCGCGCATCCTCGCCGTCTGTACGTGGCCCGCCTCGTCGTGTGGCCCTGCCACTTCCGCCACCGCCAGCCCCAGACCGTGCGCCGTGTCGGCCAGGTGCCGCGCGTCCGGTACGCCGGGTTCGAGGACGAGGGTGGGTCGTGAACGGCCCAGATCGCGGGAGCCGATGACCCATCGGGGCCGGGCCAGCAGCGCGCCGGGGTCGGCGGCGTCAATGAGTTCGGTCCCCACCTGGGCGAGGATCCACGCCTGCGCTCGGCCGCCCTGGCAGCCGAGCGCCACGACGCGGTCGGGGCCGGTGGCGAGTGCCGGACACAGAGTGTGCGGGGGCCGTGCCCCGGGGCGCAGCGCTCCGGGGTGCGCGGGGTCGAGGCTGAAGGCCGAGCCCCGGTTGTGCAGCACCACGCCCGTGGTGGGTTCCGCGATGCCGGAGCCGAAGCTCTGGAACACGCTCTGAATGAGGGTGACGGCATTGCCTTCGTCGTCGACGGCGGTGACGGCCACCGTATCTCCGGCCGGTCTGGGCCCGGAAGGCAACGCGGCGCTCTCGCGGTGCTCGCGCAGCAGCAGACCGTCGAGGTCCACCGCCCCGCACCGGGGATCGCCGAGCAGAGTGTCACGGCGCAGTTCCGCGCTGCGCGCGGCGGTCAGCCGGTCGCCGTCGGCGCCGAGCACGGCGAGCAGTGCGGCGCCCTGGGTGGGAGGCGGAGCCGCCCACCAGGTGACACCGTCCCGGGTCAGGCTCAGCGCTTCGGTGTTCTCCGCCCGGTGCGCGGCGAAGTCCGCGAGATCGAGCAGGCTGCCGCGTGCGCGCAGACCCGATATCAGGCGCCGTGCGGTCGGTCCGGTGTAGAAGTGCCGCCAGTCCTCCGAGAGTTCGTCCAGGGTCGCGGCCAGGGCAGCCTGGATCAAGGGCGCGCCGACGGGCAGGGGCTCGCCCGCCGCGTCGAGCAGCAGCGCGGAGAGGCCCGGGTCTGCGCGTACGACGTCGAGCCGGTTCCGGATCGCCCGCGCCAGGCCCTCACTGACGGCGACTCCGTCCCGGGCCAGGGCCAGGGCCGGGGCCAGCGCCCGGCCGAGGGGCAGCCGCGCACCGATCCGGGCCAGCTCCGCCCAGCCGGCCACCACTCCGGGGACGGTCACCGTGTGCGGGCCGCCCGCGGGCATCCGCGGCCCGGAGGCCTTCAGCGGCTCCGGGCCGGCGGCCGTCGCGGCGGCCCCCGCCGAGACCACAGCGCGCACGGTGCCGCTCGCCGCGTCGCGGACCAGGGCGACCAGATCACCGCCGATGGAGCACTGGTGGGGGTAGGCCACGGTCAGTGCGGCGGCTGCGGCAAGTGCCGCATCGACCACACCTCCGCCCTCGGCGGCGGCCTGGCGTGCCGCCCTGATACCGGCGGGGTGCGGGGCGGCGATCGCGATCGTGGCCACGGTCAGTCCCGAGTGGTGAGGATGGCGCGGGCGAAGGACCCGTCGGCGCCGACCAGTTTGGTGGGAAGGCAAGCCAGGTCGTACTCACCGGCGGGTACCTCGTCCAGGTCGGCGTTCTCCAGGATGAGCACGCCTGCGCCCAGCAGGGCGTGGTGGACGTCCCAGGTATCGGTGCGGTGGTGGCTCTCGATGGTGAGGTAGTCGATGCCGATGAGCTCCACCCGCTGGGCGATCAGCCAGTCGGCGGCCTCCGGTGACAGTCCCACCCACCGCGGGGCGCGCTCGGGCTCCTTGAGCGGCCCGCCCGAGTTGGAGGTCTTCAGCAGGACGCGCCGGTACCCGGCGGCCCCGCCCTTCTCCAGGTGGGACGGCTCCACGTCGCCCTCGACATGGGTGAGGTCGACGACCAGGGCCGGTCCCACGAGCGAGTCCAAGGACACCTCGTCGATCGGGGTCGCGCCGTCGCGGAAGTGCGCGGGGGCGTCGACGTGCGTGCCGGTGTGGGCGCCGAGCCGCCAGCGGGTCACGTTGGAGGCGTCGCCGTTGGCGAGGGACTCGACGATCTCGACCTCGGGCTTGCGTCCCCAGTGCAGCATCTCGGGGTGGATGGGCAGAGTGATGTCGTAGATCGTCATGCGGTCGCTCCAGGTCGGTGGGTGGGGTCGGGCCACGGCTCGCGGACGGCGGCGGCCACGGCGCGGGCGGTGGTGAGCAGGCAGCGGTCGAACTCCGCGCCACCGTGTTCGGCTCGGGCGTCGGCCACGTCGCGGCCCCATACGCCGGTCTCGCTGACCTGGTCCATGCGGTAGTCCCAGAAGGAGTCCACGTCGATGTGCGAGGTGGCCTTCTCCATCCGCACCAGTTCGGGTCGAAGGTGGAGCATGACCGAGGTCTCGAAGAAGTTCGCGTGCATCAGAGCCCGGCCGTACCGGACATGGCCGTCGACCTCGGGGCCGGGGTACATCGTGACGTAGCCCAAGGCACGTACGCGTGAGTCGCGGTGTCGCACACGTAGCTTCTCCGCCGACACGTCGAGCGCGCCGTTGTTCCAGATGTGGCCGTTGAGCAGGATGAACTGCCTTATCCCGGAGGCGTGGAGGGAGTCGATGACATCCTCCACGACGGCGATCATCGTCTCGGGCCGCAGCGCGACCGTACCGCCGAAGTCGCCGTGCGAGGCCGACACGCCGAAGCTGAGCGGCGGCACGACCGGTACGCCGGTCAACGCCGAGACGCCACGGGCGACTTCCTCGCAGATGATGGTGTCAACGGCGAGTGGCAGGTGCGGGCCGTGCTGCTCCGTGGCCCCGACGGGGATGATCACCGCGTTCAGCTCGGTCGCGGTGGTCTCCGCGTCCTCCCAGGTCAACTCCTCCCACAGGACAGGGGAGCCGGTGCCGCCCAGTTCCGCGGCGAGGGGGACGATGTCGAGGCCGGTGGCCACGGGCAGGGGGGAGGGAACAGGTACTTCACGGGGCATGATGCTTCCTTCTTCGCTGGGGCCGGAGTTCACCATGCACGCCGGCTCTTCTCCGGCAGCAGGTCGAGGGCCCTCATCGGGACGACCTCGTCGTCGTCGGGCGTGGTGACCCAGACGGTGGCGTCCGGGCTGTAGTCGCTGATCAGTTCGCGGCACACGCCGCACGGGGCGATGACGCGGAACCGGCCCGCGGGTTTGATCTGGACGGAGACGACCGAGATGACAGTCAGCGGCTCGCCGCCGGGGTACGCCCCACGCGCGGTTCCCAGGGCGACGCCCTCGGCGCAGACGGAGCTTCGCCGACAGGATCCTTCGACGTGGACGCCGGTGTGGACGGCTCCGTCGGCGGTGCGCAGTGCCGTGGCGACCTCGTGTCGGCCGTCGCGCCAGACACGGCCCAGCACCTCCTGCGCGACCGCGAGCAGTTCGGCGTCCGCCCCGCTCATGGAAGGGGGGACGGCGACGGACGCCGCGGATACGGCCGGCGCCGGTGCCCGCGTCCGTGCCCGCGGCCCGGCGCCTGTGCCGGTGTCGCCGGCGCTCATACGGAGATCCCCAGCAGCCGGGCCATGTTGCCGCCCTCGACGAGAGCCCGGTCCTTGTCGTCCGGTACGGCCTTGGCTATTTTCATACGCTCCAGGTCGAAGTCGGAGCCGGGCCACTCGCTGCCCATCAGGATCTTCTCCGGGCCCAGCCGCGCGTAGGCGCGTTTGACGTCGCTCATCAGCGTCGCGGAGGTCTCCAGGTACACATGGGGCTGTCGCTCGGCGACAATGATCGCCTCGGGGACGTTCCACACCGCGCCCATGTGGGCGATGATCGTCGGCACTTCCGGGTGGTCGCGGGCGATCTCCTCGATCGCCAGCGGGGCGCAGAACGAGTCGTCCAGAGCGTTGATCAACACCATCAGGCCACGCCGCGCGCAAGCCTCGAACAACGGGTCGAGCAGCCCGTGGTCGGCGACGTGGTAACCGTGCAGGCTGGGATGCAGCTTGAGACCCACCAGGCCCGCGTCGGCCATCCGGTCGATCTCCTCGACCGCGTCGTCCGCCTGCGGCAACGCCTGCCCGAAACCGAAGAAGCGGTCCGGGTGGGCGGCGACGAGGGAGCTGATGAAGTCGTTCTCGATGCGCTGGGCGAGTGAGCACACCATCGCCATGTCGACGCCGGCCGCATCCATCCGGTCGATGATCCGCCGGGGGTCGAACGGCGTGTGCGGCGGCGGCGCCTCCCCCTTGCGTACCCCCGTGAGGTAGTCGGACCGTCCCCGGACGTCCTGAGTGGTGTTGTACGCGTCGATGATCATGAAGGGCCGGCCTCTCTTGTGGACACCAAGGGCTTGTGGCAGCGCACGCTGCGCCCGGGGACGAACTCCGTCAGCTCCGGCATACGGGTGCGGCAGGTTGCGTCGGCGAAGGGGCAGCGGGTCTGGAAGAGACAGCCGTCCGGTGGATTCGCCGGATCCGGCAGATCCCCCTCCAGGACCTGCCGTTCGCGCCGCCCGCTGGGGCGCAGTGACGGCACCGAGGACAGCAGCGCGGAGGAGTAGGGGTGGGCGGGGCCGGAGAAGAAGTCGTCCCGGGAGGCGATCTCGACGATCTGCCCGAGGTACATGACGGCCACCCGGTCGGTGATGTGCCGTACGACACCCAGGTCATGGGAGATGAAGAGCATGGTCAGGCCGCGCTCGCGCACCAGGTCCGACAGCAGGTTCAGCACCTGCGCCTGGATGGAGACGTCCAGGGCGGAGACGGCCTCGTCGGCCACCACGAACTTGGGCGAGGAGGCGAGCGCCCGCGCGATGCCGATGCGCTGGCGCTGCCCGCCGGAGAACTCGTGCGGCCTGCGCCCGCCGGCCTCGCCGCCGAGGCCCACCCGCTCCAGCAGTTCCGCCACGGTCCGGTCCGCCTCGGCACGGCTCGCCCCGCGGACCCGTAGCAGCGGCTCGGCGACGATGTCGGCGATCCTGCGCCGCGGGTTCAGCGAACCGAACGGGTCCTGGAACACCATCTGCATGTCGGCCCGCGTGCGCCGCAGCCGGGTACCGCGCAGCCGGGTGATGTTCAGCCCGAGGAAGTCGATGGTGCCCGCGGCGGGTTCGACGACCCGCAGCAGGGCCCGGCCCAGGGTGGACTTGCCACAGCCGGACTCGCCGACCAGACCCAGCGTCTCGCCCTCGATGATCTCCAGGTCCACGTCGCGCAGGGCACGGAACTTGCCCCCGCCGAGGCGGCCTCGGTACTCCACACGCAGCTTCTCCGCCCTGATGAGCGGAGTGCCCCGGCGCGCCGGGGGGACCGGCGAGGCGGGCAGGGGCGGTGACGAGGTCATGAGTTCCCCTCCGTGGCGGGTGACGGGGCCGGTTCCGGGCCCGCCCGGCGCGCCGCGTCGCGTTCGGGGGCGGGCAGGACACAGGCGTCGAGCTGGCCGGGGGCTCCGAAGCGCCGCTCCAGAAGGGGCTGTTGACGGCAGGCGTTACGGGCGAAGGCGCACCGGGGGGCGAACGCGCAGCCGAGGGGCCGGTCCAGGCCCGTCAGCGGGCTTCCGGGGATCGCGGGCAGCCGGTCGGCGACCGGTCCGTCGATCGGCGGCACCGAGCCCAGAAGTCCCATCGTGTACGGGTGTTGCGGGTTGAACAGCACGTCGTCGCGCAGCCCCTGCTCGACGATTCGGCCCGCGTACATGACGGCGACCCGGTCGGCGACCTCGGCGACCACGCCGAGGTCGTGTGTGATCAGCAGGACTGAGGTGCCGTGGGCGAGGCGCACCCGTTCCAGCACGGACAGCACCTGTGCCTGGATCGTCACGTCCAGCGCCGTGGTGGGTTCGTCCGCGATCAGTACGGCCGGGTCGTTGGCCAGCCCCATGGCGATCATCACGCGTTGGCGCATGCCGCCGGAGAGCTGGTGCGGGTAGGCGCCGGCGTTGCGGCGGGGGCCGGCGATGCCGACTTCACCGAGCAGTTCCACGGCCCGCTCCCTCGCCCGCTGCCGCGGGACCTTGCGGTGGGCGCGGATCATCTCGCCGACCTGGTCGCCCACCCTGTGCAGCGGGTTGAGGGCGGCGAGCGCGTCCTGGAAGACCACGGTGACGTCCTTGCCCCGGACCTCGCGCAGTTCGCGCTCGGTGGCCGTGACGAGATCGCGGCCGGCGAATTCCACCTCCCCGCTGATATGCGTACGCGGGCCCCGGTTGAGGCCGACCAGGCTCATCGCCAGGGCGGACTTGCCCGAGCCCGACTCGCCGACCAGCGCCAGGATCTCCCCCCTCCTCAGGGTGAGGTCGACCCCGCCGACGGCCGGAAGCCGGCCCGCGGGACCGTCGAAGCCGACTCGGAGGTCCCGGATCTCCAGCACAGGCGGCGATTGCCCCTCGGGCGCGGGGCGGTCCTGGTCACCCTCGGCGGGCGTGGTCACGGGGTGCCGCTCACTGCCACGGCCGCGGTGTGGATGAGGTCGGCCACCCGTTCCGGATGCACCAGCGTGGTGTAGTGGCTGCCGGGAACGTTCGAGGTCGTGGCCTTCATCCGGGCGGCCATGTCCCGTTGGGCCTCGGGGCGCAGGGTGCGGTCGTCGTCGGCGACCAGGTACCAGCTGGGCAGGGTGCGCCAGGCAGGCTCTCCGGTCGGCTGCCTGAAGATGAGGTTCGCCGCGGGGCGTCCCTCGGCCTCGACGACGGCCCGGTGGCGGGGCGATAGGTCGGGGCCTATCTCGGCCCAGAACCTCTCGTCCGGTTCGGACTTCCACTCGCCGTCGGGGCCACGCCGCATGTACGCCGATATCTCCGCGGGCTTGTACCGTTCGACGATCCCGTTGACGGTCTCGCCCTTGTCCGGCCCGAACGCGGCGATGAAGACGAGTCCGCGGACGGACTTGTGGTTGCCCACGTTGGTGATGACCGCGCCCCCGTACGAGTGACCGGCGAGCAGTACCGGGCCCTGGAGCGCCTCGACGGCGGCAGTGGTGTGCGCGACATCGTCCTGAAGAGAGGTCAGCGGATTGGTGACGGTGACGGTCCGGTGCCCCAGGGCGGCGAGCCGGGGCTCCACGTCGATCCAGGTGGTGGGGCGCCCTCCGGCGCCGTGGACCAGCACGATGTTCATGTGGCTCAGCCTTTCCCTGTCCGTGGGTCGAGGATCATGTACAGCAGGTCCACCGCGTAGTTGACGAGGGTGAACAGAAGGGCGATGGCGAGGGCCGCGCCCTGCACGACCGGGTAGTCGCGCTGAAGCACTCCCTGCACCAGGAGTTGGCCGACACCGCCGTAGGAGAAGACGGTCTCGGTGATCACGGAGCCGCCCAGTAGCGAGCCGAACTGGAGGCCGAGGACGGTGACGATCGGAAGCCAGGCGTTGCGCAGCACGTGGCGGCGGACCACGGCACCCGGCGCGAGACCTTTCATCCGGGCGGTTCTGACGAAGTCGTCGCCGAGGACCTCCAGCACCGAGGCGCGCACGATACGGGTGATGTAGCCGGCCATCGACAGAGCCAGGGTGGTGGCGGGCAGGACGAGGTGCTGGATCCAGGGGCCGACCAGCTCGGGCCGGTTCTGCAGGACGGCGTCGATCAGCACGAAGTTCGTCGTCGGCGAGTAGTCGAGCGAGCTGGGCAGCCGGCCGAGTACGGGCAGCCAGCGCAGTTGGACACCGAAGACGACGATGCCGAGGACACCGAGCGCGAACCACGGCAGCGAGAAGCTCACGGTGGCCACGGTCCTGGTGACGGTGTCCACCCAGGTGCCCCTGCGCAGTGCGGCGAGCACGCCGGTGGTCACCCCCATCAGCACCGCCAACGCCATCGCGGCCACGGTCAGTTCGATGGTGCCCGGCAGCGCGTCGCCGAGCAGGCTGAGGACACTGTTGGAGCCGAAGAACGATGAACCGAACCGCAGGTGCACCAGGTCGTCGAGATAGCTCACGTACTGGGTGAACAGCGGCTGGTCGAGGCCCAGGGCCTGGCCGGCGCGCGCCTCGTTCTCCGCGATCTGCTCGGCCGACAGGTTTGTTCCGCCACCCGCGAGGGATGCGGCGGGTGAGCCGGGCAGTAGACGCATGGCGAGGAACACCAGGGACGCCAGCGCGAACAGCACGACCGGCACGGTCAGCAGCCGGGCGGCCATGACCCGGAGGGTGCCGAGGCTCCCGGAGCCGGGGCGTCGCGGGCCCCGGGGACGAGGCACGGTGAGGGTGCTCATACGGTCCCCCGGGGGTCGAGCGAATCCCGCAGGTCGTCGCCGACGAAGTTGCAGGCCACGACGTACAGCAGGGTCAGGCCCGCGGGGAGCACCACCAGCCGCGGTGCGGAGTGCAGGAACTCCTGACCGGCCTGGACCATGTAGCCCCAGTCGGACGTGGGCGGTTGGATACCGAGGCCGAGATAGGACAGGCCGGCGGCGAATCCGGCGGCGACAGAGAGGGTCATCACCACCTGGGCCAGCATGGGCCCGGCGATGTTGGGCAGGATTTCCTGGACCAGCACACGGGGTGTACGGGTTCCGCCGAGCCGGGAGGCGACGACGTAGTCCTTGGCGGCCTCCCGGGTGGTGAGGGCGCGGGCCAGCCGGGCCAGGCCGGGTGCCAGGGAGACGCCGATGCCGACAGTGAGGCTCACGGTGCCCGGTCCCGCCGCGGCCACCAGCAGGATGACGAGCAGGATCGACGGGAACGCGAGCGCCAGGTCGACGACACGCATCAGCGTCTGCTCGGCAATCCCGCCGACGTAGCCCGCGAGCAGGCCGATACCGGTGCCGGCCGCGGCGGCGAGGGCGGTTGCCGCGAAGGACACCAGCAGCAGGGGACGCGCCCCGTACACCAGCCGGGCCAGTTCGTCGCGGCCCAGATCGTCGGTGCCGAGCGGATGGCCCGGCGAGCCGATGGGCAGCAGCGCCGAGGGAGTCTGGCGTGCCGGGTCGGCCTGGATCAGCAGCGGCCCGACGAGGGCGATGAGGATCACGGCGGCCAGGAACACCCAGGACACCACGGCCGGCCAGGATCCGCCGATGCCCAGGCCGCGCAGCCACTCGAGCGGGCCTGGCCGCCCCGCCCGGCCCCTGGGGGGAGCGGGGCGGGGGACGGGGGGACCGGCGTCCCCCGCCGGCACCTCGATGGCGCCGGTCACGGCACCCACCGGGTCAGACACTGGCATTCTCCATGAAACAGCGGTGGGTGCTGAGGGCGGCGGTGTTCATGCCCTTCACGTCGGCGCCGCTGACCACCAGATTGGTGGAGCAGGCCAGCATGGAGATCACCATGTACTCCTCCGCCCAGCGCCGCTGTATCCGGGAGTAGGCGGCGGTGCGTTTCGGGCCCTCCGGCAGGTTTTTGGCCTCTCGCAACTCGTCCGCCAGCGTCTCGGCGCCTTTCAGCGTGTCCATACCGGTGATGGTGCTGCCGTAGAGACCGGCGGGGTTGGCCATGGAACCGACCATGTTGTTGGGATCGGGCACGTAGGAGTTGCGTTCCCAGATCATCAGGTCGTGGAAGTCGTCCTTCGTGTCGGCGAGCCGGCTGAAGTAGGACGCCGGGTCGACGGACGCGGTCTTCACCGTGAACCCGGCGTCCTCCAGGTTCTGCTTGATGATCTGGGCGGCCTTGGGGTGCCAGGAGTCGCTGGCCGCCATGAGCCCGATCTCGCGGCCCTGCGCCCCGGCCTCGGCGAGCAGCTTCTTGGCCTGCGCGAGGTTCCTCTCGCTGAGATCGGCGAGGCTGGTGTCGTAGCCGTTCTGGGCCGGCGGGATGGCGTAGCCCTTCGGTTCGCTGCCGATGCCGTAGAAGGCTTGTTGCAGGATCGCCTTGCGGTCGATGGCCAGGTTGATGGCCTTGCGTACCTTCAGCTCGGGGACGCGCCGGGCATCGATCATCAGGATCGCGTCGAAGCCGGCCGGGGTGTCGTGGACGGTGACCGCGGGGTCGGACTTCAGCTGCTGGGCGGCCGAGTAGGGAGTGAACTGGGTGGCGGACAGGTCGCCGCTGAGCAGGGAGCTGACGATCGTCGACTGGTCCTGCACCTGGCGCAGGACCAGTCGGTCGACCGGTGGGCGACCGAGCCGGAAGCCGTCGAACGCCTTGAGGGTGATCGACTGGCCGGAGGTGGCCGAGGAGAGCTGGAAGGGGCCTGTACCGACGAGGTGCTTGCCGATGTCGGCGCCGTACTTGTCGAGGGCCGCCTTGGAGATGACGCGTCCGCCGATGTCGGAGAGCTGGGCGAGGACGGTGCGGTCCGGCGTCTTGAGCACCATCTTGACGGTGAGTTCGCCCTCGGCGGTGAGCGAGGCGACGTTCGCGCCGAGCGAGCCGAGTGGTCTGGTGGCGCCCTTGGGCAGGGTCTTGTTCTCGGGGTCGAACTGCCGGTCGAGGCTTGCCAGGACGTCCGCGGAGGTGAGGGTCGTGCCGTCGTGGAACCTCACGCCCTCGCGGAGGGCGAAGGTGTAGGTGAGCTGGTCGTCGGAGATCGTCCAGCTCTTCGCGAGGTCTCCGGTGGGTTCGTTGGACGCGAAGGATATGAAGGTGAGGCCGCGGCAGACGCAGTCCACCGCCATCCAGTCGCCGAGCGTGGTGTAGAAGGCGGGGTCGTTGACGGCACTGGTGGAGTCGATGCCGAGGGTCAGGGTGCCGCCCCTGCCGGATCCTCCACCGGACTTCCCGGCCCCGTCGACCACACCGCAGGCGGTGAGCAGGGGAGTGAGTCCGAATCCCACTCCGACACCGAGGACGCCTGCTCCGCGCAACATGGTGCGGCGCGAGACGTCCGGTGCGGCCTGCTGGTGTGAGGGCGATCTCTGCGACTGATCCGGCATGAGTGCCTCCTTGGCGGCGCCATCCCTCTAAGGAATGGATCTAATCAACAAAGGATTGGATCCAAAGTATCGTGTCCGACTCGCGCTTCACGGGTGTATCCCGGATATTGCGAGCTGATTAAATGCAAACTTGTGTGACAACTACTGGCATAAGTTGACATCACATGGTGTGTGACGGTCGGTCAGTCCGCGCAGCAGTGGTCGCCGCTGCCGCCGGCGGAGGGGTCGGGGATGTCCATGGCGGGGTTGCGGTCGAAGAATCCGTCGGGCTCGAAGACCAGCCTCACCTTGTCGACCGGCATGACCGGCCACTGCTCGGGACGCGGGAAGTGGTGCGATCCCACGACCGGCCACAGCACCAGCTCCGCCCCGTCCAGCGAACGGTTCTTCCGTTGCCAGACGTGTACACCGTCCTCTCCGGGCTCCGCCTGGTTCGGGTACTGGCCTCCGAGATACTGCTCGGCCGGGTCCGAGACGGTCGCCCACAGATGCTGGTGGACGAAGGGCGCCCGACGGGCCATCACCGAGTCGGGCCGCGCGAACGGCCGGGTGGTGTGGGGCAGCAGCAGCCGGTACGCCGTCGGCTCCCCGTAGCGGTTCGTCCGCTCGGCGCTCTCCACTCGCCAGTGCCGCGCCGTCTCCGGGCTGGTCCGGCGGGCGGCCTCGGACTCGGAGAGCAGCGGCGTACGCACCATCCGGACCGCGTTGCCGTACGGGTCGTGGGCCGGGTCGTCCTCGGCCTCGGCGTTCTCCTCCACCAGGCGGTTGCGCGGGCCGTCGACGGCGGCGTCCAGGCGCAGGCCGAAGTAGTGTTGATGTGTGGGGGTCTGGACGGTGCGCGAGACCACCCGGCCGTGGCGCACCTCCTCGCCCTCCTGGATGCCGGAGGCCGACAGCATGCCGGTCAGCTTGATCTCCAGCTCGATCCTGCCGTCCTGGTAGAGCGACCAGTAGAAGCCGTAGTCGTAGTTGGCCACCGTCTGGAAGCAGGAGATGATCAGCCGCCGGGAGCGGCGCACCTCACTCACCCCGCGGCGCAGGTCGTTGTGCTTCCAGAGGATGCCGTCGTCCTCCTCGTGCATGCAGATCGCCTGGGTGATCTCCTGGGCGGTGCCGTCGCCGCCGAGGTAGGCCGCGTCGAAGTAGTGGATGACCCCCAGGCAGTCGCAGCCCAGCGCCAGGGAGTTGGTGAGCGGGCCCGCGCCGTACTCGCCCCAGTCGAAGAAGTTCTTGCGGAACTGCGTGGAGCTCGGGTCGAGGTAGGGGACGTACATCTCGTTGCAGGCGGCACGCTTGAGCACCGAGCGCTCCAGGAACCGCAGGTCGTACAGGACCAGGCCCTCACGGTGGGTGAAGCCGATCCGGAAGTCCCAGCCCTGCCAGCGGACCCGGTGGCCGTCGACGGTGAAGCTCGGGCCCTCAGGCTGCACCACTTCCAGCGGCTTGAGGCCCTCGCGGTCCGGGCCGAAGCCGCCCGCCGCCAGCGGGCCGGGCTCCTCCGAGACCGGGACGACGCCGTGGTCCTCGACCTCCAGCACCTCCATCGTCGCCATGTCGACGAGGGGGATCACACCCTGTACGGGACGGACGTAGGCGTTGTCGTCCTCCTGGACCCGGTGCCAGACCGAACCCCAGGTGATGCGGCGGTCCTTGTACTTCTCCGGCACGAAGCCACCGATCGACTCGGCGTCGATCACCGTCAGAGACACGTCGTGGATGCCGCGCCGGGCCAGCGCCTCACGGAACAGCGGACTCTCCCTGCACGCTTGGGCCGCGGCGCGCGCCTCGGTCGAGGTGATGCCGGGGCGGCGGATGTCCACCGGCCGCCAGTCGAGACAGCGCGGCTCGGCGCCGAGCTGGACGTCGATCTCCCAACCGCCGGGCAGGTCGTGGTCCATCGCGACCAGCCCGACCCGCAGTTCGCCCTCGGGATGCCTGCCGGCCATGACCTCGCGGGCGAAGTTCTCGTCCAGGACCGCGCCCCAGAACCGGGTCCGCTCGCCGAGCCGTCCGTCGGCCCGCGCGACGGCGACCGCCGCGTCGATCTCCGCGGGGGACAGCGGGTCGATGGGGTGGGTACGGTCCCGCCGCGCGTGCACGCGCGTGCTGACACTTCCAGGACGATTCATGGCTTGCTCCACTCACTCGCGTGAACTGCGGATCCAGTAGTGGATCCTGAAATCACCGAACTGGATACATAATGGTCGGCATAGAGTCCACAAGGGAGTCCCGCCTCCTGCCGGGGCCGGGGCTCCCGGTGCGGCCGCGCCACTTCCCGGACCGCCGACCCGCCCTTTCCCGACCAGACGGAGGCTTCATGGACACCGCCCCAGCACAGGACGAGAGTTCGCCCGGAGGAACGGGCAAGGCCCTCGTCGACGACACGGCCGCCGCCATCAGGGCCCGCATCCTCTCCGGCCTGATCCCCATTGGAGCCCAGCTCCGCCAGGCCGAGCTCGCCAAGGCCCTCGGCGTGAGCCGCACTCCCGTGCGGGAGGCGCTGCGCCAGCTCCAGGCCGGCGGTCTCATCGAGGTGCTGCCCAACCGGGGCGCCGTCGTCCGGGTTCCCGCCCCCTGGGAGGTCCGCGAGGCTTACGAGGTGCGCGCCGAGCTCGAAGGGCTCGCCTGCGTACGTGCCGTACGAGCGATCACCCTCGATGTGCTGCGGGAGCTTCGCGAGGCCAACGAGACGGTGCGGACGATGAGCGGCCGGACCGGACCCGAGGAGGGCGCCTCGCCCTCCACCTCGGCGAACGACTGCTTCCACACGCTCATCCACACCACGGCCGGCAACGAACGGCTCGCCCGGGCGATCAAAGACATCAACGAGGCGTTCCCGCGCAACATCTCCGCCCTCGTCCTCCGGGACAACCCCCGTCATCGTGAGGACAACATCCGTGAGCACGAACGGATCGTCGAAGCGCTCGCCGCCGAGGACGCAGAAGACGCCCGCCGCCAGATGAAAGCCCACGTGATCAGTGCTGGCGAGCAATTGGCCCGGTGGTACGAGCAGCGGTCGGCCACCGTCTTCCGGGGCTGAGAAGCCGTTGTCCGGCCCCGCTCCGGGCCCGAGGGGCTCGGCACCTCCGCCTTGGATTCGACAGCCCCGCGCCCCTCGGTCTGATCCGAATCGGAGTTGGGCAACAGCTCTTGACGCTTCGCCCGCGCGGGCACCGGGGGTCATGTCCGGGCCTCCCGCGTCGGCCCGGCGGCCCCGGGGCGGCCCGTTTCCGCGGTGCCGGCCATCGCGGCCGGGGACAGGAAATCCAGGTCGGCCCGCTCCTTGCCCTCCGCCAGGTCCGCGAGAGCGGCGCCCAGGGCGGGGCCGAACTTGAAGCCGTGGCCGGAGCAGGCCGCGACGACCAGGACCCGCTTCTCGCCGGGCAGCCGCCCGACGGCGAACCGATTGTTCGGTGCCATCGTGTAGCGGCAGGTGATCGTCTCCTCCACCGGACCGTCGGCGGCCGGGAGGAACCGCGAGGCCAGGCCCAGGAGCCGGTCGCGCTCGGCGGCGGTGACCGGCTCGGCCGGCGCCGACGGGTCCTCCTCCGGGCCGTGGTCCAGTCCGATCTTGACGCCTGCGCCGTCGAAGGAGGGGATGCCGTACAGCAGGCCCAGGTCCGGGACATCGACCGAGAACGGGCCGAGGAGCGGCGGCTGGAGCAGGTGCTGCCGGGAGGAGCCGAGGTGCACGTTGACGATCCGCACGACGCTCAGCGGTCCGGCGAAGGCGGGGAGCAGTTCGCCGGTCCAAGGGCCCGCGGCGACGACCAGCCGGTCGGCCCGCAGCACGCCCGTCTCCGTCTCGACGCGTACGCCGTCGCCGTCCCGACGCCAGCCGAGTACGGCGCAGCCGTCCCGCCGGTCCACCCCGTGGACCCGGCCGAGCGAGGCCAGCGCCGTGAGCGAGGCCGCCGCGTCGATGACTCCGGCGGCCGGGTCGTGCGTCGCGGAGAAGCCCTCGCACAGCCGCAGGCCCGGGAACAGCTCCGCGGCGCGGACGTGGTCCACCTGTTCGCAGCCGGGGCCGCGCAGGGTGATCGGGGCGTCGGCCGCGCGGGCGTACAGACCACCGGTCCTGGTCACCAGCCGCTGTCCGGCGGCCAGTTCGAGTTCCGCCCAGGCCGCGTAGGCGGTGTCGACCAGCGGATCCCAGACAGGGGAGGGGTACGCGCGCCTGATCATCCGGGTCCGGCCGTGCGAGGAGCCCCGGGTGTGGCCCGCCGGGAACCGGTCGAGGTGGACGACGCGTGCACCCCGGGCCGCCAGATGCCAAGCGGCGGAGGACCCGTGAATCCCGGCCCCGACGACGATCACGTCGGCCCGCCCGCCACCACGCCCGGCTCGAGCGCGAAGCACGGGGCCCGGGGCGGGCTCCCCCGCAACGGCGGCCGGGTCGGTGACAGGTCCTCCCGCAGCGGCGGGGGGGCCGGGGACGCGCCCCGCGAGCGCAGCTCCGGCGGGCCGGGGTGCGGCGAGTGCCGCGGTTCCGTGTCGCCGTTCCCGCTCCGCCAGAGAGGCAAGGAGGGCGTCCACGTCGTCCTCACTGTTGTAGACGTGGAAGGAGGCCCGCGCCACCCGCGCCAGCCCGCGCCGCCCCAGGTCCCACTGCCCGTGCGCGGCGGGCACCGTCGTGAGGCGGCAGCCGGTGGCGCGCAGGTCCCGCACGGTCTGGCGCGGGTCCTCGTCCTCCCGAAGGAAGGTGACGATCCCCGACGCCGCCGCGGGCGGATCGGTGACCAGGATCCCGGGTACGCCGGACAGTCCGGCCCGCATCCGCCCGGCCAGCGCGGTCACGTGGTCTCTGATGCGCTCCACCCCTAGCTCGAGCGTCTCCTGAAGGGCCGTGCCAAGACCCAGCCGCAGCGCGTGGGAGGCTTCCCACGTCTCGTAGCGCTGGGCCCCGGCCACGAGTTCGTAGCGGTGGGCCGCCGACCACGCGGCCCCCCGCACATCGGGGGCCGCGGGCCGGGCCGTCGCGCGCAGCTCCGGAGCTACGTACAACAGCCCGGTCCCGCGCGGGCCGCGCAGGAACTTACGGCCGGTGGCGACGACGATCCCGCAGCCCATACCCTCGACGCTGACCGGGAGTTGCCCGAGCGACTGCGTCGCGTCCAGCAGCATCGGCACGCCCGCGCGGGCGGCCAGCGCGCCGACCTCGGCGACCGGTTCCACCAGCCCCGACGAGGTGGGCACATGGGCGACCGTGACGAGCGCCGCAGGCTCGCGCAGGGCCCTCTCCAGCGCACCGAGGTCCACCTGTCCGCTCGCGTCCGCGGGCAGCACCTCCAGCACGATGCCGTGCGACTCCCGCAGTTCCAGCAGGTGCAGGGCCGAGCTGACGTACGTGGACGAGGTGGCCAGGACCCGGTCCCCCGCCCCGAGCCGCAGTGCGCCGAGCGCGCGTTGCCAGGCCACCGACGCGCTCTCCACCAGCGCGATGTCCTCGGGCCTGGCGCCGAGCAGCCGCGCCGCCGCGCGGTACACCTCCTCGGTGCGCGCGCTCAGCGCCTCGGCGGCTTCGTAACCGCCCAGCAGGGACTCCAGACGCAGGTGCTCGGTGACGGCGGACAGCGTCGCCCGGCTGGGCAGCGCGGCGCCCGCCGCGTTCAGATGGCGGGCGTGCAGCATGCCCGGGGTGGCGGCGCGCAGCGCCGCTACGTCGAAGGCCCCGTTCCGGGCGGCGGCCGGGGACTCCGCTGGCGCCGCGGTGCCGGCTGTGTTGGCGTTCATAGTGCGACGACCACCGCCTTGCGCTCGCAGTAGGAATAGAGGGCGTCGTCGCCCAGGTCCCGGCCTAGTCCGGAGTCGCCCAAGCCGCCGAAGGGAAGGGCCGGGTCGAAGATGTTGTAGGTGTTGATCCAGACGGTCCCCGCCCGCAGCCGCGCCGCCATCCGGTGCGCCCGGGACAGGTCTTTGGTCCAGACACCGGCCGCGAGGCCGTAGGCGGTGTCGTTGCCGATGGCGACGGCTTCCTCCTCGTCCTCGAACGGGATGACGCCGAGCACCGGGCCGAAGATCTCCTCGCGGGCGATCCGCATCATGTGGGTGACGCCGGTGAAAAGCGTGGGCTCGACGAAGAAGCCGACCCGGTCCGGCACGCCGCCGCCGACCACGAGGGTCGCGCCCTCGGCGACGCCGGCTTCGACGTATTCGAGAACCTGCGCCCGCTGCTCCTCGGAGACCAGCGGTCCGACGGTGACACCACCGTCCAGTCCGTTGCCCATCGGGACCCCGCGTACCGCCTCTGCGAGACGTTCCTCCATCTCGGCGAGGACGGAGCGCTGGACCAGCAGCCTGCTGCCGGCCGTGCACATCTGCCCCGAGTGGCCGAAGGCGGCCCGCATCGCGGTGGTGACGGCGGCGTCGAGGTCGGCGTCGGCGAAGATGATGTTGGGGCTCTTGCCGCCGAGTTCCAGGGTGAGGCGCTTGACGGAGGGGGCAGCGGCCGCCATGACCTGTCGGCCGACCTCGGTGGAGCCGGTGAAGGACACCTTGGCCACGCCGGGGTGCGCGGTGAGTGCGGCGCCCACCGCGCCGTCTCCGGTCAGCACGTTGAGCACGCCCGCCGGCAGGCCCGCCTCTTCGCACAGGGCGGCGACGCGGAGCATGGTCAGCGGGGTCTGCTCGGCGGGCTTGACGACGACGGTGCAGCCCGCGGCGAGCGCGGGGGCCAGCTTGAAGCAGCCGGTCATGATGGGGAAGTTCCACGGCAGGATCAACGCGGCCACGCCCGCCGGCTCGGGCACCGTGTAGATGTGGTGTCCACCGTCGACGGGAACGACGGTGCCGGTCAGCCGCGTCGGGGCACCTGCGAAGTGCCGGAAAGTCTTCGCGCTCATCGCCGTGTCGGCGCGCGACCTCTCGATCGGCTTACCGTTGTCCCGGGTCTCCAGCACCGCCAGCTCTTCGGCATGCTCCTCGATCAGCTCCGCGACTCGGTTCAGCACGCGGGTCCTCTCCGCGGCGGGCAGACTCCGCCAGCGGCCGTCCTCGTGCGCACGGGCCGC
This sequence comes from Streptomyces sp. NPDC088124, assembly GCF_040685895.1. Taxonomy (NCBI): domain Bacteria; kingdom Bacillati; phylum Actinomycetota; class Actinomycetes; order Kitasatosporales; family Streptomycetaceae; genus Streptomyces; species Streptomyces sp. NPDC088124. Next base: position 23,591 of record NZ_JBFBJB010000011.1, on the reverse strand, counting down.
GGCCTCCACAGCGGCGTCCACGTCGCCGGACGTGGCCTGCGCGACATGCGCCAGGGCGGTGCCCGAGGCCGGGTCGACGACCGGGAACGTACGGTGGTCTCCGGGGGCGATCCACCGGCCGTCGACGAAGAAGGGTTCCAGCTCCATGGGCTGTGCGGTAAACATGGTCATGGGGTCTTCCTGGATCGGATGCGGGGCATGGGACCTACCTGTGTGTCGCGGGAGCGGAGCCCTGGGGCCGCCGTCAGACGAGGTCGAAGTACTCGCGCTGCTCCCAGTCCGAGACATGGCCCAAGTAGCGTGCGAACTCGGCACGTTTGATCGCGGTGAGCCAAGAGATGACGTGCGGGCCGAGCGCGCGGGCGAAAACCGGATCCGCGTCGAGCGCGTCCAGCGCCTCGGCCAGCGACCCTGGAAGTCCCGGGGCCTTCGCGTCGTACGGGTCGAGGACCGGCGGGCCGGGATCGAGTCTTCGGGCCATCCCGTCCATCCCGCTGACCACCTGCGACGCCACGTAGAGATACGGGTTGGCCGCCGGCTCCCCCGATCTGTTCTCCAGCCGTACGCCGCCGGTGCCCGGACCGCCGACGACCCGCACCATGGCCCCCTTGTTGTCGACCCCCCACACCACCCGGTCCGGCGCCAGCGACAGGGGCAGGTACCGCTTGTACCCGTTGACGGTGGGGGTGGTGAACACGGTGGCGGCGGAAGCGTGCTCCAGCAGCCCGGCCAGGTAGTGCCGGCCCTGTGCCGACAGCACCTCACCGTCCCCATCCCGCGCCGCCGAAGGGTCGAAGACGGTCTCGCCGGTCGCCCGGGAGCGCAGCGACTGGTGCAGGTGCCAGCCTGTCGACGCGGTCTCCGCACCGGCCGGACGGGACATGAACGTCGCGTGGTAGCCGTTCCTCCGGCAGATCTGCCGCACCGCCGCCCGCGCCAGCAGCGCGTCGTCCGCGGCCCGCGCGGCGCCCCGCGCGTCCAGCGTCAACTCCAGCTGATTCGGCCCGAATTCGAGTTCGAGGGAGCGCAACGGAAGATCCAGGCCGGTGAGCCCGCGGTGCAGCAGCCCCACCAGCCCGTCGAGCCGGTCAAGACCCTCCTCGTGCAGCAGTTGCGAACCGTCATTCACCGGCTCCACCTCGGGCGCCGGGCCGGGCGTCCCCGGCCTGCCCGCACCCAGCCGTACGGACCCCGCCGCCGGACGGAAGACGTGGAACTCCAGCTCCACGCCGACCGTGAGGTCGTACCCCGCCCCGGCCAGCGCGTCCAGCCTGCCGCGCAGCATCCCGCGCGGGCAGAACGGCGCGGGCGTGCCGTCCGGGTGGAACACATCGCACAGGATCCAGCCGGTGCGCTCCGTCCAGGGCAGCACCCGGAACGTCGTCGGATCAGGCACCAGGACGATGTCGCCGGCGCCGGCGAAGCGCCGATCGACCCGTGGGTCGCTGCCCGAGAACACCGGGAGGACGGTCCTGCCGGAGGTGTCCTTCAGCAGCAGCGAGGACGGGGCGGTGACTCCGGAACGCAGCGCGCCGGGCACCGCGTCGCGGGTCAGCGTCTTGCCGCGCAACACTCCGTGCTGGTCGGCGAAGGAGAACCGCACCATGTCCAGGCCGAGTTCGTCGATCACACGGCGGATCTGACCGGCGGCGGCGTGCTGCCTGTCGTCCCACAGACCGTGCCGTTCCACGAAGCCTCCGGCTCCGGCGTTCGTCAGCGGGCGCACCTTCAGGCCCTCGCCGCCCTCGGCCCGCGGCCGTTCGTCAGCACTGCGCACGACGCACATCCCGCCCGGCCCACGGAGACCGCCTACGCCGCTCCGACTCCCGCTCCCGCCAGGCCCGTTCCCAGTCCTCGGCGGGCGTGACGGTGTCGATGGCGGGGGGACCGGTCAACTCCTCGGCGGACTCCACGTCCAGCGGCAGACCCGGCACCGGGTTGCCGTTCTCGAAGGAGTCGATCGCCTTCAGCAGCAGCCGCCGGTTGGCCGTGACGGCGCGGTCGGACACACCCAGCCGCTCGACGGTGCGGTCCTGGACGGGCCCCATGCTCTCCACCGCCCACTGGTCGTGGACGTTGATGTCCAGACCCATGCCCGTATAGGTGAGTTCCCGCTGCTCCGTGGGGTCGAAGCCCCAGTCGTTCGTCCGGTTGCGCAGCGGACGGTAGTCCGGCAGCGAGACTTCCCTCAGCCGCTGAGTCAGCAGCGTCTCCTGGTCGGTGACCTCCTCGAAGTCGTAGAGGATCATGAACCAGTAGTGGTTCTCGTCGTCGATGGGGACGTGCCACTGGCAGAAGGACTTGCTGTTGCCGAAGGGCACCACGAAGGCGTTCGGGAACACCAGGTTGGTGATCCGCACGTGCCGTACGTCCTCGGTAAGATCGCGCAGCGCGAAGACCCGGAGACCGTGCTCGGCGCCCTCCACCTCGATGTCCGGGCGGAAGTTGTCGCCGACCAGCTCCGACAGCTTCTTCCCGGTGCCCGCCACCTCCTCGCTGAACTGCTGCCCGTACGCCTCGCGCGGGTCCTCTCCGACGAAGCGGTGCAGGAAGGAGACATGGCTCGGGTCGATACCACCCTCCAAGCCCTGCAGCCAGTTGCACTGCCACCGTCCTTTGAAGGCGAAGGTGTACGACTCGGGGGCGCGGAAGCAGTCGTAGGCCGGAAAGGGCGGCGGGTCTCCGGCACCGAGGTAGGCAAAGACGATGCCGTTGCGTTCTACACACGGATAGCTCGGGATGCGCACCTTCTCGGCGAACGAGCTGTGCTCGGGCTCCGCGGGCTGCTCCAGACACCGGCCGTCCGGCCCGTACAGCCACCCGTGGTAGAGGCAACGCAGCCCGCCGTTCTCCCGCCGCCCGTACGAGAGATCGACCCCGCGGTGCGCGCAGTAGCGGCCGACCAGACCCCATTCACCCGTGGGGACCGCCGCGGCTGATCCGCCCTCGCCGACCTCGACGGAAACCTCATCCCGACGAAAGAGGACAAGGTCCTCGCTCATGACCCGGACCGCCTTGACCGGGCGGTCTTCGGGCATCTCCGAGACAAGGGCGACGGGCTGCCAGTAAGCCCGCAGGAGCCGACCCAGCGGTGTACCCGGGCCGCTGCGCGTCACGCGCACATTGTCCTCGTGTCTGAGCATCACTCTCCCCTTGCATGCGATCATCCCAACATTGGATCCAATACTTACACATTGAGATCCCATTGTGGAAGACCTTGCTATGACGGCCGAACGTTCCTCACGCCGCTTCGACCATTCCGGCCATGGCGGCGACCATGAGCAGGGCCCCCGACTCCCGGAGCAGCGCCACACGGCGCCCGGGGCGAGCCGGGGCAACTCCAGGCAACCCCCTGGACGGGGCACCGGACGGGACGCCGGGCGCCGGCCACGCCTGGGAGACGAGCACGACAGCCGCGCGGACCACGGCCCAGCATCCGACGAAGAACAGCGCCAACCACGGTTCCGTCGCGACCGGCGCGGAGCCACCGTGACCGCCGGTGCCGTGCTGACCCCGCGGGAGGATCGACACCGCCGCCAGCAGCGCCATCATGGCCAGGTTCACCACCTCGGCACCTCGGCGGAACGAGCGGCCCACGCGCGCGTTCCACAGACAGGCGGCGGCGAGCGCGGCGGCTGCTCCCGCCATCAGCGGCCCCGCCTCCTCCGCCCGGAGCCCCATCGGCAACATGGCCGCCAGGGCGACCGCGTGCGGCCCCCACTGGCGCGCGGGGGCCGGCAGATGACCGGCGAGACACAGGAGCCCGCCCGCCGAGCCGACCAGCCACAGCGCGTCATGCACGACGTCCACCCCGGCTGCGGAGCTGTGCGCGACGAGCTCGCGGGGTCCGGGCACGCCCGGCCGCGACGAACGGATGGCAGTGCGATGTGCTCACAGCTCTCGTGCTCCTGGTGCGATTTGCGTCGGATTGCCGCCTTGGCGGACAGGAACAAAGTGCACCGCGCACGTTTCAAGTCGAGACGGTGTCGCGTTTCCCTCTCATTACGGCTCCTGACACGGCTCCGCTCGCCACGGAGCCATCGCCGCACGTCAGCGGGCCGGACACGACCCTGGGCCGGAACAGCCGGTTCGAGTCACAGCCGCTCGCCACCACAGTGCCGCGCACCACATGGCTCAGGACGAACAGCTCGCTGGAAGCTCGCCCCGCCCTCGCTCGATCTCCTCCGTGGAAGGGCCGAGCAGGTGCGGCCAGAACCGCAGGTAGGGGTCTGTCACCCGGTAGCGGCGATCCTTCGACGGCGGGAATTCGGCGGCCGGCGAGCGCTCGGCCGACACCAGCAGGGCGGAGACCGGATCGTTCAGCGCCTCGCCGAGGCACCGCAGGGTCACTGTGCGCCGAGGGCTCCGTACAGCGCCTCGTCGGCGTCGGTGGCGGGCGGGCCCGCCGCCCACCACTGGCCGCGCTCCTTCTGGTACGGGTACCAGCGCCCGTCCGAGCCCCAGCGCGGCTCGACGTCCTCGCCGACCAGCTGCAGACGGCCACGGGTCCGGCGCGGCCTGGGCGGTCCTGACCGGCCTGGAATCCGTACCTGCGGCAGTTGCTCGCGTGCCGCGGCCTCAGTCTCGGGCGGCGGTACGAGTGTGCCGTCCAGGGCGCTCAGCGCCGCCGGGCCGCCGTAGCGCCACTAGCCACCGCCCTCCCGCCGTGATCACGCTGAACCACCGATGGCACGACCACTAACGCAACGGCATTGAGCCGCAGGCTCCCGGGGGCGGTGTGTCCTGCGCCGCCCCCGGTCACACCGCCCGCGTGGTTCAGTACACCAGGACCCACAGCTCCCAGTTACGGCCCTCCGGTATGCACTGCGAGCCGAGGACGGGTCCGTACTTCCCCACCCAGTCCTTGGCACCTTGCTTACACAACTTCTCTGAGCCGTAGGCCAACCCCGTGTACGTCCACCTCGCGGCCTGGACGGAAGGATCCGCCCGAGGCGTGTCGGCGGTGGCGGCGACCGAGGTGCCCGCCACTCCTCCCACGAGAGCAGCCATCATTGCTCCTACGGCGCACGCACGTCCCAAACGCTGCATCTTGCCTCCTTGAAGTCGGACTTCGAGGCTGCCAGGCGAGCTCAAGGTCTGTCTTTGACCGTCCATGCCCGATGGTTTGACGTTCCGTTCACCCTCAATGCTGAGTTGGCGCAACGCAGGATCCACCGGCGGAATGTCTGGCTTACGCCATCACGACGCTGCTCTCCGTCCAGAATCGACCCGCGACATCCCCGGCTCCGCGGCATGCGTGGTGACGGCCATCTGCACCTCGTCTGCCGCATCGCGCCACGGCCGCCAGCCCTCCGGGGTGTACGCAGGGCTGCGTCGTTCAGGTGAGGTCCTGGTTGATCACGTGATGCCGAGGGTGGTCAGTGGACGGTTGGCGTCGCGGGTGTGGTGGCGGAGTCCAGCGGCGATGTTCGTCCGGTCGGTGAGCCGGAGAGCGCCGATGGCCAGGTTGCGCAGGGATGCCATGGCGCGTGGAGCGGTGAGATCGAGACCGCCCGGCTGGCCGAGGTCAGTCCGCCGAACATGGACACCCTCTACGAGAACATCATCGACTACCTGTTCAGCCTGGCCGAGCAACTGCCCCACGAAATCAGCTGGTACGTGGAGCGGTTCGGGACACAGACCTCTGCCGGGAGAAGGACGCTCACCTCGCTGCGCCATGTCCTGCACTGCGACGCGAGCGCCACCGCGACCCGGCAGGGCCCGGACACCGGAGCCGGCCCGGCCTGGAAGATGTACCTGTGCCCCGCTCACGCCGAAGCCCTGCCCGCGTGGCCGGGCCCGCTCACCCCCGGTGCGGTCCCCAAACACCCGTGCGGAATCGTGCACGACCACCGCCGGCCTGTGGAGATCCTGCGATCCCACGCCGACCTGTGGCTCGCCGCACTGTCGGGACTGCCGCGCAAGGTGTTCGACGGCGACTGGACCGACGCTCTTGGCCGGGCGTGCGAAGTGCTGGATGCCCGGCTCGAGGAAGAGGGCAAGGCGGACACCGATGATCCCGGCGTTCTTTACGACGTGGCGCTGATGACCAGCATGGCCCACGGTGCCGCCGCCGACGGTGACCTCCTCCAGGCCGCCACATGTCTGAGCCACGCGGAGACCCTCGCCCTCCGGCTCTGACAAGAGGGCCCCCGGGAATCCCCGCGATCGCCGCGTTCGAATCCGAGTCGTCCGATTCGAATGATCCCGCTCGAATGCGAGTCGAAAAGCTGAGCCAGAGTGATGCCGACATCTCCGGCGGACGTCATGGCGAGGGCCGCGGCTTGCTCATGCGGTCAGAACGGCGCGTGCTCGTTCCCGAAGGTCCCGGACGGCTGGTGTGGTGTCGTACCGGGCGAGTCGTTCGGTGAGTTCGAGGAGGGGGACGGTGGAACGGTGGGAGCTGATGGCTTCGGTGAGGTTCAGGGCGTAACCCGCGGCCGCGCAGGCGTGTTCGATCTCGCCTTTCGCCAGCAGGGCGTCTGCCTGGCGCGCGGTGTAGAGGGCAGAGGTGCGGACGTGGGCCGGGTCGATGATTGCGTGGGCCTGGGCGAAGGCGGCTGCGGCGGGGCCGGGCTGGTCCATGTCGCGGTGGCTAGAGGCCCGTGCCCCGAGGACTTCCGCTTCGTCGAACCAGTACGACCAGTCCGGGTCGTCGTGGCCGGCCGCCTTGGACAGGAGGGCTTGGGCACGGTGGAAGTCGTCCCAGCATCGGGCGTCGCCGAGGTGGGCGCGGGCGCGGCCGCGGCGAGAGGTGAGCATCGCTTCGACGCTGGGGTGGAGCGGCCGCGTACGGCGGCGAGTCCGGCCGAGGCCATGGCCTCGGCGTCGGTGTACCGGCCGGTGTTGTAGGCGGACACGGTCCAGAAGTTGAGGACGTTGGCGCCGAGTGCGTCGTCGCCCGCTATGCGGGCGGCGCGCAGGGCGGTGTCGAAGGCGGCGTCGGCAGACCATCCGTGTACGTCGAGTATCGCGGCGGCGCGCTGGCGGGCGAGGTCGGAAGCGGCTGCGTAGAGGCGGGCGCCGTGGTGGTCACTGTAGGACCGGTCGCGCAGGAGTCCGGTCGCCAGTTCGAGGGCGCTGGAGGTTTCCTTGAGGATGACGCCGCCGCCGTCGGCGTCGTCGGTCCTGCGTAAGGCGGCGGCCCGTGCTTCGAGGCGGGCCACGGCGGCTTCGCCGATGCGCTGTCCGGTGGTGAGCTGGCCTGCGGCCACGGGGTCGGCGGTGATCCAGTTGAGCAGTGCGGCGGTCAGCGTCCCGCCGGCGATGAGGACGAGTTCCCTGCGGGTTGCATCCACGGCGGCGCTCCCTGCGAGTTCGGTCAGTGACGTGTAGGCGCCGAGGAGAGTCCAGGGCCTGGGGATACGCCGTTGCAGGGGGTCCTCGGCCAACCACTCCGGCCATGGTCGCTCATCGACCCGGCCCGGTGGAATACCGAGCACGTCGGCGATCACCAGCTTCGTGGGCCGGTCCTCATGGTGACGACGGCGGTGCGCGCGTGCGCGGCGGCGTGCTGGGTGAGGACACCGCCGGCGAGGAGGCTCTCGTCGTCGGGATGGGCGAACACGCCGAGCAGGGACGGCATCGTGGAGGATGCCGCCTTCTCGGGGGTCAGCTCGTCGGAGTCAGGCACGCTGGCCCCCTGCGGTCGACAGGCTCAGTGCGTCGGCTGGGGTCCGGCCCGGCCACTGGAGGACAAGCCGTGCGCTGGGCTTGTCGAGCACGTCGCCGGGCGGCAGTTGGTCGTCGACCTTGTCCGGTGCGGTGGAGACGACCCGCAGCCAGCAGTCATCGGCTCGACGTCCCAGGGTGCGGCCCTGCCCCCCCCACACCTTCGGCCCCGACCCGGAGACCTGGAACTGTCGGGCGGCGGCCGCGTGCGCGCGCCGCACCCGCTCTCGGTCACCGCGCTCCATCGGCGCGGCGAACACGGGCTCGCGTCCCGCTGGTTCCATCGTCACGCCCCGTCCGTTACGGTGCCGGCTTCCAGGCGCCCAACAGGGCGGGGCAGCAGTGCGTCACGCTCCGGCCACCGGACCACCAAGCGGCAGTGCTCCTTGTCCAGGACGTGCCCGGCGGGCAGCAGATTGTCGGGCGTCCCGGCCGGATGGGCCGTCAGGACGGGATCGGCGTGCTTGCGGTTGTCGTCCGCGCGCACGTGCCGGTCCCAGGCCCGGACCGTGGCCGTCAGCTGCTCGGCGAGCTGCAGGCCCTGCTCGCCGAAGGCGTGGACGACCCACTCCCACGCCTTGTCCTCCGGGCGGTCGCCGTCCTGGGTCTGGACGTAGGTCAGGTAGGCGAGCGAGGCGTCGCCGACGATCGCGGGCGCGTCACGGTCCTTCCCGATGACGGTCACCCCTTCGGCCGGGTCCTGGTGAGCAGCCAGCCTGCAGAAGGCAGCCGGCAGGGTGGTGGCCGCGTACAACTGTAGGGAGCCGAAGAAGGAGTTCGGCCCCATGGTCACGCCGGTGGCGATCTCGTGCCGCAGCCCGCGCAGTGCCTCCTCCAAGCCCGTCGTGTCGGCGGCGGTGCCGTGCTCGAAGCCGAGCGTCAGCCCGCCGTCGAGAAGGGACACGACCGGAATGGTGCGGGCCTGCTGTCCCTGATCTCGGACGAAGCCGCAGAAGGTGAAGTGACGGGCATGCAGCACCTGGCCGCGCCGCTCGAAGGCGATCGCCCGTGTATAGCCGCCGATCTCCAGTGGCAGAACCAGCCGTCCGCCCTCGGCCAGCTGCTCCCGCCAGGCCGGGGCGATGTCCCAGCAGTTGTAGGTGATCATGCTGCCGTCGAAGCCGCCACGGGGCACGAGACGGGCGGGTGCACCGAGGGCCGCGTCGGCTTCGACGATGCTGACGCGGCCGCTGCCGGCCTCCGTGAGGAACCGGCGAGTGCGGCGCACGACCCACGGGTCGATGTCGACGGTGACCACGCGCCCGTCGGGCCCGGCGACATGGGCGATCAGCTCGGCGTTGTAGCCGCCGGAGCCTGCCTCGAACACGATCGCGCCCGACCGAAGGCGCAAGGTTTCGATCATGTCGGCCTGGAGCCAGGCCGCGGACACCGAGCTGATTGCCGTTCCGGTCTCGTCGCGCCGGGTGATCACGGCCCGGTCGCCGCCGTCGTACGCGCCCGAGAGGCTTGCCTCCGGGGCGAAGCGGTGGCGGGGCACGGTCCGCAGCGCGTCGCGGACCGGCTCGGACGGGGCCCAGCCCCCGTCGATCACCGTCTCGGCCATCGCCTGACGCAGCCGGACCGCTGCGGCCGGCTCACCCGGCACCGGCGGCTGGTCGACGGCGAGAGGGTAGGAGACGACGGGAGGCAGGTCGGGAACGACTCCGGGCCACACGGCATCCAGCGACTGGGCGGCAGGGACGAACACGGCGCCGATGCAGGAGAGTGCGTGCAGGTCGACGAACTCCCAGCGGTCGAACTTGTCCGCCTCGGGGTTGGTCAGTGTCCCGGACCAGGTGGTGATGCGGACGACCGCGGTGAGCCGCGGGACGTCGCCGGCCGCGTCGGCGAGCATCGTCACCACGTATGCGTTTTCGACCGCAGCGGCGAGGCCGGTCTCCTCGGAGAGTTCGCGCACCGCGGCCGCCTCGAACGATTCGGAACCGACGTTCTTGCCGCCGGGAAGTTCCCACATGCCCCGCCGCGAGCGGCCGAGCAGGACCCGGCCGGCCTCGTCGGTGACGACCGCGAGGGCGCCCGTCACAGCCGGACCGGCAGGTGGTTGCTGCCGCTCCACCGCCCGGGTGCCGGTGTGGCACGGGCCGCGCAGGACCAGAGCGGCCAGCTGGTCCGCCTCCAGCCGCTCGACCGTCTCCCAGCCTTCGGTGAGCAGACCGATCTCGTCCTCATCGAGAGCGATCCTGCGGCGCTCCTCAGGCGTCTGCCCGACCACTGGGGTGATGACGACGAGTGTGCCGCCGGACCGCAGCCGTTCACCGAGCGCGTGCACGACGCTCATCCGCCTGGTCAGGAACGGGTACATCAGGCGCAGCGTAACCAGGTCGTATCCGTCCTCGTGGAGCGGTGCCGGGTCGTCGCGCTCAAGGTCCAGGCACAGCCAGCGCACGCCGTCAACGGCCGAGTGTTCCGCTCGGGCACGCTCGAGTGCGCCCTCGGCGAAGTCCACAGCATCCACAGCGTAGCCGAGCGAGGCCAGGAACACCGCCAACTCGCCGGTGCCACAGCCGATGTCGAGCGCGCGGCCGCCCTCGGCGGCCGGGGCGTGCTCGACGAGCAGGCCCTTCTCCTGGTCACCGAGCCGCCGGAAACCTCGCCCCTCGCTGTAGTGCTCGGACCAGTCAGTCCGGGTGTATCCCACAGGTCGCTCCTTGTTCGTGAAAGGCGGTGTCAGGGCAGTTCGACGGGGCCGTAGAGGGCGGCCGGCTGCTGGGTCTGCAGCGCCCAGTACCGGTCGCCGAACGACCAGTGCCACCACTCCGTGCCGTAATTGATCAAGCCTGCGGTGGCCAGCGTGCGACTCAACGTGGCCCGGTTCGTGCGGGCCCGGACACTGAGGCCGGCGGCGTCGGTGTAGCAGGCGCCGGAAGATTCCTCCGGAGACGCATTCACCCGGGTACCCATGTCCAGTTCGCGGCCCCGATGGTCGACGAGCGTCACGTCGACGGCCGCGCCGGCGGAGTGCGGCGCGATCTCCGGAGGCGATACGAAGCGGCTGGCGGCCTCCCGGATCGCGGCGGCCTGCCAGTCCGGATGGGCGCGCGCGAGCTCGTCGGAGTACTCCTCGAAGTACCGGCGCTGCAGGGACGGGGGCCGGTACCCCTCGATGAACAGCAACCGCACACCGCCGGGGAGCAGTGATTGCGCCTGCTGGAGCCGCGTGAGCACGCCCTGACGTACGTGGGCCCAGGCGCCCGCAGCGTCCTGCTTACGGTCGTCGACCATCAGGCCGTGCACCCGGGCATCGAGGAGGACCTCGCCGCGCTCCTGGACAGGGATCGCGGCGACTCTCCGGTCGGACATCAAGACGATGCTGCTGGCGCTCATGCGTTCCCCCAGGTGTCGACGTATGCGGCCACGCCGGTGCGGCGGGCTTCCTCCACGGCACGCCGCGCGAAATCGCGGGCCGGCATCAAGGCCTCCCACTCGGCCAAGGGCAGGACGCGGACCTCGTCGCGCTCGCGCGGATCGAGGGTGATGCCCCGGACCTGTTCAGCGGTGAGGCGACCGCCGTAGAAGATCAGCCGCAGCGCGCTGTACGGACGCTGCTCCCGGGGCTGCCCGTGCACGGTGGCCAGCAGCCGGGGCGGGCCCGCGGCGGTCATGCCGGTCTCTTCCCGGCACTCGCGCACTACCGCGTCCCAGGGCCGCTCACCCAGATCCATCGCGCCGCCGATCATGTGCCAGGAGTGGCCGGGGGAGTAGACGGAGTGGAGCTGGAGCGGCGGCCCGCCGGCGGCGTCGCGCGGCTCGGCCGCGGCAGTGGGTGACGTCTCAGCGTTCACCTTGTATCTCCTGTCGGTGAGAGGGCTGCACGGTGCTCGGCGCGCAGGCGGGCCAGGGTCCGCCGACCGCGTTCGACCAGCTCGGGGTCGCCGTGGGCGACGCCGTACGAGATCCCGCTCACGGAATCGAGCGCTGCGTCGATGACGAGGCGGGCCTCTTCGGCGGCGGTCAGGAGCCTGCCGTACCCGGCCATGAACGCCGCATACAGATCAGGCCGGTTGGCCCAGGCGTCGGACAGACGGACCAGATCTCGCACCGCAGGGCCAGGCTCGCTTCTCTCCAGATCGATTATGGCCACGGAGTCGTCGGAGTCGTCCAGCAGGATGTTGCGGAGCTGGAAGTCCCCGTGTGTCTCCACCCACTCCAGCGGCTCCAGGTCCTCGGCTTGTCGGACCAGATCACGGACGAATTCCTCATCCCTCTGGGCAAGATGAGGCCGAGCCGCTTCCAGGTGCCGGTCGGCCTTGCCGACGGCTGGTCCGCTGCCGACGGGGGCCGGGTGTGAAGGCGAGGCCTCATGGATGCGGCGTGCCAGCGCACCGATCCGGTGGAAGATCCCTCGCTCCTGCTCAGGACCGAGAACCCTGCCGTGCAGGGGCCGGCCGGGCAGTGCGGTGACGACGACGGCTCGCAGCTCTGCGTTCGTGGCCACCAGCTGGGGTGCGGCCGCGCCCAGCGACCCGGCCCAGGTCCGCAACGCCCGGACCTCCCGGCCATGGAACTTGTCGTTCTGGTGGACCTTCACGTACCAGGTGCCGCCGTCGGTGCCCCGGATCCGCCACACCCGGCTGTCCTCGCGCCTCCACGAGGTATCCGTCCACTCGGTGATCGCGCCCACCGCCCGCTGAGCGAAGGCCGCGACCGCGGCGTCAGGTCTGCTGCCGCATGTCGGGCCGGTCGCATCCGGGACCAGACGCAGGCGGTCGGCGGCCGGGTTGTAGGCGATGGCGTCACCGGGCAGTTGGAAGTGCACGGTGAGCCGCGGGCACCCCGAGGTGCTGCTGTCCCGGTGGGTCGGCAACGTGTACGCGGCGGGATGCTGGCATTGCCGCTGGTTGCCGGTCACGCGGCACCTCCTGGGCGGCGGGCGAGCAGCACGGTGAACTCTGCGTCCTCCTGCAGGACACCGCCGCGTGCATGCCCCCGGAGGAGGCCGAGCGCCTGGGCCTCGAACTCGGTGTGCCGGTCGGCGAAGAGGGCGGGGCGGGCGAAGCTGGTGGTGCGCAAGTAGCCGACGACGTCCTCGGAAGTCCAGGCGCGGGCGACGGGAAAGCGGTACTCGGTCACGTCGTTGAACGCCGAGTCGGCGAGGTCGTCCTCGTAGGAGCGGCTCGGTCCGGCGTACGTGCCGCGGGTGCCCGCGCGACGCTCCTCGCCGAGGTAGGTCTGGACCAGCCGCCGAAGGGCCGCGGTCCAGTCCGCTTCATGGATCCACAGGCTGCCGTCTCCCATGATCGCCACGGCGGCGTGCGGCGCGGCCACCCGATCGGCCATGTCCAGGACCTCGGGGCGGGCCATCCAATGGAAGGACCGGCAGCTGGTGATCAAGGTGGGTGCTCGGCCGGGCGCGCTGGGGGTGAAGGTGTGCGCTTCGCCGGTGAAGGTGGTCACCGAGCAGGACCCGCAGGCCGGTTCGAGGGCGGTGAGGGCCGTCTCAAGCATGTGCTGGTTCACGTCGACCAGGTCGACGTGAACCAGTCGGCGCAGGACAGGCAGCAGCGCGCGGGGCACCTGGCCGGTGCCGGTCCCCAGGTCCAGCAGGACGGGGCCGGGTACGCCGTGCTGGGTGGCGGCCAGGAGGTGGATTGCGTCGTCCGGTAGGCCGGGACGGTAACGGGCGTAGTCGGCGGCCTCGGACCCGAACAGGGCCTCGGCCGAGACTGCCGCGGAGGCCGGCTGGTGGGGGCGGGTCATCGTGAATCTCCGGGAGTACGGGGGAGTTGCCAGGTCAGGGCGCCGTTCGGGCTGGTGGCCCGCTGGACATCGTCGGTGTCGAGGTGGATCCGGTAGGCGGGCGGTTCACCGGCCGCCCGCCAGCGGGCGGCGGCGTCCTGGATCTCCGCCCAGATGTCCCGGGGGCCGCAGGTCGTCACGTCCCACTGGCGGGGCCCGACGGCTCGCACGCGCATCCACGACCCGCACTCAGGCGCGCCGATCGCCAGGTCCTCGGCCCCGAAGTGGCGCACCAGCCCGGGGTGCAGGGCGTCGAGGGCCAGCCACATGCCGCGCGCCGTGTCCGCCGGCGGCGCGACCCGGGTTCGCTGCGTCGGCCCGTCGGCCGTGGTGATCGTGTCGCGGAACGCAGCGGTCAGGAACAGCCGGTCGAAGCCGGCACCGGCGCGGTGCCCGAACTCGACCGCGCGCAGCTCCGCCTCCACGGTCCCGTCCGGCCGTTTGTCGATCACGACCAGGCCCGGCCACGACGGCGACGACGTCCCGAGCGTCATCAGGGCGCGCCCGCCCGGCGCCAGCTGCTCCACCAGGGCTGTCGGTACGCGGCGGACGGCGAAGGAGACGATAATCCGGTCGTACGGGCCGGCGTCGGGCCATCCTGTGGTGCCGTCCCCGGTCGCCGCGGTCGGCTCGTAGCCGAGTGCCGGCAGGCGCTCGCGGGCGGCGGCGGTGACGTGCGGGTCGATGTCCAGGGTGACGACCCGGTCGTGGCAGCACACGAAGCACACCACCGCCGCGGTCACCCCGGCACCGGTCCCCACGTCCAGCACGCGCTGCCCGGGCCGCAGGTCCAGGAGCTGGAGCAGGTCCGCGGTCATGCCCATCGTGCTCGACATCGCGGTCATCGAGCCCCCGCGCCGCGACCCGGTCGTACGGCCGAGGATCGGTTCGCCATCGTGCTGGATCGCGACGCTGTCCCCGGTGTGCAGCCGCTCCAGCAGCTCGTCCCGGTCCACCGGGCGGCTCCAGTCCAGCAGGTCCCAGCGCGGTGGGGTCTCGTCCGGGTCGCTGCGCCGCAAGTACGCCTGGGGCATCAGGATCTGGCGCGGCAGCGCGAGCAGGGCCTCACGCACCGGCCCCGGGCGCAGCTCACCGCTCTTCTCGAGCCGCGCGACCATTGCCGCCCGGGCAGCCGCGGCCCCGGAGGTGTCGCCAACGGACTGCCGCGGCAGGAAGAGCGCGGCGGACTGGTCGGGGGTGCTGCGCACGTCGTACCCGATGGGCTCGGATGGGGCGGGCACGGCGGACGGCACCGCTGCCGTGTTCGGCGCCGTGTTCATGGGGCATCTCCTCCGGGCGAGCAGTTGTGACGGGCGTCTTCCGTACGTGCGGGCGTGGGCACGCCCGCAGGGGCGGTCCGTAATGCGGGCGGCGGCAGTACGGGGCCGCCGCCTGTCACGGGCGCGTCGGGCGGCTGGTCGGGCATGTGCCGCAGCGCGCGCAGTGGGGAGCGGGCGAGGACGTGCAGCAGGCTCGCCGCTCACTGGACCACGGCGACGATCATGAGCTGCATCAGGGTCAGCGTGCCCGCAGGGAGCTCAGAGCAGGGCGTCACGGAGCACCTCCTCGGCTTCCTCCAGGCGCGCCCACAGGGGCCCACGGCCTCGTGCCGGGCGCGCCCGTACGCCTCCAGGGCCGGAGTGACCGAGGCAGGGCTGTCCAGCGGCTCGGACAGCGGATAGACAGAGCAGGCCAGGTACCCGGCGGCGACGCGCGGCACGGCGAGGAGGTCCTCGGCCACAAGCTCCGGGTTCGCCGCACGGTAGGCGCCGACTGCGCGGGCCAGGCCCGGGATCCATTCGTCCGGGCGGGCCAGCACGGAGCGCGGGTCCAGCACGATCCGGCCGAGTTCCCAGACGGCACTGCGATGCCCCGGAGGCCGGAAGTCGATCACCGCGGCGACCGCCTCGCCGCGCAGCAGCAGGTTCGGAGAGGCCAGGTCCCCGTGCACCACCTGCGCCGTCAGCGTGACCGGCAGCTTTTCCAGGCGGGCCGCCACCTCGGGAAGGGCGGAAAGCCGCTGTTCCGCGGCCTGGGCGCACCAGGCGGCGAACCCTGCCGGTGCAGGCGGAACAGCCGCCCACTGGGCGAGGAGTTTCTCCAGCCGCCGCCCGGCCCGAGCGATGTCGCACACCTCGCGGGCCGCCACCGGGCGCGGCGGTCCGACGGGGTGTCGGGCCAGGGCCCGGTGCAGACGGCCGACGGCCTCGCCGACCGCATCCCACCGGCCGCCGGACAGCCCGCCCTCGGCCGTCTCCGTGCCCGCGATGTACTCCGTCACGGATACCGACAGCCCGTCGGCCGACGCGATCACCTCGCCCGTCACCGTTCGCCGCACGGCCGGCACCGTAACCCCGGCCGCCGTGGCCGCCTCGCCCAGGGCCAAGGCCTGCCGCTCCGCCTCCATATCGGTCCCACGGGGGTACGCCTTCACGAACCACCGTCGGCCCTCGCGGTCCTCGGCGACGTAGTTGCGGGTTGCTGTCCCCGCCGGTCCCTCGCTGACCGCGGCCGGTGTGATCCGGTACAGCAGCGCCAGGATCCCGGCCACGGCCATGACATCGGACTCGGTACTCATCTCGGCACCCCCAACGGTTCCGGCCTGCGGACGGACGGGACTCGCCGCCCGTTCCTGGTAGGTGTGCTCACGCCGTTCACCAGCCCAACTCGGAGTAGGTGCGACCTTCGGCGATGGCGGACAGAGCCGTCCGGGTGTAGTGGACGAGCCGCTCCGGAAGCTCGTGCAGCGGCCACCACTGCCAGGTCAGGCACTTGTCCGTCTCGAGGACCTTCGGGTCTCCCTGCCAGCGGCGGGCACGGAACACGAGCTGCATCAAAGGCTGTCCACCCGGAGTGTCGACGACGTGGACGACGTGCACGAGATCCACGTCCGCGGGCTCGATGACCAGCCCCGCTTCCTCCCGCGCCTCGCGCACCAGGCACGCGACCGCGGACTCCTGCTCGCACCTGCCGGCCAGGTAGTGCCAGGTGTTCCCCGCGTACGCCGAGTCGGGGTGGCGCAGACCCAGGAGCACCCGCTCCTCGTCGTCCTCCAGGTGGAGATGGACGCCGACTGCGTTCAGCACGGTCCGGCTGCCCCCGTCCCACGGAGCCGGGTTCGCAACCGGCTGACCGTCCGGCGCGTTCTCGGCGGCGTGTCGGCGAATGAGGTCCCGCGTCGCGGCGCTCAGGCGCAGCCGATCCAGAACGTCGGGGGTGAACCACCTCAGCAGCACGCCCTCGTGCAGCCGGAGCCGGTCGGGGTTGCCACGCCACCGGCTCGTGAACACCTGGACCGGGACGCTGAGGCCGTCGACGCTGGTGGCCGCCTCCACGGCGTACGGCTCCAGGTCCTCCAGGCGGAGGTCGGGGACTTCCTCGGACAGTTCCCGAAGCAGCGTGTCCTCAAGGCTCTGGTCGTCGTGTGTGCGGCCGCCACCGAGAAGGGCGAACGCCCCCGACTGCCAGATGACGCCGGGCTTGTGGTCGCGCAGATGGATCAGGTAGCGGCCAGCCCCGTCGTGGATGAGCGCGGAAGCGTTCACCGGTTCGGGCCGGCCGTCCAGTTGCGCCTGGAGGAGTTTCGCGCGCAGTGTCGGCGAGGTGACCTCCGGCTGCGGCAGCCACTGGGCGCCGGACACTTCCTCGTCCTGCAGCGCGATCGAGGGCGGCTCCTCACCGGCGAGGTAGAAGACGTAGCGGACGTCGTAGTGGCGGTGGGCCGGTTCCCCTTTCGCCGGGTTGGCGTCGATGTCGATCGGAGAGCCGAGCAGCTGCCGGGTCAGGCACAGGGCGCCCGGTGCGATCCCAGTTTCCTCCGACACCTTTCGCAGCGCCGCGGCGAGCAGTGTGCGGTCCCGGGGCTCGATGCGGCCGCCGGGAGGGAGCACGAGGCCGCCGGTGGCCCGGTGCCGGATGTGCAGGACCCGGCGCTGCCGGTCGATGACGACAGCGCTGCACGTGACGTGCCCGGGCAGCGTCGTCCGGGCGGTCGCGTCGACGGGCCGGTCCAGCGCGGCAAGAAGTCCGGCCAGGGCGTCACGCTCGCCAGGGTGCCGGCCGAGGTACGCCTCGACGGTCCTGCGGATCGCGGTGGGGCTGGGTGACATGGGCGTCGTCTCGCCTTCGATGGAGTGGGGGCGGGGTGGCAGGCCGGGCTGGGGGAAGGTCGCTCCGGTGGATCAGCTCGCTGTTTCGTGGCCGGACGGCTGGGCGCCGCGGGGGCCGGGAACGCCGTCGGGTGCCGGCGCGATCCCGTACTGGGCGGCCTGGGCGGTGAACATGCCCTGATACAGGCCGCCCTCGCGGGCCATCAGGTCCTCGTGAGCGCCGTCCTCCACGACGCTCCCCTTGTCGAGCACGTAGATGTGGTCGGCGTGCATGGTCGCGGCGAGCCGGTGGGTGACGAGCACGACCGCGTGCCCCTCCTCGGCCAGGGACCACAGCCCCTCGAACGCGGCGATTTCCGCATGGGGGTCCAGCGCACTGGTCGGCTCGTCGACCAGCAGGAACGGCGCCTGCCTGTACCTCGTTCGAGCGGTCCCCAGCTTCTGCCACTGGCCTCCCGAGAGCTGGACGCCCCGCTCATAGCCCTTGAACACGATCGAGTCCCAGCCATGCGGCAGTCCCTCGACCAGCTCGAGCACGTCCGCCTCGCCGGCGGCCTTGCGGACGCGGTCCATGTCCCGGGGACGGTCGCCAGCACCGATGGCCACGTTCGCGGCCGCCGTCATCTCCCAACGCGGAAAGTCCTGAGCCAACAACCCGACTCCGGCGAACACCTGGGCGCGGTCCGCCTCACGCAGCTCCACCCGCTCGCCCGACTCACCCACCCACCACACGTCTCCCTCAGACGGCAGCAGCAGCCCGGCCAGCACCTTCGTCAGCGTGGTCTTCCCCGACCCGTTCGCACCCACCAGGGCCGTCACCTTCCCCCGTGGCACACGCACGCTCACCCCTTTCAGGGAGGGGCCGTCGGCACCCGGATAGGTGAAGGACACCGTCTCCGTCCTCACCTCCCGAACCGGCACGGGCAGCGGCATGCCGGTGAGCGGGATCGCGTTCTCGCCCGCCACCGCGATGGCGTCCTCGGTGTCGGTAAGGAACAGCAGCTCTTCGTACAGCCGGTTGACCTGCTGCACCAGCGACGTGAGCCGCGCCGTCGACGTACGGATGGCGATCACCGCGGTCCCGCCGACGGCGAGCGGCAGACCACCGGTTGACAGCAGCCACCACAGGACCCCGTAGCAGGCCAGCGACGCCACGCCGGCGAACGCTCCCGCGACCAGATCCGTCGATGCCTGGGCCCGGGCCAGGCGCCGCTGCTCCGCCTCCGTCTGCCTGGACATCTCCTCGTAGCCGGACAGCAGTTTCGTGCCGGCAGCGTGGACGCGGAGCTCACCGGCGGCGTGCGGGCGGGTCAGATAGGCCAGCAGGGACGCGATCGCCCTGCGGTGATCGACCCAGTTCAGCCGTGACACGTACTCGCGGCGGGCCGAGCGGACCGCGCCCCACCCCTTGGGAAGGGCAATCGCCAGCAGCATCGGCAGCAGCGCCCAGTGCAGCGCCGCGAGCACGACTGCGGCTGCCGCCATGCCGATCACCACATTGCCGGCGCCGACCGACAGCCGCAGCATGCTGCGGGCCGAGTCCGTGCCGAACTTCCCCGCTTCCAGGATCCGCTGGACCTCCGGCCGCTCGGTCGCCTCCACCTCCACGCCGGTGACGGCCGTGTAGTAGCGGGCGGACACCGCCCGCTCCACCTGGGGTTCCAGCCGGCCGGACATGGCTGTCGACCATGCCGACAGGACGGCGCCGGCGACCGCCGCGATCGCGAGTGCCACCAGGGACGGCAGAGCGTCGTGGAGCTTGTCCACGGTCGGGCCGTCGGCGAACAACCGCGCGAGGACGCCGTTGACCGCCACCAGTTCCCACCCAGCCGTCACGCCCTGCCCGAGCTCGGCCGCAACGACCCCCATCAGCGCGCGCCGGTCCGCCGTCCAGCCGGTGCGCAGCACCGTGCCCACCATCCGCGGCAGCGCGGCCGCCATGCGCCCGAACTTCATCCGGGTCAGCGGGCCTTCGTGGCGGACGTAGGACTGGTCGTAGCGCAGTCGGCCCCCGTACAGTTCCCGCTCGGCGTCCGAGATGTTGTCCGTGGATCCGGCCTTCGGGCCGCCCGCGCTTTTGTCGCTGCCTGGTTCGACTTGCATCAATGTATTCCCCCTCGTGGATGTGATGGTGGCGTCGCAGTGCTCAACGACGCCGCACCATTTCGAGCACCTGTTCCTTTCGGACGGATTGTGCGCCCTGTGATTCAGCGGTTTCCGTAGGTGTGCAGTGCACCGACCTTTGCCGCACAAGGGCCCACGCCCGGTAGCCGTATGGCCGAAACGCTGACGCTCATGCGGCTGTGGCTGTCAGGCCAGTCAGGGACACCTCGCTGCGATTTCCAGGTACCTCGGGAACTGGTCGGTCGCGGATCGGTATAGGCGCCTGTGGCCGCAGCGGACAGGCATTTGCGGCCGGCTGGCCAAGAGCTTGTGCTACGCCGCGGTGCGCTGCGCGGTCAGCAAGACCGCCGCGAGGGTGCCGGCTTCGGTGATCCGGCCGTCGCCGCACATCGCCACCGCCTCCTCCAGCGCGACCCAGCACAGCTCCATGTCGGCCTCGCTCGCGTTCCGGTGGTGCTCACCGATGCTCAGACCCCGGGCAAGGTACAAGTGCTCACGGGTACGGGCGCCGGCGGGCATCCGCCAGATCATCGTCAGCAGCTCGACCTCGGAGGCGCGGATGCCGGCCTCCTCGGCCAGTGCCCGGCGCGCAGCCTCCAACGGGTCCTCGCCGGGCTCGCATCCGCCGCCAGGACACATCAGCAGCCGCTGACCGCACACGTAGACGTTCTCCTCCACCAGAGCGATCCGGCCCCCGGTCGTCGAGGGCTACGACGCGCACGCCGTCGACCGACTCGGTGTACTCATAGGTCCCCAGGCTCGGGTCGGTACGCCGGACCGAGTCGCGGCGCACCACCACCCGGACTCCTGTGTACTGGATGGTCGACGAGACCGTGCTCCAGCCGTCGATCATTGCTGACTCCTCCTTCGGACTGTGCTGTGCCAACAGGAGGCACAAGGCTGCTTGGAGCGCGTCCGCGCGGCGGAGCCGTCCTTGGTCAGGCCGGGCGGTTGGTGATGCGGAGCAGCGCCGGGGGGTGACGGCGTCCGTTGACCTGGAGGGCGAGGTGGTAGCTGCCCGGGTCGAGGGCGGCGGTGCCGGTGGACCGCAGGGGGTGGGTTTTGGCCAGGCGCAGTGGTGCGTCCGCCTTGACGGTGGCGCGGGTGAGGTGGGCGACCTTCTCTCCGGCCGAGGTGCCGGGGTTGGTGCGGGTCAGGACGTACATGACGTGCACCGGGGTGTCGGTGGGGGCGGTGAGGTCGGCTTCGAAGGCGAGGCCGTCGCCGAGCCGGTACTCGGTGTGGGGCAGACGGAGGGAGCTGACGCTGACAGCCGCTTGAGGGTCGTAGCCGGTCAGGGTGTAGGCGGGTTCCCAGCCGGCCTTGAGTCGGGCTTTGAGTGCTTCGCGGGTGATGAAGGCGAGTTCTTTGACTGTGGCCCGTCTTTCGGTGCGCCACCTGGTCAGGGTGGCGAGGACGAGTTCGGGGCGGGTGCGGGCGATGTCGCGCAGGTGGTTGGCGACCGACGTGGTGACGAAGCGGCTGCTGTCGGCGTGCAGCCTGTCGAGCAGCGGAAGAGCGGTGTCGACGGGCAGGCCGGTGCCGGGGGACCAGGGCAGATGGGGGCGGAGGGCCTCACTGGCAAGGCGTCTCACCCGGTGGTCGGAGGCGGCGGACCACGTGGCGGCGGCTTTCAGTGTCTGCTGGGGGTAGGTGTTGAGGAAGGTGCGGACGGCGTCTTCGGCGGAGAAGTACGGGGTGAGGGCGGCGAGCGCGGCGAAGGCCTGGTCGAGGTGATCCGGGTGGAGGTGGTGGACGGCCACGTAGGCGGAGTGCGGGGCGTAGATGTACAGGCCGAAGTCGGTTTCGGCGCCGGCTGCCTCCGGGGTGGCCGGCAGGGAGCGCAGCAGGGTGGCGAGGGCGGCCGGCCCGGTGACGGGTAGGTGCTGGTGCAGGCCCTCGGCGGTGCGGGCGATTCGGGCCTTGAGTTCCAGGCGGGGGAGGTCGGCGGTGACCTGGGCGGTGAAGGCGGCGGCGTCGAAGCGGGGGCAGGCCGCCTGCATCTCGCGCCCGATCCGGGCGATCCGGTCGGGGTTCAATGCCCGCTCTTTCATGGGCACTTGGGAACTCATTTGGTCACCCTAGTGCCGTTTTGATCCGGAGGCGGGCGGCTCGGCGGTGATTCCCTCGTCGGGGGTACCTGGGCGGCGTGCCTGCTGACGGACGGCGGCGCGTACCAGCAGCCGCGGGTGACGTGTGCTGTCGCAGGGTGAGGCGGTGTGCAGGACGGCGAGGTTGTCCCAGACGACCAGGTCGTCCTGCTTCCAGCGGTGGGTGTAGAGGTATTCGGGACTGGTGGTGTGGGCGAGGAGGTCGGCCAGCAGCATCTGGCCGTCGGCCTCGGGCAGTCCCTGTATTCGGGGGATGGCCATGGAGCCGAGCAGGAGTGCGCGGGCGCCGGTGGCGGGGTGGACTGGGGCGAGTGGGTGGGTGACCTCGGGCAGTTGTGTGAGGGTGCCGGCCTGGGTGGAGGAGCGGCCGCCGACGGCGTGGGCCTGCCGGGCGGCGAGGTGCTGGACGGAGTGGACGGCGTTCAGGTCGTCGACCCGTGCCCGGAGGCCGGCCGGCAGACCGGCGTAGGCGCGGGTGGCGTCGGCGAAGCGGGTCTCACCGCCCTCGCCGGGGGTGATGACCGAGTAGAGCAAGGTGGCGGCGGTCACCTCGGGCTTGAAGGAGTTGTCTGCGTGCCATTCCTCCTCCTGGTCGCCGTCGTAGATGCCGATCGGCGTGCTGTCCTGGTGGATGTTGGAGACGATGGCGAGGCCAGGGAAGCCGGGGACGGCGTAACGGCGGTCGGTGGCGGTGTCGACATCGCCGAACAATGCGGCTGCGGCGAGCAGGTCGGCGTGGTTGAGGTGCTGACTGGGCAGGACCAGCACGCGGTAGTGGTGCAGCGCGCCGGGAAGGGCACCCGCCGCGGCGGAGCCGATCATGCGGGCGAGGTCGGTCTCGACGCGGGCGCCGAATCTGCCGGGCAGCGGGGTGATCGCAAGGTTCATCGTGCCTCCGCAGGCTGGTGAGCCGGATGTCAGAACTGGAGGGGCTGAAGGAACGGGGTGATGTCGCGCAGTCCGGCGGAGGCGGCGCACAGCCGCTCGATGCCGATGCCCAGGCCCGCGGTGTCCGCCGGTACGAGTCCGGCCTCGACGGCATCCCGGGCGAGCCGCTGCTCGTCGTCGTAGAGGCCGACGGCCTTGGCCCGTTCAGTGAAGGCCTTCCCATCCGTCTCATCGGTGTAGCCGTGGACGAGCTCGATGCCGTCGACGATCAGCTCGAAGCGCTCCAGGACGGCGGCGGTCCCGGGGGCCAAGCGGGCGCACGGCTCGTCACCGCCGGTCGGGTAGTCGGTCAGGAACACCGCGCGGCCCGTGGTGCCGGCCTCCAGTTCGAGGGCGATGTAGCGGCCGAGGACGTCACGGAACGGCTCGCCCGGATCTATGCCGATCCGGCCGGCCATGCGCGGGTGCAGGCCGCTGACGGGTTCGGTGCACAGGTCGATGCCGAACTCGTCGCGGACATGACCGGCGATCGAGAGCCGCTGGGGGGTGCAGGACGGCAGATGCGGGCCGACCAGACGCCAGGCGAGGTCGATCAGCTCCTCGAAGCCGAGGTGCGCGGCGTACAGGTCGAGCATCGTGAACTCGGAGGCGTGGAGGGCGTCAGGGGACTCAGGCCGGAAGCACGGGCCGATCTCGTATAGCCGCGGGAGGTCGGTGCTCACGTTGACGCGCAGCGCCGGGCCGATCATCGCGCGCAGGTGCCGACCCTCGTGGAGGCTAACGGACGCGCGGCGGCCAGGCCCGAGGTCGGCGCGGCGTGCGACGGGGGTGACTAGTACTCCAGTGCGGTTTCGTGATCTATCCAGCGGGTTCGTCGGTGGACCGTCGTCGGTAGTGGCTGCGTCGGGCTGTTGCCTGGTGGCGTCTGCGC
>NZ_JBFBJB010000010.1:0-188661 GCF_040685895.1 Streptomyces sp. NPDC088124 | reverse complement strand
CCGGACCTGGGGTCCGGCCCCGGCCCCGTCAAAGTTCCGGGCCGTCGCCCGGGAGTTCCTGGTAGGAGTAGCGCTGCTCGGACCAGGGGTCGCCGTCCAGGCGAGCGCCGGTGAAACATCTGTCGATCAGGGCGGGGCGCCGGATCCTTGGATCTGCCGCCCCGCCCTGGCCGCCTTGCGCGGCACGAAGATCGGCGTCGACCCGACGCGGTGGGACGGGTCCCCGACCGCCGAGACGGTCTCGGCGACCAGGCAGACGGTCTCGCCCGTTATGGTCGGAGCTGACCGAGCGCGACTTGGACCTCGACCAGGTACGGTGCCGCGGCGCCGGCGAGGACCAACGCCCTGGCGCCGAGGGGGTACGTGCCGGTACGGCCGCTCCGGATGAGCACCCCGCACGACGCGAGTTCGGCGGCGAGCCGCGAGGCTGTCGACTTGCTCAGGCGAGTCCGCTCGGCCAGGTCGGAGACCGCCTGTGGTGTGCCCGACTCGGCGACGCACGTCAGCAGCGTGAGCGCGCTGCTCACTCGCCGGTGCACGTGACCCTCACGGTCTGCCTGTTGTCCTGGACGCCGGGACGGCCCGGACCGGCTCGGTGAAGTCGTCGTGAGGGAGGGTGAGTTCGTTCTCCACCATGGGCACCACGAACGGGGCCAGCCTCGCGGGCCGGATCCGGTCGAGGCGGTGGTGACGCAGTACGCCGGCCGATCTGCGGTTCTGTGCGCCTGACAAGGTCTTGGACGAGCGGTCGTGACGGCCCAGCAGTTTTTGATCATGAAATCCCTGGACAGCGCGCCCTCTGCCCGAGCAGGACGGGCCCGCACTTTCGGCGTCCGGCATCGGGTGACCCCAGCCCCGGCCCTGCGCAGCACTTCCGCAGCCTGCCGGCCTCCCACGTGGCCCCGGACACCACCCCGCAGCAGGTCGAAGCATGCAGTCCACAGGTGTGGCGGGCCGGGTGCTCGGACAGGGGTGCCCGCTCGTGCCGAGTCGGCCACAGCCGCCCCCGTGGTCCGTGCGCCCGCATGCCGGGCAGATGCGGCGGGCGGCTGGCGGGGTGCGGAACTGGTTTATGGGAGTTCTGTGTGAGTCCGCGGGCCGTGCGCCACACCCACTTCCGCGCTCCGACCGCTGAGCTGCGCCTTTGCCAGTTCACGGGGGTGCGGGGCTCACATACGGCTCACAAGGCGCACAGCTTGTCCCAGATGCGTTGGCCAGGGTGGATCTCGGGCGCGCCGACCACGGTGGCTGTCTTATCGCAACCCTTGTTGGAGGATCTGATGATCGAGGTGAACGGGCTCACCAAGCGTTACGGCGACGTGCTGGCCGTCGACGACCTGAGCTTCACCATTCGCTCTGGAGAGGTCACCGGCTTTCTGGGCCCGAACGGGGCCGGGAAGTCGACGACGATGCGGATGATCCTCGGGTTGGACGCACCCACCTCCGGCACCGCCGCCGTCAACGGCCTGGCGGTGGCGGTACAGCCCGCGCCGCTGAAGGCGGTCGGGGCGCTGCTGGAAGCCGGAGCCGTGCTGCCCAGCCGCAGTGCTTACCACCACCTTTTGGCGCTGGCCGCCAGCAACGGGCTGGGCCGCGATCGTGTCGAGGCGGTCCTGGACGAAGTCGGGCTGTCGGGCGTGGCGCGACGGGCAGCCGGCACCTACTCGCTCGGCATGAAGCAACGGCTCGGCATCGCCGCAGCCCTGTTGGGTGACCCGCCGGTGCTGGTGCTGGACGAGCCGCTCAACGGGCTCGACCCCGAGGGAATCGTCTGGATCCGCAAGCTGATGCGCCGGATGGCCGCCGAAGGCCGGGCCGTGATGATGTCCAGCCATCTGATGAGCGAGATCGAACTCACCGTCGATCACCTCGTCGTGATCGGCCGGGGCCGGCTGATCGCCAACACCAGCATGTCCGCGTTCATCGCTGAGCACTCCCACCAGGAAGTCGTAGTGCGCTCACCGCGGGCCGCCGACCTTGCACAGCGCCTGGCCCGGTCCGGCGCCGCTGCCCGGCTCGAAAGCGAGGACCGGCTGGTCGTCACCGGCATTGGCCCTGCCCGGATCGGCGCACTGGCCGCGGCCGGAGGCATCGAGCTCCACGAGCTGACACTGCGACAGACCTCGCTTGAGGAGGTCTTCATGGAACTGACCCAGGACAGCATCGAGTACTCCTCCGACAAGGACGCCGACTGATGAGCAAGACCCTCACCCCCGTCCGCACCCGCTTCGCGTCGGTCAAGACGCCGCAGCTCCGCTCCACACCCGGGAAGCCGGGCGGCAGAGCGCGGTTTCGGCACGTCCTGCACGCCGAGGGGATCAAGATCTGGACGATGCGCTCGACGCTCTACGTCATCCTCGGAACACTACTGCTGGGCGGCGCCCTCGCCGCACTCAACGGCTCTTCCGTGGGCGATGAGTTCGCTGACATGACGGCTGCGGACAAGCTCACGTTCGACCCGCTGGCCACCAGCTTGAAGGGGTACATGCTGGCGCAGGTCACCATTGCGCTGCTGGGCGGCATGGTGATCACCGCCGAGTACGGCAGCCGCACCATCGTCAGCACGCTCAGCGCCGCCCCGCACCGCAGCCGGGTCCTGGCAGCCAAGGCGGCCGTGCTCGCCGCGATAGCCCTGATCACCGGATGGGCGACCACGTTCAGCGGATTCCTCGTGGGCCAGGCGGCACTCAAGGGCGCGGGCGCACCGCACCTGACGCTGTCCGACCCGCAATCCGTGCGCGCCATTCTGGGCGGTGGGCTGTTCCTGGCTCTCGCCGGACTCATGGGCCTGGCTGCGGGCACGCTGATCCGCAGCACTACCGCCACGGTGACCACCCTGTTCGCCGCCATGCTGATCGTGCCCGCGTTCGGTCCGGCCCTGCCGGGGCCGCTGTCGGAGTGGACCGCGAAGTTCTGGCCGCCATCCGCCGGCGGGCAGGTCATGATGAGCTATCAGGATCCGTCGCTGCTCACACCGTGGCCCGGGCTCGCGGTGATGGCCGGGTGCGTGGCCGTTCTGCTGGCCGCCGCGTTTCTCACCTTCCGCAAGCGCGACGCGTAGGAAGATCGGACGGGGCAATCATGAATGGGGCAGCCATGACAGAGCAGTTGTTGGTGGTGGAGGACGATGCCACTCTGCGGGAGCTGCTGTCTGCGAGCCTGCAGCTGGCCGGCTTCACCGTGACGTCGGTGACCACCGGAGCGCAGGCGCTGGCCGCGGTGCAGCGTGCGCGCCCCGATCTGATCGTCCTCGATGTCATGCTGCCGGACTTCGACGGGTTCGAGGTCGTACGGCGTCTGCGCCAGGACGGGCCGCCCGCGCTGGGCGGCCCGCCACCGGTGCTGTTCCTCACCGCGCTGGACGCGGCCAAGGACCGGATCAGCGGGCTGAGCGCAGGCGGCGACGACTACGTCACCAAACCGTTCAACCTGGAAGAGCTGATCCTGCGGATCCGGGCCATTTTGCGTCGTAGCAGCGGCCAGGCCCCCGACGGCCGGCTGAGTGTGGGCGATCTCGTGCTGGACCCCGACAGTCACCAGGTGACCCGCGCAGGCGCGATCGTCTCCCTGTCGCCCACGGAGTTCAACTTGCTGCGCGCGCTGATGGAACACGTCGGCCAGGTCTTGTCCAAGGAACAGTTGTTGGACTTGGTGTGGCATTACGACTTCGGAGGCGACGACAGCATCGTCGCCTCCTACATCAGCTACCTGCGCCGTAAACTGGACGCCTGCGAGCCCAAGTTGATCCACACGGTGCGCGGCACCGGATACGTGCTGCGCAGGCCGCCGCAGTGAACGGCGCCGACGCCCGCCCCAGCCGGGGCCTGTCGCTGCGCAGCCGACTGCTGGCGATCACTCTCGCGTTGCTGGTCGCGGCGCTGCTCGCCAGCACCGGCCTGGTCATCGATCAGCTTCAGCGTGAACTCGTGCGGCAGCTCGACGAACGAGTCAAAGGCGTCGCCGCCGTGACCGCCCGCCTGCCCGATCTGCCGGACGTGGTCAGCGAGGACGCCCCTCAGGTACGTGAGAGCGTGGAGCAGTCGTGGCTCCCGGACGTGTACGTCACCGCCCTCGGCCCCGACGGTCAGGTCACCCAGGTTATCCGGCAGGCCACCGGCCCGGCCCCGCAGCTGCCCCGTCTGGATGCCGCGGCGGTCGCCAAGCGTGACGGCAAGCCCTTCTCCGCAGAAGCGGCGAGCGGCGGCGAAACCTGGCGAGCCGTCGCCGTACCGAGCGCCTCCGGCGAGAGCGACGCTTCGGTAGGCAGCGTGGTGGTGGCGGGCTCACGCAGCGACGTCGATGACGCCATGAGCCAGCTCACCAAGAAGGTCCTGCTGATCGACGCCGCGGTCCTGGGACTCCTGGGACTTGCCGGATGGTTCGCGGTGCGCGGCGGACTGCGGCCGCTGCGCCGCATCGAGACCACCGCCGCCGCCATCGCCTCCGGAGACCTCTCCCGCCGCGTTCCGCAGCTCGCAGCCCCGCGCACCGAACTCGGCCGGCTGTCCACCTCGCTCAACGGCATGCTCGACCGGATCGAGGCGGGCAACGCAGCCCGCGCCGAGACCGAGCAGCGTATGCGCCGCTTCATCGCCGACGTCAGCCACGAACTGCGCACCCCACTGGCCGGCATCAAAGGCTTCACCGAGCTCTACCGGATGGGCGGCATGCCCGATCGCTCGGACGTCGACACCTCGATGAACCGCATCGAACGCGAAGCCGGCCGACTGGTCGGCCTGGTGGAAGAACTCCTGCTCCTGGCCCGACTCGACGAGGACGCGGCCGCCGCCGCACAGACGCTACAGCTCACCCCCATGGACCTGCGCACCCTGGCCGCCGACGCGTTGCACGACCTGCGCGCCCTCGACCCGCAACGCCCCGTCGCCCTCACCGGCCCCGGCGGCGGACCACCCGCCGCAGCCCCCGTCCTCGGCGACGAGGCCCGGCTTCACCAGGTCACCTCCAACCTGGTCGGCAACGCCATCGCCCACACCCCCGCGGGCACCCCGGTGCGTATCGGCATCGGCACGCGAGGCGGACTAGCCGTCCTGGAATTCCACGACGCGGGCCCCGGCATGACCGCGGATCAGGCAAGACGGGCCTTCGACCGGTTCTACCGGGCGGACAAAGCCCGCGCCCGCGCCCGCGGCGGCGGTGCCGGCCTGGGGCTGGCCATCGCCGACTCCCTCGTACGCGCCCATGGAGGCCGTGTCGAGATCGAGACGGCCCCAGGCGCCGGCGCGAATTTCCGCGTCCTGTTGCCTCTGCACTCCTGAGCGCCGTGCTGCTGGCGCCGAAACATCAAGTGAGCCGACAATAGACGCGGGCGGTGCTGCGTGGCGGCTACGCCGTGCCCAGCTAGGCGGCGCCCGTTGCGCGGCCAGCTTCTCCATGACCGTCCATGGGACGGCGACGCCGTGCGCCCCGTCGCCCGGATGGTCTCGAGCAGGTCGACGCCGGCGTTGTCAGGGGGAGACACCCCACAGCATGTTCGTGTCCAGGATGATCAAAATAGGCGGCTCCGTCCCCGGGCGGCGTGCAACAGGCGGGACAAGCCTCCCAGGCCCGGAGCGGCCCCGTCAGCGAATTCCGATCACACTGCCTCTTCGGCGGCGGGCCTCTCGTACGCACTGGGCGCGCTCCTGCTGCTTTCCTGCCTGCGTCCAGGCCGACATCTTTCCGATGACGCATCATGTGGAGTGTGTCGCGATCCTGGAACCCATCGCAAAGGGTGCCTGACAGCAGCGTCGGCACTCGACCGCGGCTCGAAATCGCCGGGGCCGTGAGCATCGTGGGGCAATCCGCGACATGCTGCCGGTCGAGAGGCCGCCGGGCGGGTTCGCGCCGGTGCCGGAGAGCTGACCGGCGCCGACGCGGACCGCGCGACTCAGCTCACCGGCTCGACACGGAGATTGACGGAGAGCGTCCCGGAAAAGCTGATCGTGAGGATGCGATGAGTGCGATTGCCCAGGTACGACCGGTCCATCGGCGCGTACTTCGCTTCACGGCCCACTCCCCAGTCGATGATGAACCTCATGTTTCCGCGGGTGACGGTGAGCCCTCGGGTGACGGTGATCGTCTCCTGTCCGTAGGGTGCCGGCGTGCCGTTCGCGAAGGCCACTTGATCTCCGGTGCCGATGATGAGGGGGATGCGTTCGCGGGAGGCTCCCGGTGTGGTCAGCAGACGCCTGATTCCATCGGCGCGGTGCGTCACGTCCGTTGTCACAGCGCCGTCCGCGGTCACGTACCTCGTGGTGAACACGCCCGTGTATCCGGTCAGCGCGTCCGCCGGGATGGCGGCACCGGACGCCGTCGATCCGGCATGGTGCGTCGCGGTCACCGGGCCACGTGAGGAGGCGGTGCCGACGGTGTCGGCGACGGTCGTCCAGTCGTCCGGACCCGTGCTGTTGACGGTGAGGGCGAGCATCCCCGCGACGGGGTGCCAGAACGCGTTCGTCCCCATCCGCTGGAGCGAGTTCTGCCGCACGCCGTAGAGACCGGCGGTGTAGTACCCGGGACGGCGGACGAACACGTACTGCTGGTCGAGGGTGCCCTTGCGGAGTTCGGTGAACGTGGACTCGCGCAGATAGCGCAATGCGGCGACCTGGGCGTCGCGCTGGGCTCCAGGGATCCCGAGCGGGGCCTGCGGAACGTGCATGTGCAGCCGCGGTGACGAGTCCTGCTTCTGCCGAGGGGAGACCGGCGCGGTGGAGGCGCTCCAGGCGTCGCGCGCTTGCGTCTTCTCCTCCGCGCTGGTGAAGAACGCGCCCAGCGCGGGCACGTGGGGCACCAGGGTCCGTGCGAGCGCGCTGCGGTCCAGGTCGTCCACCGGGGTGGTGACGAACGTCGCGACGATGTTGCGTGCGCTCGTCCCGGAGAGGATGAAGCCCTCGTCGCGTCCGGGTTCCATGACGACGATGTAGCCCCACCAGGCGGCGAACCGCTCGGCCAGCTGGATGATGGCCGGGTCCGGCAGCCGCTTGTACAGCGCGCCGAGATCGGGGAGCATCACGTCGAAGTTGTACCCGGCGTCCGGTGCGACGGGCTCGTGGAAGAACCCGGCGGGCGCCTGTCCGTCCTTGAGGATGATCTGCAGCCGGTTCGGGACGGAGGCGCTGACGTCCGGTTCGCCGAGGATGTGCGCCGCTTCGACGACGCCGGAGAGCCCTGCGACGACCTGGTTGGCGAACTGGACCGGGCGGTTCCAGTGCGGACGAGAGGTGTCGACGAGCCACGCGGAGCTGTTGCGGATGGCGTCGCGGATCTGCAGTCGGCGGTCGTAGAGCTCACCGGCCGCGCGGAGGTCCCGGAGGACGGCGGCGAGCGCGACGGTGCCGAACCCGGTCGGGGAGAGGTGATGCTCGGTCGGCGAGTACTCCGGGTACGATCCGTCGGCGTGCTGCAGGGAGAGGTAGTAGCCGAGGGCGGCGTCCAGGCGCGCGAGGAGCGCGGGGTCGCGGTAGTACGGGTTCCACGGCCGATCGTTGGCATAGAACCACGAGAGGGTGGCGACGTGCTCCATGATCCGGGAGTTGTACGGCTGGTTGGGCATGCGCTGCCAGCCGTCCTCCATCCACCCGTAGTTCGGTGCGACGTCCCGGACACTGTTGGCGAGCGGAGCGACGATCATCAGGTACGCGGCCAGTACCTGCTCGTTGGGCGCGAACCGGGCCCGCACCGGCTGCCCGGCCGGGAGCGGTGCGACGAGTGGCAGCACGGTGCCCTCCGATGTCGCCAGCGCGGGCGCCGCTCCCGCAGTCCCTGTCCCGATCACCGCCGCGGCGGTGCCGACGCCGACCAGGAAGTTCCGTCGGCTGAGCGCCGGCAGCATCGGTGGGCGTGTCTGATCCTCATGCATCGTCTCGACTCCTTCGTCTCTCGACCGGGGCGATGAGGTCAGCGGCGGCGTCCGGTCCGCGTCGTCGCTGTGGTGGGTCGGCTCAGCCCTTGAGCCCCGTCTGGGCGAGGCCCTGGACGAACTGCTTCTGCGCGATGAGGAACACCACGAGGATCGGGACGACGGTCAGCGACGCGGCGCCGAGCTGCGTGTTCCACATCTGCTCGCCGTAGAAGTCCTGATAGCGCGTGATCGCGAGCCCGAGCGTGAAGTTCTCGGGGGTCCGCAGGAAGATGAGCGCCTCGAAGTACATGTTGAACGAGCGAAGGAACGCCATGATCCCGACCGCCGCGATCGCCGGCGTCGCCAGAGGGAGGGCGATCCGGAAGAACACCCCGGCACGTGTCACACCGTCCAGCCGCGCGGCCTCCTCGTATTCCTTCGGGAAGCTGAGGAAGTGCTGCCGGAAGATGAACACGGAGACGACCGCCGTGGGCCCGAAGACCGGCAGGATGATGAGCGGCCAGTGCGTGTTGGTGAGACCCATCGCCTTGACCGCCGTGAAGATCGGGATGATCGTCACCTCGGTCGGCACCATCATCGCCGCGAGCATGAGCGTGAACGCCGCGTTGCGCAAAGGGAAGCGGATGCGGGCGAAGGCATAGCCCGCCATCGCCGACAGCAGGATCGATGCCACGGTGACGATCACCGCGATGTATATCGAGTTGCCGTACTGCCGCAGGAACGGCTGCGCGGTGAACACCTGCGCGAATCCGTCCAGCGTCCACTCCCTGGGCAGCAGGGCAGGAGGCTGGAGGAAGATCTCGTTCGCCGGCTTGAACGACGAGAAGAACATCCACAGCGTCGGATAGAGGAACGGGATGGACGCGACCACGAGCAGCACGTACAGCGTGACGGTCGTCACCCGCGAGCGGCTGCGTGCCGCGCTCGATGCATCAGACCTCATCGTGTACCCACTTCCGGCGGGAGGTCCACTGCAGCATCGTCAGTGCCAGGATGATGGCGAAGAGCACGACGCCGATTGCGCTGGCGTATCCGAACTGCTGGCTGACGAAGGCCGTGCGGTAGAGGAAGAACGGCAGGACGTTCGTGGCATTCCCCGGCCCGCCGTCGGTGAGCAGCTGCACGGGAGCGAACACCTCGAGCGAGCCGATGGTGGTGAGGATCCCGGTGAGGAGGATGGTCGGCGCGATCATCGGGACCGTGATCGACCGGAACGATCTCCAAGGCGACGCGCCGTCCAGCTGCGCAGCCTCCCGGATCTCCTCCGGGACGCTCTGGAGAGCAGCGAGGAAGAGCACCATGTTCATGCCGACGCCCTTGAACACCTGCACGACGACGAGGGAGATGAGCGCGGTCGAGGAGTCGGCGAGCCAGCTGGTCCCGTCGATGCCGAGGAGCCGGAGTGCGCCGTTGATGCCTCCGTCGGGGGCGAGGAGGAAGCCCCATGTCACGGACCAGGCGACCACGGACACCACGACGGGTGAGAAGAAGATCGTGCGGAACGCGGTGATGCCCTTCATCCGCCGGTTGAGGAGGACGGCGAGGCTGATGGCGATCACGAGGTTCAGCACGAGGACGCCCGCGCTGAAGAGCAGACTCGCGATGACCGACGCGGAGAAGGTCGGATCGGCGAAGAGGCGGGAGTAGTTGTCGAGTCCGGTGAACTCCATCTCGCCGGTGAGCGGCCGCCACTCGTTGAAGCTGTACCAGATGACGAAGAGGAAGGGGACGACACCGAGGACGATGACGCCGAGGACCTGGGGCGCGACGAAGGCCACGCCGAGCCAGCGGTCCCTGTCAGGACGGGGGCGCAGGTTCGGCACGACTCTTCGGCCGTTCGCTGCGGAGGTACGTGCGGTCACTGGGGTCAGCCCTTGAGCGTCGGCGAGATCTGTTCGCATATGCCGGTGACGGCGGTTTTCACGTCGCCTCCCGACCACACCGGGTCGAGGCCCGCACGGACCTTGTCGGAGAACTGTGAGAGCACCCGGTGCTGCGGCTTCACCGAGGCTTCGGGGACCACGTCGATGATCGCCGACTGGATCGCCTCGGGCGAGAGCTTCGGCGCGGCCCGGGAGAGCGTCTTCACGTTGAGGAGCGACTTACGGGGAGGCGGGAAGAACTGCGCGAGTAGCTCGGCGTTCGTGGGGTTCGTCAGGTGGGCGAGGAATCCGGCCGCCTGCTCCTTGTGGCTGCTGCGTTCAAGCACGCTCACCCCCGCCTGTCCGACGATGGGGTGGTAGCCCTTCGGCCCTGCCGGGAGGGGGAGGAACGACCACTTGAAGCTGTCGCCGAGGCTCCCCGACTGACTGAGCTGCGCGACGCTGAAGGCCACGTCGCCGCTCGCGAACGCCGCGGGCTCCGCCTTTCCCGAGATGGTGGGGATGGCGCCGCGGCTCATCTGCTTCTGGTACCAGGTGAGGTAGTCGATCATCTCCGGCGACGTGAACTCGCACGTCGCGCCGTCCTCGGACCACGGGGCGGCACCCCATGCGTTGCCGAGCATGGTCACCGCGCTCCAGTTCGTGGGGTTGAACGTCGGGACGTTCAACCCCACGGCTTTGGTCTTGCTGTTCGTCGCCGCGGCGATGTCGGTGATCGTCTTCCACGTGTAGTCCGGGGTCCCGACCAGTGCTGCCACATCGGGCTGGCCGGCGGTCTTCAGGAGGTCTTCGTTGACGTAGAGCGCGAACGGCGAGTTGGAGAACGGATACGCGTAGACGCCGCCCTTGTCGTCCTGCCACGGAGCGAGCGCGGCGGGGAGGATGTCGTCGAGGTCGTAGCCGTCGGCGCCCTTCAGCGTGTCGCGGACATCGTGCAGGACGCCCGCGTCGACGAACTCGGGGCCGCTCGCCTCGGGTATCCAGGCCAGGTCGGGAACGTCGCCACCGGCGATCTGCGTCGTCAGCCCGGCGATGTAGTCCGGGTTCGTGACGGGCTCGAACGTGATCGACGCGACCTCGTCACGGTGCTCCGCGACATAGGCGTCGCCGACCTTCTTCAGCAACGCCAGGTGATCCTTGTTGGATGACCAGAGCGCCATCTTCAGGTCGGCCGGACCTGAATCGCCGGTGTCGCCGCCGCTGCACGCGCTGAGGCACAGGGCCAGAACTCCGGTGAGCGCGATGGCGGCTCTTCGGGATCGGGTAGCTCGCATGAAGTACTCCTTCGTACTCATTCCGCGCCTCGCAGCGCTCCGCGGAAAGTAAAGTACGAGCTACCGAGAAAATCAAGACATATTTTCGAGAACCTGTGGGGTCGCTGTCGAGTCCCGCACGATCAGCTCTGTCGCGAGATCGGTGTGGTAGACGGGAGGCGCTCCGCCGAGCAGCAGCTTGTGCGCCACGTCCACCGCGTACGACCCCATCGCCTCCGACGGCTGCCTTATGGTCGTCAGCCGCGGCGCCGTCATCCGCGCGACGGGCTGATCGTCGAACCCGATGACGCTGAGGTCGCGCGGGACGGACATGCCGGCACGCCGCGCGGCTTCCAGGGCCCCGGCCGCCTGCGCGTCACTCGCCGCGAAGATCGCCGTGACGCGGTCAGGTCGGTCCAGGAGGGACTCCGCGGCCCGCAGGCCCGACTCGTACGTGAAGTCACCCTCCTCGACGATGTCGGCGCCGGGCTGGATCCCCGCGGAGGCGAGCGCGGCCAGGTGCCCGTGCTTGCGCGCGATCGACGCCTGTGTGTCGGACACGCCGCCGAGGAAACCGATGCGCGTGTGCCCGAGCGACAGCAGGTGCTGCGTGGCCGCCATGCCGCCCGCGAAGTTCGTGGCGCCGACGGAGTACGAGTCGCTGTCCGGCAACCGGTAGGTGTCGACCTCGACGAGCGGGACTCCGTTCTTCGCGAGCTTCGCCCGCTCCTCCGTCCTCAGGCGGGATTTCACCGCGATCACGGCCACCGGCCCGTTCCGCTTCGTCCGCTCGATCCACCCCGCGGCCGGCACTCCGTCGGGAAGGTCGAGAAGGACCAGCTCAAGCCCGGTCTCGTGGGCCGCGCGCATGGCGCCGCGCAGGATCTCCACGGTCAGTGGCGACGACAGGCTCGAACTCGCGAGCACGACCACCACCGTCGCCAGATCGCGCCGGGAGCGCTGCTTCGGCGACAGGTACTGCTTGTCGCGCAACACGGACTCCACCCGTACACGGGTGTCGGCGGCGACGTCCGGCGCCCCGTTCACGACCTTCGACACGGTGGAGACCGAAACACCCGCCTCGCCCGCCACCTCGGCGAGCGACGGTCGACGCTCTTTGTCACGCATGAGTATCCCTTCGATCACTTCGAGTTCTGGAAGTCTACGGCGAACGACCTCGCCTTGAGAGATTTAACTTAAGTATGATCGGGAAACTTACCGAAAGTTCTCGGGAAAGAAAGGTGTTCTCCCGTGATACGACAGCAAGCCGACCTTCTCATCGTCGGTGGTGGCGTCGGCGGCGTCTCCGCCGCTCTCGCGGCTCTGCGCCGCGGCAGATCGGTGATCATGACCGAGCAGACACCGTGGCTGGGCGGACAGCTGACGGCTCAACTGGTGCCCAGCGACGAGCACCGACGCATCGAGACAACCGGCCGCAACCGCAGCTACGCCCAGTTCCGCGAGCTCGTACGCGAGCACTACCGGACTTACTATCCGCTCACCGCGGCCGCGAGAAACGACCAGCACCTCAACCCCGGCGCGGCGTGGGTCAGTCCGCTCAGCGTCGAGCCGAAGGTCATCCTCGCGGTGATCCACAGCATGCTGCGCCCGTACGAGGCGTCCGGACGGCTCACGCTCATGCTGGAGACGTCGCCCGTCGCCGTCCACACCGACGGCGACCGCGTCACCGCGGTGACGGTGCGCGACCGCGCGGGAGAGGTGCACGACCTGTCCGCGCCGTTCGTGCTGGACGCGACCGAGCTCGGCGACCTCCTGGAACTCGGTGGAGTCGAGTTCGTCACCGGCCGCGAGTCCCGCGGTGAGACCGGTGAGCCCGGCGCACCGGAGACCGGCGATCCCCTCGACATGCAGAGCGTCACCTGGTGCTTCGCGGTCGAGCACCTCGCCGGCCAGGACCACACCATCGACCGCCCCGATGACTACGGCTTCTTCCGCGAGTGGCGACCGCCGCAGCTCGACGGCGAGAAGATACTCGGGTTCCGCCGTGCCGCCCACGACGGGTCGATCTCCAGGGAGTACACGCTGCGCGTGAACGACGACGACGACCCGTTCGCCATCGACGTGGACCACCGCAACATGGGCGAAGCCCCCGAGCTGTGGAACTACCGCCGCGTCGCGGCGCGGCGCCAGTTCGAGGACGGTGCGTACGAGAGTGACATCGTCATCGTGAACTGGCCGATGAACGACTACGCCGGCGGTACGGTGTTCGGCAGCGATGACGCGGCGGTCCACTGGGATCGATCGAAGGCGCTGAGCCGGTCGCTGCTCTACTGGCTGCAGACGGAGGCTCCGCGACCGGACGGCGGCGTCGGCTGGCCCGGACTCCGCCTCGCGCCGCGCGTCACGGGGACGTCGGACGGTTTCGCCATGATGCCGTACTTCCGGGAGTCACGCCGCATCCGAGCGGAGCGGACGATCCTCGAACAGGACTTCGACCGGGACTTCCGTGACGGCCGGGGCGCCGAGCGCTACCCGGACACCGTGGGCGTCGGTCACTACTACTGGATCGACCGGCACGCCACGACCGGTGGCAGCGCGGGCGGCGGCGGCCTGCCCGAGCCGTTCGAGATCCCGCTCGGCGCTCTCCTGCCCCGGCGCGTACGGAACCTTCTCCCCGCCGCGAAGAACATCGGCACCACACACATCTCGAACGGCAGCTACCGGCTGCAGCCCGTCGAGTGGTCCATCGGCGAGGCCGTGGGAGCCCTCGCCTCATACTGCCTCGACCACGGCCTCGAGCCGTCCGCGGTGCGCTCCGACGCGCACCGGCTCGGCGACTTCCAGCTCGACCTCGAACGCGGAGGCGTGCAGCTGCGGTGGGATCCCGCGCTCCGCTGGTAGACCGCCGCGAAGGTCAGATCTCGACCGGCGCACGACCGGTCGAGGCTCTGAACTGCAACGTTGGGGTCGCGTCCTGATGAGTGGACGGGTCCGCACCGTCGATGACGTCGAGAAGCCGGCGCGCGGCATGGGCGCCGAGGGCGACGACATCGTGGCCGAGCGCGGTCAGCCCCGGCGTCACGAGGCGGCAGAGCAGCGAGTCGTCCCACGCGATGATGGAGACGTCGCCGGGGACCGAGAGACCCAGTTCGTGTGCGGTGGTCAGCGCTACGACCGCCATGACGTCGTTGTCGAACAACAGACCCGTCGGCGCCCGGGGCGACGACAGTACGGTGCGCGCGGCTGCCGCACCGGACTCCTGCGAGAGGTCGGTGCGCACGATGTCGTGTTCGAGGCCCGCGGCGCGGGCGGCGTGCTCGAACGCGTCGTCGCGGATGGCCGTGTACGCATAGCGGCGGGGGGCCGCGACACGGGTGACGCGTCGATGGCCGAGGGCCGCGAGATGCTCGACCGCCTGCCGCATCGCCTCGGCGTCGTTCGTCCACACCGTCGTCAGTCCGGCCGCGACGCTCGGGTCGCCGACGACGACCGCGGGGATGCCACCCTCCGACACGACGGAGATCCGGGGGTCATCCGGGATGAGATCGGTGAGCAGGACGCCGTCGACACGACGCGACATGTGCCATCGCCGGATCGCATCTGCCTCGGCGCCCGCGTCGGGCACGACCTCGAGCAGGAGTCCCATCGAGCGAGACGCGAGCGTCGCCTCCACACCGGCGATGAACTGCATGTAGAACGGCTCGACGGAGAGATCACGAGGGTCCTTGGCGAGCACCAGGCCGATCGTGTCCGCGCCCGCGCCCGCCAGCGTGCGGGCGGCGCTCGCCGGCGACCAGCCGAGCCGGGCCGCCACCTCGAGAACCCGTTCGCGCGTGGCCGACGACACACCGGGCCGGCCGTTCAGAGCATAGGAGACGCTCGCGGTCGACGTCTGCGCCTCCCGCGCGACGTCTGCGATGGTGACCCGCCGGGTCTGTGGAGCGCTCGTCATCACCGATGCCAGCTCCCGTCAGCCGGAACCGATGATATCCCTCAGCGAGGCCACGACGAACGCCGCCTGTGGCGAGGCGGCGTCGAGTGGCTCCGGCGCGCGGACACGGAAGATCTCCGTCTCCCCGGGCAGCACGGTGGTGAAGCCACGGTCGACCGTCGCCTCGGGATGGATCCGGTCCGGCTGGACGAGCACGTCGCGCGCGAGGTGATGCGAGCGGACACCGATGTCCAGCCCGCCGGTGGCGGCGGTGACCGTGACCTCCAGCGGCGTTCCGTTGAGCCGTGCGTCCCTCGGCGAAGCGAAGTGCCAGACGGCCCGCTCGCCGTCGACCGTCGCGATGATGAACTCGGAGCCCGGATCCGGCGACTCGGCGACAGCCGACGGCAGCGGGACGCGGGTCACCGAACGCGGAGGAACCGAGAGCGAGTGCGATCGCTCCGCGACGGGCACGCCGTCGAGGCGCCGCCGAGCGAGGTGCGCCATCGTGTCCCACGCCTTGTCGTCGTCGTTGATGACGCAGAGCTCCAGTGCGCCGTCACACGGCTCGATGGTCACGACCCGCGACGCGTAGATGTCGCGCAGGGCGAAGTAGAGCGGCTTGCGGCGGCCGGCGCTGTCGATCGCCGACCACGACGTGACAGGCCAGAGGTCGTTGAGCTGCCACACGATGGTGCCCGTGGTCCGCGGCCAGCTCGCGCGCCAGTGCAGCACGCCGGTGCGGACCGCCTCGACCTGCATCCACTGCGTCTGCAGGTGCCACCGGTCGAAGTCCTCCGTCGGCGGGAGGTGCCGGGCGAGGTTGCGCGCGAGCTTCGCGTGTCCGTCGATGGCCTTCTGATGGTGGCGCACGTTCTCGGCGTCGATGCGCAGCTCACGGTCGGTGATCGCATCTCGGAGCGTCCGCCAAGCCGCTGCGCCCTGCCAACCGAACTCGGACACGAAGCGCGGAGAGCTGTTCCGGTAGACCGCGTAGTCGTGCTCGTTCCAGGCGTCCCAGGAATGGAACGTCTGGTGGTCGGTGTCGTTCGGGTCGTGCGCCCAACTGCCCGACCAGGGGCTCCCCTCCGTGTAAGGACGGGTGGGGTCGAGCTCGCGAACGAGGTCCGGGAGCCACTCGAGGTAGTACCGCTCGCCCCAGGTGAGCTCACCTCCTGGCTGCGTCGCCCAGTCCTTGTCGAGGCGCATCCAGAGGTTCTCGTTGTTCCCGTTCCAGATGGCAAGGCTGGGATGGGAACTGAGACGCACGATGTTCTCGCGGGCCTCCGCGAGCACCTCGGAGCGGATCGGCTCCTCCTCGGGGTAGGCGGCGCACGCGAAGAGGAAGTCCTGCCACACGAGCAGGCCGAGCTCGTCGCACGCCCTGTAGAACGCGTCGCTCTCGTAGACCCCTCCGCCCCATACGCGGACGAGGTTCACGTTCGCCTCAGCGGCCTGTTCCAGACGGGTCCGGACGCGGTCGGCGGTGACCGCCCCGGGGAAGACGCTCTCGGGGATCCAGTTCACGCCCTTGACGAACAGGGGGCGCTCGTTCACCGTGACGACGAACGGGGTGCCGTGAGCATCGGGCGCCCGGTCGATGGCGACAGTTCGGAAGCCGACCCGTGTGCGGTACTCGTCGAGCTGCTCCTTCCCGGACCAGAGCGCGACACCGACCGGATACAGGTGTGGTTCGCCGAGTCCTCGCGGGTACCACCGTCGCACGTCGGGAACGGCGACGACGACGGTCGCGGAGTCCTCGCCCGGCTGGACCTCGGCGTGGACAGCCTGCCCGGCGATCTCGACCTCCAGATGGAACGGGAGTGTTGCCCCCGAGCCGGTTCGCTCGAGGTCGATGTGGGCGGTGAGGATGCCGGTGTCCTCGAACAAGCCGACCAGAGGACGGACCGCGGCGATCCGCGCCGTGCTCCACGTCTCCACCTTCACGTCGCGCCACAGTCCGCAACCCGGGAGGGTCGGTCCCCAGTCCCAGCCGAAGCTGCTCGCCATCTTCCGGATGAACGCGAAGGGCTGCGGGTAGGCGCTGGGCCGGGCTCCGAGCGCGCGCTCCCACTGCTCCGCCTCCGTGTACGCGGACGTGAATCGGACATCGACGGCATTCGTCTCGGCCGCGACCGCCGTGATGTCGAACCGGGAGGAACGATGCATGTTCCGGGTGCTTCCGACCGTCCGCCCGTTGACTGCGACGGATGCGACGGTGTCGACACCGTCGAGGACGAGGTCGATCCGCTCTGCGCCGACGGCGGCGGCGAACGTGCGGCTGAGTCCCCAGTCGCATCTCGACACCCACGAGACCTCGTCCTCGTTCTGGTCGACGAAGGGGTCGGGGATGAGGTCCGCTGCCAGCAGGTCGAGGTGGATCGCTCCCGGAACCTGCGCATCGATGGCCTGGCCGATGAGCGGGATGGCCGCTTCTGGCACCGAAGTCCGGCCGTCAGCAACGACTGTCCATGTCCAACGTCCTGCCAGGTCCAACGTCGTGCGCATGCGGACTCCTCCTCGCCGAGTCGAGCGGGTTCCAGCGTAACCTAAGCGCTTAAGTTCTGCCGGGGCAGCGGTTGTCCGCGGGTATGCGCCATCCCGTGGGTTGCTCCGGCACCTGGAGCGGATACGGACCCGGGCGATCCGCGATGAACCCGAACGAGCACACACCATCCTGGACATCGCCAACACCCCGGACAACTACGGAACTTGATCAAGCCGGGTGCCATGAGTCGATCCCGCTCGACCACCACAACGACGACATCGTCGGCAGGCGGCGTACTCCTCGCTCAAGTAATTGGGATATGCCTGACATGCTCAAGGGGCAGGGAAATTCCAAGGAAAAGAAGCGGATATAAGGCATAAAGGAACGCAACCGCGGGTAACGCATTACGAGATTCAAGTGGCCGTGTTAGGGTCTTGAGGGTCGGAGTGGCTCGCCACAGGCTCCGATGTGCCCTCGTGGACATGGACGGAGAGCGCCGTGCCGAAACCCCACACCGCTCCGGCGGGAGACTTTTCTCCGGCGTTAATGTCAATGGCTTCGGTTGGTTCTCGCGGTGCCGGATCGATTTGCCTTTCCTGGCCGGAAGCGCGGCTGATGCGCGAACCCGCGAGATGGACATGGCGTGGCCCTGTCCCGCGATGAGATGTTGCTGTGCGCGGCAGGTGGGGGCCGTTGTCCCACCCCGTGATCGTCGCTGAGAGTACTGCCCGGCTGTCGCACCGACAAAACAGATTACGGCGCTGTTCGCCTCCTGCTCGGTGGCCCGCGAAGTGGCCCTCAATATACGCCTGACCGAAAAGACCGTCAGGAACTGTCTGAGCAGCATCTACAGAAAGCGTCAGGTGCGGGCTTATGGGGTAACCGCACCATTCGGGAAGATGAGGTGAGAAATGATCGAAATGATAGGCACGTCGATATCTCCGGTCGAGGCGCTCCCCTCGACGCCGGAGGACGACAGGGTCGCCGACTTCAGGGCGAAGGTGCGGGCCGCAGGCCAGGAGTGGACCGGTAACGAGCCGGACGAGCTGGTCGAATTGCTGACCAAGGCGGCGGCCGGCGACCCGAGGCTGGCCGCCATCGTGCGGGCCGGCGGGAGCCTGCTCCAGGACTTCCTCGACGGATATCAGCAGAAAACCACCGCGGATGTCTCGCGTGATCTGGCAGGCGATCTCGCCGACGGTCATCCGGTGCCCCCGGAGGTGCTCGAAGGGCTTCCTCCTCGCTACCTGATCGCCGTGGTGCGGCTTGCGGAGCCCGGCCGCGAGGTGGACGCGTTACGCGCGGTGGCGGGAGAGGGCACGCTGCTGACGCACCGGGACGGCAACGTCGTTCTGTTCATCCCGGCAGCCGGTCCGGGCAGCGGCGAACGCTCGGTGACGAGGCTGACCCAGTGTCTTGGCGGCAAGGGCTGGCTCGCGACCGCGGAACGGGACAGAGCATGCCTCGTCGACGGGTTCGACGAGGCGTCCTACGTGCTGAGGCTGGTGGTGGCGGGACTGCGCCCGAGCGGCGCCTACACGATCTCGGACGTGTTGGTCGAGTACGCGGTCACGCTGCACGAGAAGGTGCGGACCGACCTGGCCGCGGTGATCAGGCCGCTTCGGGCGCACAAGGTCCTGTGGGAGACGCTGACCGCCTTTGTCGACTCCGACTACAGCAAGAACAAGGCGGCGCGCAGCCTGTTCATCCACCGCAGCACGCTGGACTACCGCTTGAGGCGCATCGAGGACGTCACCGGCTGCGACCCGACCAGTGGCAGGGGCGCGCAGATGCTGACGGCGGCGATGATCGCCGAGGCCCTGCAGAGGTAACAGGGCCCCGCGGCGGTCCCGTACCCGATCGCGCACACTGTGGACAGGTCCGCCCCGGCAGCACTACCGCTCGGTCGGGGATTCCGGTGCGACCGGTGGCAGATTTCCATGAGTTCTCGGGTGCTTCTCCGCGAATTGCGGAAAATCGGAGCTGAGGCACGATGAACCCCGCGCGGGCGCCTAGCATTCGTTCTCCCGAGCGGAGAAACTTGAGAACTGAATGGACTGGTTCGGTTGAGTGGATCTAACAGATGGGTTGTGCTCATCGGCTCGTTCGTGGCCTACATGTTTGACGCGCTGGAAATCTTGCTGCTGTCGTTCACGTTGCCTGAGATCCGCGCCGATCTGGGACTCACGACGACACAGGGCGGCCTGCT
This sequence comes from Streptomyces sp. NPDC088124, assembly GCF_040685895.1. Lineage (NCBI taxonomy): Bacteria > Bacillati > Actinomycetota > Actinomycetes > Kitasatosporales > Streptomycetaceae > Streptomyces > Streptomyces sp. NPDC088124. The sequence continues at coordinate 169,075 of NZ_JBFBJB010000010.1, read as the reverse complement.
CGCCACGGCGACGTTGCTCGGTATCGGGGTGAGCAGCCTGACGGTCGGCTGGCTCGCCGACAACTACGGCCGTAAACGGGCGTTGATGGTGTCGCTCGCCGTGTTCGGCGTGTTCACTGCGGCGATCTTGGTGGTGGACAGTTTCACGATGTTCCTGGTGCTGCGTTTCGTGGCGGGTCTGGGACTCGGAGGGGTCTGGGGAGCGGTGTCGACCTACGTGGTCGAGACGTGGCCGGCCGCGCAACGGGGACGTGCGGTCGCGTTCGTGCTCAGCTCGTTCTCGATCGGCGGGGTGGTCGCCGCGGCGCTGTCGGGTGCGTTGCTGCCGGACTGGCGCCTGGCGTTCTTCATCGGCGGGGTGGGCGTGGTGATCCCGCTGGTCGTCGTCGGACTGTTCTTCCGCGAGTCGGCCGAGTGGGTCGAGCAGAAGACCACGCCGGTGAAGGTGACGGAGATCTTCGCTCCGGAACTGCGCAGGAACACGGTGCTCGGTGCGACCGTGGCATCGCTCGCGATGTTCGGGGCGTGGGGCGCGTCCACGTGGCTGCCGACGTACCTGCAGGCGGACAAGGGCATCCCGGCCGCGACCGTCGCGGTGTTCATGACGGTGCTCAATCTCGGGATGTTCGTCGGCTACAACGTCTTCGGGCTGATCAGCGACCGGATCGGCCACAAGTACGCACTGGTGCTGTCACTGGCCGGTGTGGCACTGACCTTGCCCCTGTACGTGGTCGCCGCCGACCGCACGACGTTGCTGTGGCTGGGTCCGATGTTCGCCTTCTTCGCCGCTTACGCGGGCGTCTTCGGGGTGTACATGGGTGAGTTGTTCCCGACCAGGGTGCGGATGACCGGCGCCGGATTCGCTTACAACGTCGGGCGTGGTGTGTCCGCGTTCGCTCCGCTCACGCTGGGGGTGCTGGCTGTCAACGTGGGGTTCGGTGCCGGTCTGCTGGTGTGCGCGGGCTTCATGGCGTGCGCGGCGATCGCCATGACGTTCCTGCCCGACCTGCGCGCCGCGCCCCAGCCGCAGGCCTCAGCCTCGGCTTCAGCGGTACGCAGCTGACAGCCGGCACTGGCGCCTCGTCAGAGAAGCGTTTCGACAGCTGAGCCGCCACTTCGTGTGGCGGCTCAGGCATCTCACTTCCGGTCCGGCGGATCGGTGTCACCGGTCCGCCACAGGTAGCTGCGCACCGAGAGCGACGCGGCGCGCATGGCTGCCCGGATGTCGTCGAGGTCCTCGCCGGCGAGTTCGCCACGCTCCCGGGTGAGCGTGGGCAGAATCAGCCTGGCCGCCTCCAGCAGACACAGCATCGCGTCCAGTTGTGCGCTGGCCGGCAGTCTGCTCAGGTCCTCGTACAGGGTCCGGATCAGGGTGTCCGGTTCTGCCGGCGCCGCGGTCCTGGTACCGCGCGCGAAGTCCGTCACGGCCGTTCCTCGAAGCTGCTCCACTGCGGGCACAAGGCTGAGTCTCCTCGCCGGGGTTGGATGCGCGGGAACTGATGATCTTCATGTCGTAGCTCGTCGGCCAATGCCATTCCCCGGCACACGTCAATACGAACAAGGCCGGGGTTCCGCAAATTTGGGAGGGAGTTCCGAGGCGGACGGAAACTGGCGGGTTGCGACGGCGCAACAGTGACAGGAGTGGGTGGTCCACCTAGGATCTGGTTCCAGTACTTCTTGCTCTGCATTTCTCCGTTTGCGGTCCTGGCCCAGTCGGCTGTACGGAATGGATGGGTGCCATGGTTAATGATCAGAACCGCTGCGAAGTGTCCCGGCCGGTCGATGGCTGGGTTCTCAGCTCGGTCCAGGCCAGGATCCTGGAGGGTGTCGCGGCCGGCTTCTCCAGCGGGCGGCTTTCGAGAGAGTTGCACCTCAGCTCGAAGACCATCGACTATCACGTCCGCGTCATGTCCGACAAGCTGCAGACGCCGAATCGTGTCTCGTTGGTTTCAAGAGCGTTCGTCCTCCAGATTCTGCGAACGGATTCGTGGCCCCCGCGCATCGCTTCCGACACGGTGGATTAACGCTTGGCGGTTCGCGAGATCGTCATCCGTGCGTTCATGCGGCAACTGTATTTCGTGTCATGTTTCCCGGGCGTTTACTTTGTCTCGCTGCTTGATCGATGGTCGTCAATGTTCCTCTCCTGAGTGAACCGGCCAGGTGCCCGGGTCGTCGATGCCCGTCGACGCCGGTGCGGCGTCGAGGCCGGTCAGCAGCTCCACCATGACCCTGGTGATGTTCTGCGCGGTCAGCCCGCAGGCGGCGAGTACCTCGGCCCTGGAACCGTGGCTGAGGAACCGCCTCGGGATGCCGAACTCGCGCAGCGGGGTGTGCACGTCGGCGTCCCGCAGCGCCTGCGCTGTCGCGGAACCGACGCCACCCGCGCGGCTGTTGTCCTCGACGGTGAGCGCGAGCCGGTGGCGGCGGGCCAGGTCTGCCAGTGCGGGGTTGACCGGGGTGACCCACCTCGGGTCCACCACCGTCACCCCGATGCCCTGTGCCCGGGCACCGTCGGCGACGGTGATCGCGAGCCCGGCCAGCGCACCTACCGCGATGATCAGCACGTCCAGCCGGCCGGAACGGCGCAGCACGTCAATCCCGTTGAACGTGGCGGTGGCGGGCAGGTCCTCACCGGCGGGGCCTTTGGGGAACCGCAGCAGTGTCGGACTTTCGCGCCACGCCACCGCCTCGGCCAGCAGTTCGGCCAGCCGGGTGCCGTCCCGCGGCGCCGCGATCCGCAGCCCCGGCACCACCTGCAGCACCGAGAGGTCCCACATGCCGTTGTGGCTCGGCCCGTCGTCGCCGGTCACCCCGGACCGGTCGAGGACGAACGTCACCGGGCGGCGGTGCAGCGCGACGTCCATGAGCAGTTGGTCGAGCGCGCGGCTGACGAACGTGGAGTAGATGGCCACCACCGGGTGCACGCCGCCCACGGACAACCCGGCGGCCATCGTGACCGCGTGCTGCTCGGCGATACCGACGTCGATCACCCGGTGCGGGAACCTGCGCTGGAGCGGCAGGAGCCCGGTCGGCTCCGCCATCGCCGCCGTGATCGCCACGAGGTCGTCACGCTGCTCGGCCAGTTCGACCAGCTTCTCGCCGAACACCGACGTGAACGACGGGGGCGACGCCTTCAGTGCCCGCCCGGTGTGCGGGTCCATCGGTTTGACGGCGTGGCCGAGGTCGAGGTCGTTGGTCTCGGTGTGCCGGTACCCCTTGCCCTTGGCGGTGATCACATGCACCACCACGGGCCCGCCCAGCGCGACCGCGTGGCGCAGGGAGTCCTGGACGGCGGAGAGGTCGTGACCGTCGACGGGGCCGACGTAACCGAGCCCGAGTTGTTCGAACACGCCAGGACCGCGCCCGGCGCGCAGGTCGGCCAGGTGCTCGGCCAGCCCGCCGACGGTCGGCGCGTAGGAGCGTTGGTTGTCGTTGAGCACGATGACGAGCGGGCGCTCCGGCCCGCCCGCGATGTTGTTGAGCGCCTCCCAGGCCATGCCGCCGGTCATCGCGCCGTCGCCGATGACCGCGACGGTCGCCCGGCCGCGCCGGCCGAGGTGGGCGTCCGCCCTGGCCAGCCCGTCCGCATAGGACAGTGCGGTGGACGCGTGCGAGTTCTCCACCAGGTCGTGCTCGGACTCCTCCCGGCTCGGGTAGCCGGAGACCCCGCCCGTCTTGCGCAGCCGGTCGAACCCGGCCTGGCGGCCCGTGAGGATCTTGTGCACGTAGGACTGGTGCCCGGTGTCCCACAGCAACCGGTCCCGCGGGGACTCGAACACCGTGTGCAACGCGATGGTCAGCTCGACCACACCCAGGTTGGGCCCGAGGTGTCCCCCGGTCGCGGAGACCCGCTCGATCAGGAACGCGCGGATCTCGCCGGCGAGGTCGCGGAGCTCCCCGGCGGTCAGTTCACGAAGCCGCGCCGGGTCGCCCACGGATTTCAGCAGCGTCATCTCGAACAGTGCTCCTCACCGGGTGTGGTGGGCGGCCGGGGCCGCCCTCTCGGTCGGTCCGGGCGGTCACGGCACGTCCGCCGCTCCGGTCAGCCGCGAGGGCGGGGAGAACACGATGTCCTCGGTCGCCACCGGCGTTACGGACGTGTCCGCGTTCCCCCGTACCTGCGGGGAGACCCCGTGCGCGGAGAAGACACACACCGCGCGGCGCACGCCGGCACACAAACTGCGCGGCTCGGCCAGCAGGACCTGCTTACCGCCACTCATTCCCACTCCGTTCCGTGCCATGACGTCCGTGCGGGAACGCCTGGCTCCGCGTTGCCGAACAGGGCATCCACGCCGGTCGGCAGAAACCGAGTCCTTCTCGGGAAGTCTTGTCTGCTGTTGGGGGCTGCTGTTGGGGGCCGGCTTAATTGCAGGACTCGAATACGGTCCCGGTGCCGCCCGGCAGTCATCATTCCGCAGGCTAGCCCGATCCGGGCCCTGGCCCCGTCTTCTTTGGGGTTTTTCCTAAAGCGGAAGATGCCCACGCCGTTTCGTTGACAGGGTCAGAGGTGTCCCCCCAGGATGGCATCCAATAGCTGCCACTCAATTTAAGCTTGTCGAACCGCGTTGCCGGCATCCGAGCTCTGGAGGAGTGACTGTGTCAAATCTGGATGAACTCGCAAGTTCTCGGACAGTGCTGGAGCCTCAGGACGAGGTAAGAATAGTCGGCCAGTACTACGACGACAAAACGACGAGGCTTGTTCGCAAATACGGGCCCGGACCCAGGATTCACTACCACGTAGGTCACTACCCCTCCTCCAAAACGCCGCTGAATATCGAGGATGCGACGGCGGACGACATTCGGCGCAGCATACGGACCCACCAAGAGGGTCTGCTGCGGTACGCGGCCAAGATCTGGGGCGCGGAACACCGGCTGTCGGGGCGGATCCTGGATGTCGGGTGCGGCCTCGGCGGGGGCTCGCTCTTCTGGGCGCAGGAGTACGGCGCCGACGTCACGTCGGTCACCAACGCGCCGGAACACGCGCCGATCGTAGAAGGGTTCGCGCGGGAGGCCGGCGTGGGCGAGAGGGTCCGCACCGTGGTCAGTGACGCCAACCATCTCTCCTTGGACGACGGCCCCTACGACGCGGCGGTGGCCATCGAGAGCAGCGGATATTTCAACCGGCCCCAGTGGTTCGAGCGGCTGTCGCACGCGCTCCGCCCCGGTGCGAGTGTCTGCGTCGAGGAAGTCTTCATCACCCGCCCGCACGGGGCCGATGTATGGGCCGAGTACTTCTACACGAAGCCGGCCACGGTACGCGACTACGCGGAAGCCGCGCAGGCCGCCGGTTTCGAGCTGGTCGACGATGTCGACGCCACGTCGGAAACCCTGCCGTTCTGGGAGGAGAGTGCCGCCTGGACGAAGGCGGTACTGGAGAGCGACAGCAGCCTTTCGGCGGTCGAGCGCAGGCAGTTGAGGATATCGCTGCTGGCGAACCAGGCACTCGGCGCCGAATGGGGGGCGGGGGGCCTCCGGCTGGGTTTCCTGCGCTTCGAACTGAAGTGAGCGGAGAACGCACGGGCGGATTCCCGGAATCCACGCGCCACCTGACGGACCATGCGGCCGTCCGCGGTGGTCAGTAGATCACGCAGGCGCCCGGCCGGGATCGCCCGGCCGGGCGCAAGCGGGTTTCCGCCCGCCTTTCGATGTGCTCACCGGCGGTACGGCAGAACCGCCGCCGACTTCCCGCCACCTTCACGACGATACGGAGTTCCTCATGACGGTCGAGCAGTTTCCCGCTCCCAGCGATGTCGCCACCATGTACGACGGGATCGGCCAGATCTACGGTTCCGCGTGGGGCCCCAACAAGCACTACGGATACTGGGAGAACGACGCCGACGACAGCTCCGTCGAGGAAGCCACCGACCGCCTGACCGACATGATGATCTCGGGCATCGCCGCCCGGCCCGGCCAGCGCGTCCTGGACATCGGCTGCGGCATCGGCCATCCCGCGCTGCGGCTCGTCCGCGCCTGTGACGTGAACGTGGTGGGTATCTCCGTCAGCCATGTCCAGGTGGCGAAGGCCAATGAACTCACCGCCGAGGCCGGACTCGCCGACCGGGCCACGTTCCAGTTCACGGACGCGATGAACATGTCCTTCCCCGACGGCTCGTTCGACGCGGCCTGGGCGTTCGAGTCCATGTGGCACATGCCCGACCGCGGCCAGGTGCTCGCCGAGGCCGCCCGCGTCCTGCGCCCCGGCGGTCGCCTCGCCGTCGCCGATGTCATCGAACGCGGCCCGGTCAGCCCGGAGGGACGCGCGGTCCTGGACCACATCTGCGCGAACTACGCGGTGCGCTCCCTCGGCACGATCGACGAGTACCGTACGGCGCTGGCCGCCAACGGCTTCGTCGACGTGGAGATTCGCGACATCAGCGACAACGTCGGCCGTACCCTCGACCTCATGGCCGACGCCGTGGAGACCGTCCGGGACAAGCTGACCGCCCTGGTCGGCGAGGAACAGGCCACATCGCTCATCGACTTCATGCGGCTCTCCGCGGCCACCCCGGAGAGCGGCTACGTCTACTTGACCGCGGTCCGCGCCTGACCGCGTCAGCCGTTCTCGACGATGGGTCCGCCGGCCGCCACGGGCGGCCGGCGGACCCGTCACTCGTAGGCCCATCGCCCGCCCGGACAAGCGGAAACGGCCCGCCAGTTCGACTGGCGGGCCGTCACAGTACGTCGAGGCCAGGGCCTCTCGTCTGGATCATGCTGGGCTCGCGTGCCCGCAGCGACATCAGCCGCTACCGCGGCGGGCCGCGCCTCGCGGCGTTGACGGCGGATACGGGGGAGCCGACGCTCACGCGTCGCCTCCCTCCTCCGCCTTGCGATCCGCGGCACCAACGGCGACACCAGCCGCTGACGCGGCGGGCGCTCCCTGATCCAGCCTGATCCAAACGAAAGACCCTAGTCGGCATCCCGATGCCGCACCCGCAATTCGGTCAACGCCCGGAGCGGGAAGACCGGCCGGTGACGCGGCGGGAGCCCCGGTGCCAGCCGCAGCCCCGGCATCGTGGCGGCGACGGCCTGGATCGCGACCTCCAGTTCCGCGCGGGCGAATCCGGCGCCGAGGCAGAAGTGGATGCCGTGCCCGAACGCGAGATGCGTGGCGGACCCACTGCCCGGACTGAACGCGGCCGGACACGCGTGGGCGCGGCTGTCCCGGCCGGCCGCCCCGTACAGCAGCAGCAGTCGGCTCCCCGCGGCCAGGGGGACATCGCCGACCACGACGTCACGGAGCGCGGTCCGGTACATGCCCGCCAGTGGACTGTCGAATCGCAGCCCCTCCTCGACCAGTTCCCGGGTGCCGACCGTTCCGTCGACCACCTCGGCCCAGCCGCCGGGTGACCGGAGCTGCTGGAAGAAGATCGTGCCCAGCGCCTCCGCGCAGGTCATGTGCCCCGCGAAGATCAGGGTGGGGACCTGGACGGAGACCTCGTCGGCGCTGAGCGTGTGGCCCGCCCTGCCCTCGTGGAGCAGCTCGCTGATCAGGTCGTCCCGCGGCGAGGCGAGCCGCTCCCGGACGAGCGAACGGGCGAAGGCCCCGAACTCCATCAACCCGCGGGCGTGTTCACGCAGTAGTTCGGGATCGGTGTCGCTCCGCAGCATCATGAGTTCGATGCGCTGCTCGGACCAGGTGCGGCAGCGGTCGAGATAATCGTCCGGGATCCCGAGACGCCGGCAGATCACCTCCAGGGCGTACGGAACGGCGAACCCCGAGATGAAGTCGAACTCCTCCGCGGCCGCGGCGCGTTCGGCGTGGTCGGTGGCGATCGCGCGGATCGTGGGTTCGAAGGCCCTGACCCTGGCCGGCGTGAACCCGGCGTTGAGCACCTCCCTGACCCTGGCGTGCTCGGGAGGGTCGAGCGAGCCGACGGCCACGGCATCGACGCCGCGCCAGGTGCGGAACATCCGGCTCACGTCCTCAGGGAGCGCGACCGCGGGGCGGGGGTTGTGGTCGCGCGCCGAGAAGCTTCGGTCGTCCCGCAGCACGGCGACCATGTCCTCGCGCCGGGTGACGCACCACGCGCCGAGCAGCGGGGCGTAGAACACCGGCTCCGCGTCGCCGATGCCGGCCAGGAACGCGTACGGGTCGTCGCGATGTGCGCCATACGGGTCGAACGGCCTGCCTTCATGCAGTTGCTCGGAATCGGCCGATATAGACATTTCGCCTCTCAAGCTTCAGTGAACCATTCCCGGCGCCGATCAGTGAGGTTTGTAAGGGGCCGGCTCAATAGCCGGACTCGAATACGGCTCCGGTGCCGCCCGGCAGCCATCATTCCGCAGGGTAGTCGAATCCGGGTCCCGCACCGTCTTCTTTGGGGTTTTTCCTAAAGTCGAAGATGCCCACGCCACTTCGTTGACACGGCAGTGCGGCTCGTTCCAGGATGGCGGTCGGAACGATCACGTAATTCCGGGGCATCACTCCAGGTCCTGATGGCGCGTTGATGCAGCTGGTCTATACAGCTGACGCAAAATGTTCGACGCGGCGATGTTTTTCAGTGGTTCAATTCGCGAAATACCAGTGCGCGGTTCCGAGCAGGACAGGAATCGGGAAGGCGTGCGACCGGAGGAGAATCCTGATGAGCACACTCGATACCTCGTCGGCCCGGCGTCAGGCGCTCCTGTCGCCGAGTGCCGTGCGGTCCGCGGTCCTGCCCGTCGTGCGGCAGCGGGTCTCCGCGCTGGAGCCGACCCTGGCCCGGATCTGCTCGTACCACCTCGGCTTCGTCGACGAACACGGTGGCCCCAGCGGCGCGCGGAACGGCAAACTGACCCGCGCCGCCCTCATGGTGGCGGCGGCCGATGGAGTCGGCCTGCGGCCGGAGGATGTGCGGTGCCAGGCGGCGGCACTGGAGTTGCTGCACAACTCGACCCTGGTCCACGACGACATCATCGACGCGGACGAACTGCGTCGCGGCCGCCCGGCCGCCTGGAAGGTGTTCGGGGCCGGTCAGGCCATCCTGGCCGGCGACGCGTTGCAGGCGCTCGCGCTGCGGATGGTCGTCGACGACGAAGGACCCGGCCGCGCGGAGATCTCCAGCCTGTTCGCCGAAGCCCTCGGCCTGGTCCTCGCGGGCCAGGCACGCGAACTCACCGTACGGCTGGGGCCGGACACCGGCATCGCGGAGTACGACCGGATCGTGACGGAGAAGACCTCCGCGCTGCTGGAGTGCGCACTGGTGACACCCGCACTGCGGGCGGGCAGCCCGGAGCACATCCGGGCCGCCCTGCGCGGCGCGGGCAGACATCTGGGCCTCGCCTTCCAGATCCTCAACGACGTCGAGGACATCTGGGGCGACCCCACCGTGACCGGCAAGCCCGTACGCAGCGACATCCTGCGGCGCAACCCGTCTTTTCCGGTGCTGGCGGCCCTGTCCGCCGACACCCCGGCCGGCCGGCGACTGCGCCGGCTGTGGCACTCCGACGACACCACGGCGGCGCACCTCCAGGAGATGGCCGGCCTCGTCGAGGAATCCGGCGGCCGGCACACGGCCGAGCGGATCTCCCGCGGCCATCTGGACTCGGCTCTGGAGCACCTCGCACGAGCCGAGCTCTCCCCGGCCGCGTCCACCGAACTGACCGCGTTGTTCGACCGCATCGTCCATCGTGATCGTCTTCAGCAAGGTGGTCCGAACCTCGATTCCGGCGGAGGCCGTCAGTGAGTACCCCAGCTCAATTGCCTTTCGAGCAGACGAATGTGCTGCAACTCGCGCCCGGGCTGCGCACGCTCCAGTCCCAGGGCGCGGTCCACCGGGTGCGTACCGCCGAGGGCGACGAGGCATGGCTGGTCACCGGCCACGCCTGGGTGAGGCAGTTGCTCGACGACGACCGGCTCGGCCGCTCCCACCCCGATCCGGAGGCCGCGGCGAAGGACCGCGGCTCGGCCCTGCTCGCCGGCCTGCTGGGCGGCCTGGCCACCGACCACCCCCGGTTGCGCACGCTGCTGGAGCCGCACTTCTCACCCGAGCGGATGCGGGCGCTGCGGCCGTACGTGGAGAAAGCGACCGGGCAACTCCTGGACGGACTGGCCGGGCAGCAGCCACCGGTCGACCTGCGCCAGGCGGTGGCGCTGTCACTGCCGATCCAGGTGATGTGCGAGTGGCTGGGCGTGCCCCAGGAGGACAAGGACCGGTTCGGCGGCTGGACCCAGGACGCCGCCGGGGTCGGGGACCCGGCCAGGGCCCAGCGGGGACTGGGCGAGTTGTTCGGCTACTGCAGACAACTGGTCGCCGACAAACGGAAGAATCCCGGCGATGACGCGATCTCCCGGATCTGCGCGACCGACGGGGTCACCGACGACGAGGTCCTCGGGCTGACGGCGCTGCTGCTGTTCGGCGGTTACGAGACCACGGTGGCCCGGATCGGCACCTGCGTGTCGCTGCTGCTGGCCGACCCCGAGCAGTGGCAGGCGCTGCTCCACGACCCGGACCTCATCCCCGGCGCGGTCGACGAGACCCTGCGGAGGTCGATGCCCAACCCGCACAACGGCGGCATGCCCCGTTACGCGCTGACGGACTTCGAGATCGACGGGGCCGCCATCCGGACCGGCGACTTCGTGCTGCTGAACACCATCGCGGCCAACCACGACGAGACGGTCTTCGCCGACTCGGGCCGGGTCGACCTCACCCGCGACACCACGGACAGCCTCGCGTTCGGGCACGGCGCGTACTCCTGCGTCGGCGCGATGCTGGCCCGTATGCAGCTCCAGGTGGTGCTCACCCAGCTCGTCGCGCGCTTCCCGACCCTGCGGCTGGCTGTCGGTGTGGAGGAGCTCGAGCTGCGCCACAACACGCTGATCGGCGGGTTGATCCAACTTCCGGTGACATGGTGATTGGATCCTGATGCTGCACAAGATATCCACGGGCGTCGTCACGAAGAGCCCGGACACGGTCCGTTCCTATCTCCTGCTGATGCGGCTGGACAGGCCCACGGGGTACGTGCTCTACCTGCTGCCGGGGCTGTGGGCCGTCGCCCTCGCCCCCGGGCAACGACCCGGCCCGCTGACGGTGGTGGTGGTCGCCGTCGCCGCGGTACTGGTGCGCGGCGCGGCCTGCGCGGTCAACGACGTGATCGACAGGGAGGTCGACGCCCGAGTCGCCCGTACCGTCTCCCGGCCCGTCGCGTCGGGGGCCATCAGCGTCGGGAACGCGCTCCTGTTCGCCGCCGCACAGGGTGTGGCCGCGCTGCTGGTCCTGGCGGTGGCGAACGTGGAGACGGCCTTGGTCGTCGCCGCCTCGTACCCGCTGATCGTCGCGTACCCCTATATGAAGCGCGTCTTCTTCTGGCCCTCGGCGTTCCTGGCGCTGGTGATGAGCGTCTACGTGCTGATCGGCTGGACGGCGGTGACGGGGAGCGTCGACTACCCGCTCGCGGTGTACGGCCTGTACGCCGGCGGGGCCTTCTGGACCCTGATCCACGACGCGATCTACTCCCATCAGGACAAGGAGTACGACCGGGACATCGGGGTCAAGTCATCCGCCCTGCTGTTCGGCGAGGCCACCAAGACATGGCTGGCGGTCTTCATCGCGCTCAGCGTCGGCGGCGTGCTGTGGGCCGGCTCCCAGACGTCGATCGGGTGGGCGTTCTACCTTGTCGTCGCGGTCGCCGGGGTCTATCTCTCCACTCTGCTCGTACGGGTGGACCTGGACGATCCGAAATCGTGCTGGGACGCCTTCGTCGCCAACACCTACTTCGGCTGGATCGTTCTCGCGGCCGTGATCGCCGGGCGGCTCACATGAACGATGAGCTCCGTGTGACGGATTCGATGTGGCAGGGGAGCGGCGTCGACCTGGACGCCTACCTGACCCGCGTGGGCCACCGGGGCGACGTGGCTCCGGACCTCGCCACGCTGCGGGGCCTGGGCACCGCCCACGTCGACGCGATCGCCTTCGACAACCTCGACGCGGTACTCGGGCGCACGGCGGTGCCGCTGGACCTGGAGAGCGTCCAGGAGAAGATCGTACGGCGGGGCCGCGGCGGCTGGTGCCTGGAACAGGTCGTGCTGATGGCGGCCGTACTGGACCGCATCGGGTTCACGTTCACGGCGTTCGCCGGCCGGACACGGATCCGCACCGCGAACAGGTTCGGGCCGGCCCTGCACGTGGCCCTGTGCGTGGAGCTCGACGGTGAACGCTGGCTCCACGACGTGAGTTTCGGTGGCTACGGGCCGCACGAGCCGATCCGGCTCGCGGAGAACGCGCGGCTGGACGGCGACTGGCCGTTCGACCTCGTGCGGGAGCCGACCGGTGAACACGTGCTGCGGTTCCTGCGGCCGGAGGGACCGGCGGAGCTCTACGGCTTCACCACGGACGTGCGCTATCCGTCGGACTTCGAGCTCCTCAACCACTTCTGCCTCACCCATCCGCGCTCGCCGTTCAACCACCGGATGGTCCTCCAGCGCACACGGCCCGACGTGCGGCACGTCCTCGCCGGCAGCACCCTCACGGAAATACGTCCCGCGCAGCCGGCGACCATCCGGGAACTCGATCGGGAAGAGCTGCTCTCCGCTCCCGAGGAGATCTTCGGGATCACCCTGGAACCGGGCGACGTCCAGGCGCTCGGGAAAATCTTGGACGGTCCATGATGCGTACCCTGCTGCTGGACAACTACGACTCGTACACCTTCAACCTGTACCAGTTGATCGCCGACATCAACGGCCAGGAGCCGGTCGTCATGGTCAACGACGACCCCAGGCTCTCCAGCCTGCGGCTGGAGAACTTCGACAACATCGTGGTCTCACCCGGCCCGGGACGGCCGCAGAACCCCCGGGACGTCGGCCTCCTCGGCGACCTGCTGCGCCGCACCACACTGCCCGTGCTGGGCGTCTGCTTCGGCCATCAGATGATCGCGCACCTGGCCGGAGCGTCGGTGGCCGCCGCGCCCGAACCGAGACACGGGCACCTCGCCAAGGTCTCCCACGAGGGAGATCCGCTGTTCGCCGGCATTCCGCGTGAATTCGTCGCGGTCCGCTACCACTCGCTGTGCGTGCGCGAGCCCCTGCCCGGGGAACTCGTCGCCACCGCGTGGGCGGACGACGGCGTGATCATGGCGCTGCGCCACCGCGATCTGCCGCAGTGGGGCGTGCAGTTCCACCCCGAGTCGATCGCGTCCCAGTACGGGCGTGAGATCCTGCGGAACTTCGCCGGACTGACCCGCCGGACGCGGCACGGACAACGGCCGTCCGCCACCGCCACCGACACCGTCACCGTACGGTCCGACGAGGCGCCCGGCGCGGTCGAGGCACTGGGGATCATCAGCACGGCCGTGTCGACCGCCGCCGATTCCGAGGCCATTTTCCTCAAGCTCTTCGACGCCGTCCCGTACTGCTTCTGGCTGGACAGCAGCCGGGTGGAGGAGGGCCTGTCCCGGTTCTCGTTCCTCGGCGACACGTCGGGTCCGCTCAGCGAGGTCCTGACCTACCGCACCGGCAGCGGGGCGGTGGAAGTGCGCGACGCGAACGGAGTCCACCGTGTCACCGGCAGTGTGTTCGACGTCCTCGATCAGCGGCTGCGCGAACGGCGCGTCCCCGACGCGGACCTGCCGTTCGACCTGACCGGAGGCTACGTCGGCTACTTCGGCTACGAACTCAAGGCCGAATGCGGGGCCACGCCCGGCCACACCGCCGAAACGCCGGACGCCGTCTGGATGTTCGCCGATCGCGTCATCGCGGTCGACCACCAGGAGGGACTGACCTACCTGGTGGCCGTCCACGACGAGAGGACCCGGCACGACGCGCAGGAGTGGGTGGACCGGACGTCCGCGCTCCTGACGGGCCTGAACCCGGCCGCCGCCGAGCCGCCGCGCGAACCCGCCGCCGGCCCGCCCCCGCGTGCCGAGGAGTACCTCGGCCGCGACCGGAGCCGGTACCTGGCGGACATCAGCGAGTGCCGACGGGAGCTGAACCGGGGCGAGAGCTACGAGATCTGCCTGACCAACACGTTGCACATGCCGTTCCATGACGACGACACGTCCTTCTACCTGAGGCTGCGCCGGGCGAACCCGGCACCGTACGCCGCGCTCCTGCGCCTCGACGACGTCACGGTCTTCAGCTCCTCGCCCGAGCGGTTCCTGCGCATCGAGAGGGACCGCACGGTCACCAGCAAGCCGATCAAGGGCACGGCCCCTCGCGACGCCGACCCGGTGCGCGACGCCGAACTGGCCGCCACCCTCGCCTCCAGCGCCAAGACCCAGGCCGAGAACCTGATGATCGTCGACCTGCTGCGCAACGACCTGGGCCGGGTGTGCGAGGTGGGCAGCATCGAGGTCGACCCGTACCTGGCCGTCGAGAGCTACGAGACCGTGCACCAACTGGTCTCCACCGTTCATGGACGGCTCAATGACGGGGTCAGCGCGCTGGACTGCGCCCGGCGGTGCTTCCCGGGCGGTTCGATGACCGGGGCGCCGAAGCTGCGCACCATGGAGATCATCGACCGCTTGGAGACGGAGGCCCGGGGGGTCTACTCCGGCGCCCTCGGCTACTTCGGCCTCTCCGGTGGCACGGACCTGAACATCGTGATCCGCACCGCGGTCCGCGTCGGCGACCGGTTGACCATCGGAGCCGGCGGGGCGATCGTCCTCGACTCCGACCCGCAGGAGGAGTACGAGGAGATGCTGCTCAAGGCGGCGGCGTCGCTCCGCGCCTGGCGTGCGCCGGCGAAGGAGGTTTCCCGATGACCGCGGAGCGTGAAGTGCCCGCGTACGAGCGCGACTTGCTGGCGCAGTTGACGCTCCGCTGGGGGAAGCGGGTGGCCGTCAAGAAGGACGAGCTCGACCTCGACGGTCACTTCGACGCGGCGCTGCCGGACTTCCCCGAACACCTCGTCCCGGTGCTGGGCCTGCCGGGTGCCGACCGGCTCGACCGGGACGCCCGCGAGCGCATCCTGTCCGCTTCGTGGATCGCCTACAACGCCAAGACCGCGGCCATCGAGGACGAGATCATCCTGCCGGCCTGCCGGTTGATGCTGCGGGAACGGATCCCCGTCCGCCGCGACGACGTCGCCGTCGACGCGCTGCACCAGACGATCATCGACGAGCACTACCACATCCTGATGTGCCACAACGCCGTCGGTGTCACCCGCAGGCGGCGCGGCCTGGAGGACGTGCGGTTCGCGCCGGGCGGCTGGTCGGTCGTCCAGGGACGGGACGCGGTCCGCGCCGGGCTGTCCGGGTTCGACCGCGACATCGTCGACATCGCGTTCTCCCTGGCCGCCGAGACGACGATCAGCGGGTTTCTCTCCGCGCTCTCCACCGCCCAGGAGATCCAGCCCATGAACCGGATCACCACCGATCTGCACCGGCGGGACGAGAGCGGACACGCGGTGGTGTTCCGCGAGTTGTGCGGCTCGCTCTACCGGAACCTGGACGGCGGACAGCAGCGGATGTTCCGCGAAGCGCTCGTCACCGGGCTCACCGCGTTCCGCTCCGCGGACCTGGAACCCTGGGTGGCCGTGGCGGCCCAGGGCGGCTTCGAGATCGACACCGGCCGGCTGAGCGCGTGGGCCGCGTCCCGTCCCGCGCCCGCGCGGGACACCGGACCGCTGCAGCTGCTCCTCGACGACCTGGGCATCAGCCACGACCTCGTCGCGATGGTCCGGCGCTGACCGCCCCGCACCGTAGTGACGAGTCGGCGCCCGACCCGCGCCCGGCGTCTCGTTCGGCGCTGAAACCCACCACACTTTCGAGGATGCGCCCATGGATCAGGAAGCCACCCTTCTGGAACTCGACGACGCCTTCGTGCAGGACCCCTACTCGGTGTACGCGAAGCTCGGCGCCGAAGGCTCGGCGCACCGGGTGCGGATGCCCCCGGGAGTCCCCGTGTGCGGCGGACTGCCGGTCTGGCTCATCACCGGGTACGAGGCGGTGCGTTCCGCACTGGCGGATCCCCGGCTGAGCACCGATCTGCACCGGATGGACGGGCTGTTCGCGCAGAACGAGCCGGACAGCGACCGACGTGCCGGTTTCTCACCGGCCATCGCCAGCCACATGCTCAACTCCGACCCGCCGGACCACACCCGGATGCGCAAGCTCGTGGCCAAGGCGTTCACCAGCCGCGCCGTCGAGGCGCTCCGGCCGGAGATCGACCGGATCACCGCGGGACTGGTCGACACCCTCGCGGACGAGGACACGGTCGACCTGCTGGACGACTTCGCGTTTCCGCTGCCGATCCGGGTGATCTGCCAGTTGCTGGGGGTGCCGGTCGAGGAGCAGGAGAACTTCAAGTCCTGGTCCAGGGCGCTCGTCTCCGGCGACTCCCCCGAAGCGGCCGCCGCCGCCACCACCGAGGTGGTCGCGTACCTCGGCGAACTCATCGCGCGCAAACGCCGCGCGCCCACCGGCGACGTGCTCTCCGCCGTGGTCTCGGCCCACGACGTCGACAACCGGCTCACCGACATCGAACTGGTCTCGACGGCCTACCTGCTGTTCGTCGCCGGTTTCGAGACCACCCTCAACGCCCTGGGCAACGGCACGCTCCACCTGATGCGGAACCTGGACCAGTGGGAGGCCCTCCGCGCGGACCGCTCCCTCCTCCCCGGCGCGGTCGAGGAGTTCCTGCGGCTGGAGAGCCCCCTGAAGCACGCCTCCTTCCGGTGTGCGAAGGAGCCCCTGACCATCGGCGGCGTCGAGATCCCGGCCGGCGACTTCGTGCTGCTGTCGATCGCCTCCGCCAACCGCGATCCGCGGCGCTTCGAGGACCCGCACGCACTGGACGTCCGCAGGCCCACCGACGGCGGCCATCTGGCCTTCGGACACGGCATCCACCACTGCC
The DNA here is from genome assembly GCF_040685895.1 of Streptomyces sp. NPDC088124. Classification (NCBI taxonomy): domain Bacteria; kingdom Bacillati; phylum Actinomycetota; class Actinomycetes; order Kitasatosporales; family Streptomycetaceae; genus Streptomyces; species Streptomyces sp. NPDC088124. Next base: position 152,307 of record NZ_JBFBJB010000010.1, on the reverse strand, counting down.
TCGGCGCGCCGCTCGCACGGGTGGAGGTACGGGCGGCGTTCGGCGCCCTGCTCGACGCGTTCCCCGCGATGAGGCTCGCGGCCGACCCCGAGGAACTGCGGTGGCGCAACAGCACGATCATTCGCGGGCTCCACTCACTGCCGGTACGGCTGAATCGCCGCTAGCGCGGCCAGAAAGGTGTGGCTGACCACATGCTCATATGCGGGATCAAGGCATCGCACGACGGCGGGGTCGCCGTCATCGGAGACGGCCGCCTTCTCTTCAGCTACGAGATCGAGAAGCTGAACAACGGCGAGCGCTACAGCTCCCTCGGAGACCTGGAACGCGTGACGGAGATCCTCGCCGCCGAGGGTCTGTCACCCGCCGACATCGACCAGTTCGTGGTCGACGGCTGGTACACGAAGGACGCCGCGGGCGAGACCGCCGTCACGGTGAACTCCGGCGGCCTGCCGGTACAGCTCCGGGTCGCACCGTACCTGGAGAGCCCCGGCGACGACGGGCCGCTGCAACGCCACACCTTCAGCGGCCATGGTTTCGACCACTACGCCGGCTACACCCATGTCGCCAACCATCTCATCGGCACGTACTGCTCAAGCCCGTTCGCCGCCCGGGGCGAAGACGCGTTCGTCGTGGTCTGGGACGGCCTCATCACACCGCGCCTCTACCGGGTGCGGGCCGCGACCCGTGAGGTGACCTTCGTCGAGTCCCTGCTGCCCGCCTTCGGAGGCAGCTTCGCGGCCTTCTGCTCGCGGTTCGAGCCGTTCCTGCTCAACACCGACGACGTCACGTCGGACACGTACATCCGCCGGCACCTCTCCGTCGCGGGGAAGGCCATGGCGTACGCGGCCCAAGGCCGGGTCGAGAGCGGTGCCTTCACCGTCTTCGACGACCTCATGGAGGAGTACCGCGACCTTCCCGTCGACAAGGTGGGCGTGCTGGGCGACAAGGTCGCCGCGAACAGGGACGAGCTGATGCCGGGCCTGTCCAACGCGGACCTCATCGCCACCTATCAGGCCTACATCGGCCACCACCTGCTGCGGCGGCTCACCTCGGCGGTGCGCAGCCGCTTCCCGGACGGTGGCCACAACCTGGTGCTCGGCGGCGGCTGCGCGCTCAACATCAAGTGGAACACCGCGATCCGGGCCAGCGGGGTCTTCCAGGAGGTCTTCGTCCCGCCCTTCCCCAACGACGCGGGGGCGGCGATCGGAACAGCGGCCTGCGAGATGTTCCGGCGCGGCCGGACGGCGCTGGAGTGGGATGTCCACAGCGGGCCGCGGATCACCACCGGCACACTTCCCGACGGGTGGCGGGCAGGGCCCTGCGACGAACGGCGGCTGGCCGCCCTCCTGCACACCGAGGGCGAACCGGTGGTCGTCCTCTCCGGCCGCGCGGAGCTGGGCCCGCGCGCTCTGGGCAACCGGAGCATCCTGGCGCCCGCGACCGACCCCCGGATGAAGGACCGGCTCAACGACATCAAGAACCGCGCCCCGTACCGGCCCGTCGCGCCCATCTGCCTGGAGGACCGCGCTCCGGAGGTCTTCGATCCCGGCACGCCCGACCCGTACATGATCTTCGAGCACCGCATGCGGCCCGGTTGGGCCGAACGCGTCCCGGCGGTCGTTCACCTGGACGGCACCGCCCGGCTCCAGACCATCGCGTCGACCCAGGACACCGACACCGCTCGTATCCTCACCGCCTACGCCGACATCAGCGGAGTACCGGTGCTGTGCAACACGAGCGCGAACCTTGAGGGACGGGGCTTCTTTCCCGACGTCGAGTCAGCGGCCAGGTGGGGCGGGACCCGTTACATCTGGTCCGAGGGGACGCTGTACACGAACCCCCGCGTGGGGTGATGTTCCCTTGCCGATCCGTGCACAGGCCCGGCTGAAATTCGCCACCTGGACCACCGGGCTCCGTCACACCCGCTGACTACACAGCACCTGTAGAATGTCGCGCCCTGGAGAACCGCCCGCCGACGCCCGGCGAGGGGACGTCGGGGGCCGACCGGCCGGCGGTCTCCGGACAAGTCCGCCACCTATGCGACGCGGAGATTGCCGTGCGACTCGCGCAAGTAATGGCAGATGCCTTTGAGCGCTACCAGGACCGGCCCGCCGTCGGTGAGCGGGCGAGGGAGTTCGTGCGGGACGCCCGGACCGGGCGCGTTTCGGCCCGTCTGCTGCCGCACTACGAAACGACCACCTACGGGCAGCTGTGGAGCCGTATCCGCGCGGTGGCGAGCGAATGGCACCACCACCCGCGGCGCCCTCTCGTCGCGGGCGACCGGGTGGCCCTCCTCGGCTTCAGCAGCCGGGACTACGCGACGCTGAACCTGGCGTGCGCCCAACTCGGCGCCGTCATGGTCCCGTTGCAGACCAGTGCGGCGACCGGACAGCTGACGTCCGTCATGGCGGAGACCGAGCCGCTCCTCGTCGCCGCGAGCATCGAACGACTGGACACCGCGACCGACCTGTCCCTGCGCACACCGTCGGTCCGGCGGCTGGTCGTGTTCGACCATCACCCGCTCGCCGAGGACCAGGCGGAGCGATTCGCCGCCGCCCGCGAGGGCCTGACCCGGGCCGGACGGGACGTGGAGGTCGTCGCCCTGTCGGAGGTCCTCGACCGCGGCGCGGCCCTGCCCGAGGTGCCGCCGTACACCCCCGGCGACGACGAGAACCCCCTCACGATGCTCATCTACACCTCGGGGAGTACGGGAACACCGAAGGGCGCGATATACCCCGAGCGGCTGGCCAGGGTGATGTGGCAGTACCGGGCGAAGCAGGCCGGCACGGACCTGGTCACCCTCAACTACACACCGATGAGCCATGTCGCGGGCCACTTCTCGCTGACGAACACACTGGCGCGCGGCGGCACCAACTGTTTCACCGCCAGTAGCGACCTGTCGACGTTCTTCGAGGACATCGCTCTCGTGCGGCCCACCGAACTGCCCCTGGTGCCGCGGGTGTGCGAGATGCTCCACCAGCTCCACCGGAGCGAGCTGGACCGGCTCATCTCCGCGGGCACCGACCCGGAGCGGGCCGCGACCGAGGTGCGCAGGCAGCTCCGCGAGGAGGTCCTCGGCGGGCGCGTCACCTGGGCCAGCTGCGGCTCCGCGCCGCTGTCGGCCACACTGACCGAGTTCACCGAGGACCTCCTCGGTATTCCCCTGCACAACGTGTACGGCTCCACGGAGGTCGTGGGCATCGCCGCCGACGGCGAGATGCTGAGCCCGCCGGTGATCGACTACAAGCTGGCCGACGTGCCCGAGCTCGGCTACTTCCGCACCGACACCCCCCACCCGCGCGGCGAGCTCCTGGTGAAGGCCGACGGCATCCCCGGCTACTACAAGCGGCCCGAGCTGACGGCGGAACTCTTCGACGAGGACGGCTACTACCGGACCGGCGACATCGTCGCGGAACTCGGTCCACGCCGTATCGCCGTCGTGGACCGCCGCAAGAGTGTCCTGAAACTGTCCCAGGGCGAGTTCGTGGCGGTCGCCAGGCTGGAATCGGTCTTCGTCGCCTGCCCGCCGGTGCGGCAGATCTTCCTCTACGGCAACAGCGAGCGCTCGTACCTGCTCGCCGTCGTCGTGCCCACCCCGGACACCCTGCGGCGGTACGGGGACGACCGGGCACGTCTCGGACAACTGCTGAGCGAATCGCTCCGGCGGATCGCGAAGGACACCGGCCTGCACTCGTACGAGATCCCCAGGGGTCTGCTGATCGAGGACGAGCCGTTCAGCCAGGCCAACGGCCTGCTCTCGGACCAGCGAAAGCTGTTGTGGCCCAAGCTGGCGGAGCGGTACGGCGAGCGACTGGAGCAGCTGTACGCCGAGATCTCGGCCCACGAGACCCAGGAGTTGCTCGACCTGCGCCGCACCGGCGGCGACCGGCCGGTGCTGGAGACGGTCCAGCGGGCCGCGCGGGCGCTGCTGGCGGGCTCGGCGACGGAGGTGAGTCCCTCCGCGCACTTCCGGGACCTCGGCGGCGACTCGCTGTCCGCGGTGTCGCTGTCGAACCTGCTGCACGACACCTTCGGTGTCCCGGTACCGGTCGACGTCGTCATCAGCCCCGCACACGACCTGCGGCAGCTGGCCGCCTACGTCGAGGCCAAACGCACCGCCACCGCGACGCGGCCCACCTTCGCGTCGGTGCACGGCGAGGACGCCACCGAGACGCACGCCAAGGACCTCAGCCTGGGCCGGTTCATCGACGCGGCGACGCTCGACGGCGCCCGCCACCTCCCGCGCCCCGCCGGGGAGCCACGCCGCGTTCTGCTGACCGGCGCGAGCGGATACCTGGGGCGCTTCCTCACCCTTGAGTGGCTCCAGCGGCTGGCCCCGGCCGGCGGCAGGCTGATCGTCGTGGTCCGCGGCAAGGACCCGGACGCCGCCCGGCAGCGGCTGGCCGATGCCTTCGGCGGCGACGACCCAGAACTGACGTGCACGTTCGAGGAGTTGGCCGAGGAGCACCTGGAAGTGCTGGCAGGAGACATCGCCGAGCCGAGGCTGGGCCTGGACGGGGCGACGTGGGAACGGCTGACCGGCGAGGTGGACCTGATCGTCCACGCGGGCGCCCTGGTGAACCACGTGCTGCCCTACCGCCACCTGTTCGACGCCAACGTCCTCGGCACCGCGGAGCTCATCCGGCTGTCCCTGACCGAACGGCTCAAGCCGGTCACGTACATCTCCAGCGTGGCCGTGTCCAGATCCCGGCGGGGACAGCCACTCGACGAGGACAGCGACGTGCGCGCCGCGCTGCCGGTCCAGCCGGTCGACGACGGGTACGCCGGCGGGTACACGACGAGCAAGTGGGCGGGGGAGGTGCTGCTGCGGGAGGCGCACGACCTGTGCGGCCTGCCGGTGACGGTGTTCCGCTCCAGCATGATCCTCGCGCACAGCCGGTACGCAGGGCAGCTGAACGTGCACGACATGTTCAGCCGGCTGCTGTTCAGTCTCCTCGCGACGGGCGTGGCCCCGGACTCCTTCTACCGGACCGGCGGCGGCGTGAGGCCGCGGGCCCACTACGACGGACTGCCCGTCGACTTCACCACGGCATCGGTCGTCGCGCTGGGACGGAGCACCTCCGGGTACCGGACCTTCCATCTGGTGAACCCGCACGACGACGGCATCTCACTCGACACGTTCGTGGACTGGCTCATCGAGGACAGCCACGGTGTCGAGCGGATCGCGGGCTACGGGGACTGGCTCGTCCGCGTCGAGGCCGCCCTGCGCAACCTGCCCGAGGCGCGGCGCCAGTACTCCGTCCTCCCCCTGCTGGGCGCCTTCCGGGAACCGGAAGAGGCCGTGCCCGGCTCGGACGTCCCGTCGGCCCGCTTCCGGGCCGCCGTCCAGGAGGCCGGCATCGGACCGGACCGGGATGTGCCGCGCCTGTCCCCGGCCCTCATCCGCCGGTACGTGACGGACCTGCGGCGCCTGATGACCGCCTGACCGGGAGACCACGCCGTATCCGGCGCGGAGGGGGCAGCGGAGGGGTCAGTCGTCACGCGCCCGCCATCGCGCCGCCTCCGCGCCGGCCTCCTTGAGCGTCAGCCCGGCGACCTGCGCCAACGGGACGTCCTTCAGCGGGCAGTCGGCATAGTGGTCGGCCCTTTCGCTCGGGGCGGCGTCACACCCGGGGCACTGTCGAGGAGGCATGGTTGCTCCTTGTCCTTAGGTCGAGTCGTGGCGGTCGGCCTGCCATGTCCGTATGACGTTGCCCAGGTAGGGCATCACCAAGGCGAGCAGCACCACGACGACCGCGCCGGCCGTGGTTCCCGCGGCCAGCCACCGCCACGCGGGTGCCGCCGTATGAGCCGGCGGTGCCAGGGCGAGACTGCTTCCCGTCGCCAGGCACAGGAGCCCCGACGAGTAACAGAAGTCGGCTCTGCGGGCCAGGCTGCTCCACTTTGCGTAGTCCCTCCGCTGATCCTGAATCAGCTCCTCGTGCAGATCGTCGGACATCTCGGAGAGCGGACCCCACCAGGCTTCGATATCGCTGCGCGAGTACAGATACTGGCGGGAGCGAACTCCCCACACCACCGCCACGACCATGAAGAGCGCGGTCAGGCCGAGTACGAGCAGCGTGGGGTCCGGCCAGCGGAACGTGGCGCGGTCCGTGATGACGAGCCCCAGCAGCGTGATGCTCGCACCACCCAGGAGGGGCGCCGCGGTCGTGTACTGCCCCTCACGCGCAGCCCACCAGTTCAGTGGCGCGGGCTTGCGCCAGGAAAGTCTCACACTGCCCCCCTCGAAGGAGGCGGTCGGCGGCTGCGCAGCCTCCCCGCCCCGACGAAATACCCGGACAAAATACAGCGCGGCCGCTGGGAGCGGAACGCCCCGAACCGGCCAAGAAGGAACGTGCCGACGCGGCGCGTCGTTGGTTAGGGTGGCGGGCGGAGGCCGGGCCGGACAGCGACCGGGGGAGGCTCGTTGACGCGTGAGGTGCTGCCGCCGTCGGCGCGCGCCCGGCTCGGGCCGATCGCGGCCCTCGCGGCGCTGGTGGTCGTCCTGCTCGGGATCCTGTACGCCGGAGACGGCGGGCCCGGCGGGGTGGACGCGCGGGTCTCCGCGGCGGTGGAAGGGGTCGGGGCGCCGTGGCGGCAGGCCGCTCTGGCCGTGGACTTCCTGGGGGAGCCCGTGGGGGCGGCGGCCCTGGTCGTGGCCGCCGTGACGGGGTGCCTGCTGGGCCGGCGTCCTCGCGCGGCGGTGCTCGTCGTCGCCGGGGCCGGGCTGACCGTGGGGACGACGACGCTGCTCAAGTCCCTGGTGGGGCGCACCATCCACGACGGGAGCCTGTCCTACCCGAGCGGGCACACCGCCTTCCTCACCGCCCTCGCCCTCGTGGCGGCGCTGCTCGCGGCCGGCCGGCCCGGCGTCGGCGGGCCGGCCGGCGCGTCACTCGTGCTCGCCGCGGCGCTGGTCGCCGGCGCCGCCATGGGCTGGGCGCAGGTCGCCCTGGGCGCGCACTATCCGACCGATGCCGTCGGGGGCTGGTGCACCGCGCTGGCGGTGGTGCCGGCGACCGCGTGGCTGGTGGACCGGGCGGCCGGTACCGGCCGGCGGGAGCGTCGCTGACCTCCCGTCACGCCCGGCGGCGGAACACGGGCTTCACCGGCCGTCCGGCCAGCCAGGGGGTGGGGTCACCGGCGTCCAGCGCCTTCCGGTACACCGCGCACGCCTGGGCCACCGCCTCGACGGTGTGATCGATGTCGGCGTCGGTGAGCGCGCTGCTCACCACGAACGACGGGGCCAGCACCCCGCCCGCGAGGAGCCGCCGCAGGAACAGGGTGCGGTACGGCTGCGACGGCCGCCGGTTCTCGTCGAGGGTGGCGAAGACCAGGTTGCTGGCCCGGCCCCGGACGACGACGTGGTCGCCGACGCCCAGGCCCGCCGCGGCCTCGCGGACACCGGCGGCCAACCGCTCGCCGAGCGCGTGCAGCCGCGCGGTGACGCCCTCTTCGGCGTAGGTGGTCTGTACGGCCATCGCGGCCGCCAGGGAATGGGTCTCCGCACCGTGCGTGGTGGACAGCAGGAACACCCGGTCGCCGGAGTGGCGCAGCCCGCCCCGCTCCATCAGTTCGCGGCGCCCGGCCAGCGCCGAGACGGCGAACCCGTTGCCCAGCGCCTTGCCGAACGTGGAGAGGTCGGGGACGACGCCGTACAGGCCCTGGGCGCCCGCCTCGGACCAGCGGAAGCCGGTGATCATCTCGTCGAAGACCAGGACACAGCCGTGCCGGTCGGCCAGCTCGCGCAGACCGGCGAGGTATCCGGGAGTGGGGTCTCCCGCGCTCGGACGGAGGGGAGAGCCGGGGGACGGCCCGGTGTGGGTGGCGGGTTCGAGGATCAGGCAGGCGATCTCGTCCCGGTACCGGGTGAGCAGTTCCTCCGTGGCGGCCAGGTCCCCGTAAGGGAAGGACACGGTCAGCTCGTTGGTCGCGGTCGGCACGCCGGCGGACATCGGCGTGGTGCCGATGAACCAGTCGTCGACGGAGAAGAACGGATGGTCGGCGCAGACGGCCACCCGCGGGCGCCCGGTGGCGGCGCGGGCGAGGCGGACCGCGGCCGTGGTGGCGTCGGAGCCGTTCTTCGCGAACTTCACCATCTCGGCGGTCGGCACCGTCGCCAGGAAGCGCTCCGCGGCCTCGACCTCCACGATGGACGGCCGGACGAAGTTGCTGCCGCGGTCGAGTTCCCGTCGCACCGCCTCGGTCACGCGGGGGTGGGCGTGGCCGAGGCTGACCGACCGCAGGCCGGAGCCGTACTCGATGTAGCGGTTGCCGTCGATGTCCCACACATGGGCGCCGCGGCCGTGGCTGATGACCGGGGCCAGGTGCTCGGGGTACTGGTCGTCGCCCTTGGCGTAGGTGTGCGCGCCGCCGGGGATCAGGGCGTGCAGCCGCTCGTTCGCCCTCCGCGACCGGGGCAGGGGGAGTTCTTCGGTGTCCGCCGCGTCCGCGGTGTGCCCGGGGTGTTCGGTGTGGCCGTTGTCCATGACGCCTCAACTCTCCTTCCGGCGCAGGTACTCGGCGAGGCCGGGTGCCTCCCGGTCCCGCCGGGACATCGAGGTGACCGGCAGCGGCCAGTCGATGGCCAGCTCCGGGTCGTCGAAGGCGATCGTCACGTCCTCGGCCGGATCGTGCGGGCGGTCGATCCGGTACGAGACGTCGGCGGGCCCGGTCAGCGCCTGGAAGCCGTGCGCGCACCCCGCCGGGATGTACAGGGTCGTCTGCGTCTCGTCGGACAGCTCGAAGAAGGCCCGGTTCCGGTAGGTCGGCGAGTCCGCCCGCAGGTCCACGACGACATCGAAGATCCGCCCGTACGAGCACCGCACCAGCTTGGCCTCACCGGCGCCGGAGCGCAGGTGCAGGCCGCGCAGCACGCCCCGGACCGAGCGGGACAGGCTGTCCTGGACGAAGGCGTCCGGGTCGAGGCCCACCGAGCGGACCACGTCGGCGTCGAAGGTGCGGCAGAAGGAGCCGCGCTCGTCGGCGTACGGCGTCGGCTCGAACAGGTACGCGCCGGCGATCGCCGGGACGTCGGTCGCTTTCATTCCGGCCGCTTTCGTTCCGACCCCTTTCATTCCGACCCCTTTCGTTCTGGTCGCTTTCGCTTCGGTCGCTTTCGTTCCTGGCGCGTTCATGAGGCCTCCCGTACGGCGTGGGCAGGGGCGGCCGCCGGGAACAGGGCCGCTGTCAGGGCGGTGAACTGGCGCTCCAGGTGCCGGGTGGCGACGAGGTTCCGCTCGGTGAGGGTCCGCCGTACCTCCGCCGATGCCCGCTCCAGCGCCCGGAACTGTTCGAGCAGCCGGCCGGCGTCGACCTCGCGGGCCGGATGGCAGTACGCGTCCAGCCCCATCCGCGCCATGAGCGCGTCGCTCTTCGCCGCGTAGCTGAGCGCGAGCGTCGGCGTGCCGGCCTTCAGCGCGCAGACCAGGTTGTGGTACCGGGTCGCCACCACGGTGTCGGCGGCGGCCGTCTCCCGCATCAGGTCGGCCAGCGAGGCCGCCCCGGCGGCGGTGACCAGCGGCGAGTCCACCGCGTCGAGGATCGCGGCGACCACCGGCGCGTCGGCCTCGTCGCCGGTGAGCAGCCGGACCGGCCTGCCGTCCTCGGCCAGGGCGCGGACGAAGCGGGTCGTTCCGTCGAGGTAGCGCCGGTGGATCTCCCCGGCCCGGGCGCGGTCGTCGTCGCCGCCGTGGAAGGCCATGACGCCGACGCAGACCCGGCCCGGCGGGCCGGCGGGCGCGCCCGCCGGCGGTGCCGGCAGGGCGAACGCGAGGTCCGGGTGGACCTCGTCGCGCGCGGTGTCCACGCCCATCGCCCGCATCGCGTCACGGGAGAGCGTGTCCCGGTACGAGCGGTAGGCGGCCAGCCGCGCCGACCAGCGCACCAGGGTCCGGGTCGGCCGGCTGCCGATCGGGGCGGCGCCGACGCCGACCAGCGCCACCCGGGTGGCGAACAGCCGGCCGGTCGCGCAGAGCAGGAACAGCGCGTACGGGAAGCCCCACGGCCGCAGCGGCAGCGTCGCCTCCAGGACGCCCATGCCCGGCACGATCACCACGTCGTGCCGCCGCACCCAGGCGGCGGTGCGGACGGCGTCGACGAGTTTGCCCAGCCCCTTCGCCGCGACCGCGCCCGCGCGCGACGCGGTCCGGTACTCCCCGCGGTACCAGTGCAGCCGCGTCGCGGGGATCCCGTACCGGGCCGTGACGGTCCCGGGCCCGCCGCACAGCGCGTCCACCACCGCCTCCGGGTGCGCGGCGCGGAGGTACCCGAGCACGGCCTCCAGCGACCCGTCGTTGCCGAGGTTGCCGGAGCCGAGCAGGCCGAACACCCCGACGCGCACCGGAGTTCCGTGCGCGGGCGTCATGTCCGCCTCCCCTCACGGCCGGCGACCAGGGCGTCGACGGAGACGGTGAGCCGGCCCGGGTCGACCGGGGCGCGGTCCTCGACCCGCTCGCCGGCGCCCGGCCGGACCCGGCCGGCCAGCCACGCGGCCAGGTGGCGGTAGCACGCGCGCCGGTCGGCGGGGGAGAGCGGCGCCCGCCGGATCGCCGCGACGAAGCCCCACACGTACTCGGCGAGCAGCCGGGGCGTCGGGTGCAGCGGGCCCGCCCGGCGCGGGTCCAGGTTGACGCACCGGGAGCGCTTGCCCGGGTTGGCCCGCTCGGCACGGGTGGGGTGGTCGCGGCGGAAGTACAGCAGCTCCGGCACCTGGTGGAAGGGGCCGCGCAGGGTGATCTCGGCGACGAACGTGCGGTCCGCGTGGTGGTAGCTGTCGTGCGGCTTCACCCGGCGCAGCATGTCGGCCCGCATCACCCCGTAGAAGTCGTCGCCCCCCGGCTCGAACAGCAGGCTGCGGAAGCGCTCCGGGGCGTACGGCGAGTCGGTGGCGAGCCCGTACGCGTACGGGACCTTCACCCGGCCCTCGCCGTCGATGACCGCCTGGCCGCTGTGCGCGAGGATCACCTCCGGCCGCTCGTCCAGCGCCTCGACACAGCGCCGCAGCAGGTCGCGGGCGTACAGGTCGTCGTGCGAGGCCCACTTGAACAGCTCGCCGCGGCACTCCGTGAACACGTGGTTGTGGTTCGGTGCGGCGCCGATGTTCCGGGGCAGCCGCAGGTACCGGACGCGCGAGTCCCGCGCGGCGTACCGGCGGCAGATGTCCTGCGTCCCGTCGGTCGAGGCGTTGTCGGAGATGACCAGTTCGAAGTCCTCGTAGGTCTGGCCGAGCAGGGCGTCGAGCGACTCGGCGAGGTACTCCTCGCCGTTGTACACGGGCAGGCCGATGCTCAGCCGGGGAAGGGCGGTCATGGCGTCCTCACTTCGCGGATGGGGTGGTGGTGGCGCTCGCGCAGGGCGGACCGCAGCTGCAGCCACCACACGGCCGAGCCGCAGAGGGTCGCCGCGGCGACGCCCCAGGCCGAGCCGAGGGTGCCGGCGGCGGCCGCCCCGCCGAGCCCGCCGCCGACGTAGCAGGCGGAGGCGAACAGCTGGCAGCGCAGGCTGCGCCGGGCCGCGCCGAGCGCGCGCAGCCCGGCCGCCGCGCCGGTGCCGAGGCCGGCGCCCGCGACGCCGAGCGTGGCCGGCACGATGAGCTCCGAGGCGGCGGGCCAGACGCCGCCGAGCACGAGCTCGCCGAACCGGTCCGGCACCAGCAGCAGCGCCGCGCCCCAGAGCAGCGCGGCGGCGGCCTGCGCGCCGCCCAGCAGGAGGCAGAAGGTGCCCAGCCGGTGCGGGGCCCTCCGTACCACCCGGGCCGCCTCCGCGACGGTGACCAGCGACAGCCCCATCAGCAGGGCGAGGAACGGGCCGAGCAGCAGCTCGGCCCCCCGGACCACCCCGACCGCGCCGACCCCGACGATCGCGCCGAGCCCGTACGCGCGCAGCTGGCTCGCGCCGCTGACACAGGTGTTCTCGACCAGGTACCGGTAGCCGAGGTCGCGGTGGTCGCGCACCCACGCGCGCGCTCCGGCCGGGCGGGGCCGGATCCCGGACTGGAGGCAGCCGTACCCGGCGGCCACCGCGGCGGACCCGCCCCAGGCGAGCAGGAAGGCGGACACACTGCCCACGCGCGCCGCCACCACCATGGCCGGGACGAGCGCCACGCCCCACACCAGGTCGTTGACGAACGCCTTCCGCCCGGCGCCGGCGGCGAAGAACGCGTACCGCCAGGCGTCCTGCAGCAGCAGTCCCGGCAGCATGAGGCCGAGGCAGGCGAACGCGGACCCCACGGCGCCGCCGACCGCCGCCCCGATCACCAGACACGCTCCGCCGATCGCGGCACCGACGCCGAGCGCGGTACCCGACGACCGGGCCACCGCCCCGCGCCAGGAGGCCTCCGGCACCCCGCTGAAGCGCACCACGAGCGGGTCGGTCGCCAGCCCGCGGGAGACGCTGAGCACCACGCCGTAGGTCACCCACGCCAGGCTGAACACGCCGAACGCGGCGAGCCCGAGCGAGCGCGCCACGTAGATCCCCACGACGAAGTTGGTCAGGCTGGAGGCCGCCTGGTCGGCTAGCCCCCAGGAGAGCCGGGCCGCGACGGCCCGGGCGGCGGTCCGCCGGGCGGGTCCGGCCGGTGCCGTCGTCTTCTTCCCCTCGGTGGTTTTCTTCTCCTCGGTGGTCATCGGCGTCATGCCTTGACCAGTCCGGCGGCACCCAGGGCGTCGGCCGCGGCGGCGACGGTGTCGAACGGCAGCCCGGACCGCTCGGCGACATCCAGCAGCGTGTGCTCGCCGTCGGAGAGGCTGAGCACCCAGAGCATGGCCATCTGCGCCTGCTTCGCGTCGCTGCGGCCGCCGAGCGAGTCGTACAGCCCACGCCGGCCCAACTGCGGCTCGCCGTACGGACTGAGGTTGACGTACCGCCGGTTGCGGTCCAGGACGGCGAACGCCTCGCGGCACAGGGCGAGCGTGTCCGCCATCGCCTCCGGGGAGACGAAGTCCAGGTTGTCCGCCGAGGTGTGGTATTCGGGGTAGCCCGCGTACGGCGTCCGGCTGAGTGAGCCCACGCCGAGATCGAAGCCGGGCGAGCAGAACTGCCGCTCGTCGTAGCCGTACGGAGTGAACTCGGCGATGTGGTGCGGGCGTTCGGAGGCGTCCAGCACATGCCGCATCACCCGGTCGATCTCCGCGTCGCCGCGCCTGCTCCGCTTGTAGTTCAGTTGGCCCGGGTCGCCGGCGCAGGCCAGCACCAGACCGTGCCTGACGTGTGCCACCCGCTCCTCGTTGCGGGCCAGCCAGGTGATCGCCCCGATGGTGCCGGGCGCGAACAGGAACCGGTAGGTGTAGTACGGCGTCGCCTCCGCCAGCGCCCGGGCCAGGAACGTCGCCACCGCGATGCCGGCCAGGTTGTCGTTGGCGAGCGACGGGTGGCAGACATGGCAGGAGACGAGCACCTCGTCGGCGACCTGCCCGGGGACCACGTGCTCGGCGTAGGTGAGGTGGCCGTCGGCGAGTGTGGAGTCGACACACACCTCGTACTCGCCGTCCGGCAGCGCGTCCAGGGTCTCCTGGGCCAGGCAGAACCCCCATTCGGGCCGGTAGTAGCTGGTGCGGTACGGGATCCAGGACGGGTGGTCCGGCAGGGTGTGCAGGTGTCCGCGCAGCTCCGCCAGCGGCATGGTCGCCGACACCGGCACGCTGTAGCCGAGCACGTGCAGACTCGACGCGGCGAAGTCGACGACCCGGTTGCCCGCGCTGTCCGCGATGTACGCGTCCCGGATGTTCCACTCCTGCGGCACCGTCCAGTCGAGCACCCGGGTCCCGGTCGGCACCTCGCGCACCTCCAGCGGGACGTACTCGCCGACGATGTCCAGGGTGGCGCGCACACCGTCGCCGGTGATGCTCCGGCACAGCGGGTACAACCGCTCCACCAACGCGTACATCTCCTCGCCCGCCGCGGTCACCGGCGCCACCGCAGGGTGTCGTCGACGGCGCCGGCGTCGGACGCCGCGCGCAGCACGGCGAGCCGGGTGAAGCGCTGCTCGAAGTCCTCCCGGGTCAGCCCGTGTTTCCGGTAGGCGTCGGCGAGTTCGAGGGCGCCCTGCTCCACCGTCCACGCGCAGTCGAAGCCGGGCACCGCGGCGCGGAACCGGGAGAAGTCCACCCGGTACGACCGCGGATCGGCACCGGTCTCCCCGGTGATCACCACCCGTGAGCCGGGTATCGCCTCCGCGACCTTGCCGGCGATCTCGGCGACCGTGACGTTGTTGATCTCGCTGCCGATGTTGAACGCCCGGTCGTGCACGGATTCCCGCGGCGCGGTCAGCGCGGCCGTGAAGGCCTGTGCGATGTCCGCGGCGTGCACCAGCGGGCGCCAGGGGGTGCCGTCGGAGAGCACCAGCACCTCGCCGGAGAGCAGCGCGTGGCCCACCAGGTTGTTCAGCACGATGTCGGCGCGCAGCCGGGGCGAGTAGCCGAAGGCGGTGGCGTTGCGCAGGAACACCGGGCTGAAGTCGCCGTCGGCGAGGGCGTGCAGATCGTCCTCCACCCGCACCTTGGACTCCGCGTACGGGGTCACCGGGCGCAGCGGGGCGTCCTCGGTCACCAGGCCGCTCTCGCCGGCGGCGCCGTAGACCGAGCACGTCGACGCGTACAGGAAGCGCCGCACCCCGGCGTCGCGGGCCAGCCGGGCCAGCGTGACGGACGCGTGGTGGTTGATGTCATGGGTGAGTTCCGGCGCCAGCGCGCCCAGCGGGTCGTTGGACAGGGCGGCCAGGTGGATCACGGCGTCCACCCCGGCCACGTGCGCGGCCGTGATGTCGCGCAGGTCCACCCGCGGCCCCGGCGGGTCCTCGGGCGGCGGGCCCAGGACGCAGTCGGCGAACAGGCCGACGTCCAGCCCGGTGACCTCGTGCCCGGCGGCCGTGAGGACGGGGGCCATCACGGTGCCCAGATAGCCCTGGTGCCCGGTCAGCAGTACGCGCACAGTTCATTCCCCCAGGTCGAGAGTGAGTTTGGTGACGGCGAACGCCTCGGCGTAGCGCGCGTGGCTTTCGATGCCGCGGATCCGGGCCAGCCCGAGGAAGGCCTCCCGGTCGTACCAGGGCCGGTGCCGTTGCGAGGGGTAGTGCTCCTGGAGCAGCCGCGCCTTCCGTTCGGCGGTCTCCGGCGACAGCGGCTGGTACGCCGCCGGACGGCCGAGGTCGCCGTCCCACTTGACGATCTCGTAGCCGAGCACGAGGTGGTCGCGGAAGGCGGTGGACATCAGCTTCGCCAGGACGCGGTGATCCTGGTGCGCGTCGTCGGTGCGCGGGGCCAGCACGAGATCCGGCTCGGTCCGCGCGCGCAGCTCCTCGACCGCGGCCTTGGCCTCGCCCCAGTGCGCCGGCAGCCGGCCGTCCGGCAGCTTGAGCACGGTCAGCCGCAGGTCGGCGCCCGGGCAGAAGGCGGTGAGCGCGGCCTGCTCCTCCCGCTCCCGCTCGCCGCCACCGCCGGAGAGCACCAGCGCGTCGACCCGGATCCCCGGCCGCGCGTGACACAGCGTCAGCAGGGTGCCGCCCGCGCCGATGGCGATGTCGTCGCAGTGCGCGCCCACCGCGACGATCCGGGTCAGGGGCCCCGCCCCGAGCCGGATCACGCCCCCGCCCCGGAGCCGTACCCGCCGCCGGTCGTGCCCGCCCCCGCGCCGTTCCGTTCCCACACGGCCCACGGGCGGTCGCCCCGGGCGTAGGCGTCGTCGAGCGCGGCCCGCTCCTTGACGGTGTCGGTCGGCTTCCAGAAGCCGCGGTGCTGGTGTGCCACCAGCCGTCCGCGCTTGGCCAGTTGGGCGCATCCGTCGGCGACCAGGTCCCCGTTCTCCGGGATGTGGTCGAAGATCTCCTGGCGGAGCACGAAGTAGCCGCCGTTCTCCCACAGCGGCAGTTCGCTCACCGCGGTGATGCCCCCCACCAGGCCGTCGTCGCCCAGGTCCACGCAGTGGAACGAGGACTGCGGCGGCACCACCATCATCGACGCGCCGGCGTCGCGCCGGGCGAACCGGTCGATCATCTGCGGCAGCGGGGCGTCGGTCAGCACGTCGGCGTAGTTGGCGAGGAACATCTCGTCGCCGTCCAGGTGGTGCCGCACCCGGCGCAGCCGCTCCCCGATCGGTGACTCGATGCCGGTCTGTGCGAACGTGATCGTCCAGGAGGCGATGTCGGTGGAGAGCAGCTCGGTCCGCCCGCCCCGCAGCACGAAGTCGTTGGACGTCGTCTCCTCGTAGGTGAGGAAGAAGTTCTTGATGTGGTGGGCCCCGTACCCGAGGCACAGGATGAACTCCGTGTGCCCGAAGTACGCGTAATAGCGCATGACGTGCCAGATCAGCGGCCGCGGGCCGACCATCGCCATCGGCTTGGGCACGTCGTCGGAGGCTCCGTTGCGCATCCGCAGCCCGTAGCCGCCGCAGAACAGTACGACCTTCATGGCTTGACCTCGACAATGCTCAGTTCCGGTATGGGAAAGACCAGCCGGCCGCCCCAGGCGTGCACGAAGGACAGTTGCTCGACCAGCTCGGCCCGCAGGTTCCACGGGAGGACGAGGACGTAGTCCGGCCGGTCGGCGGCTATCCGCTCGGGCGGCAGGACCGGGATGCGGGTGCCCGGGGTGAACCTGCCGTGCTTGTAGGGGTTGCGGTCGACCGTGTACGGGAGCAGGTCGGGCCGGATGCCGCAGTGGTTGAGCAGGGTGTTGCCCTTGCCCGGGGCGCCGTACCCGACGACCGTCTCGCCGCGCTCGGCCGCCTCGATGAGGAACCGCAGCAGGTCCCGGCGCACCTTGGCCACCCGGGCGGAGAACTCGGTGTACCCGGACAGCTCCCGCAGCCCGGCGGCCTTCTCCCGGTCCAGTACGGCGGCCACCTGCCGCGTCGGCTCGCCGGCCGCCTCGGCGGGACGGGCCCACAGCCGGACGGAGCCGCCGTGCGTGGGCAGCAGTTCGACGTCGACGAGCGCGAGCCCGCCGCTCGCCAGCGCCTGGATCGCGGACGCCACCGTGTAGTACTGGAAGTGCTCGTGATAGATCGTGTCGTACTGGTTCTCCTCGATCAGGGTCAGCAGGTGCTGCACCTCGATGGAGACCCAGCCGTCATCGGCGACCAGCGCGCGCAGCCCCCGGGTGAACCCGACCACGTCGGGGATGTGCGCGTACACGTTGTTCGCCACGACCAGGTCCGCCGGGCCGTGCTCGGCGCGGACCCAGGCGCCGGTCTCCGGGTCCAGGAACGCCGTGAGCGTGGGCACCCCCGCCTCCCGCGCCGCGGCGCCGACGTTCACCGAGGGCTCGATGCCGAGGCAGCGGATCCCGCGGTCCTTCACATGCCGCAGCAGGTACCCGTCGTTGCTCGCGACCTCGACCACGAGGGAGTCCGCGCCGAGCCCCAGCCGCCGCACGGCGCCGTCGACGAACGTCCGCGCGTGCTCCACCCAGGAGGTCGAGTAGGAGGAGAAGTACGCGTACTGCGTGAACGTCTCCTCCGGTGTGATCAGCGGAGGGATCTGCGCGAGCCAGCAGTCGGTGCAGACCCGCAGGTGCAGCGGGTACGCCGGTTCCGGCCGGTCCAGTTCGTCCGCCGCGAGAAAGCTCTCGCACGGCGGGGTCGCCCCCAGGTCGACGACGCTGGACAGCGCCGTCGAGCCGCAGAGTCGGCATCGTGTCATCTCCTGCCCCCATCCCGCCCGCGCGGGTCTCCCCGCCGCGGGCCAGTGCTTTTGTCCCCTGCCGGCGGCGGGCCTTCCCCGCCGCCGGACCGCACCGCGATCGCGGTGCGGTACCCCTCCACCAGGCGCTCCAGCCCGACGGCCGGGCTGAAGTCCCGCTCGTAACGGAGCCGGGCCGCCCGGCCCATCTCCCGGTTGCGCTCCGGCCCGGCCGTGATCCGGCGCAGACAGGACGCGAGCGAGGCGGGCTCGCCGGGCCGGTGCAGCAGCCCGGTCACGCCGTCCTCGACGAGTTCGGTGAAGGCACCGTGCCCGGCGGCGACGGCCGGGACCCCCGCCGCCATCGCCTCCACGACCACCAGGCCGAACGCCTCCAGCCAGGTCGAGGGAGCCACCACGGCGACCGCCCGAGCGAGGGCCCGCCGGCACTCCGCCGGGTCGTACAGGCCGACGTACCGCACATCGTCCCGGCCCGCCGCCCAGGCGGTCACCTCCCGCTCCAGCGGCCCCGCGCCGGCGACCACGAGCGGTACGCCCACCCCGCCGTCGGCGGCGATCCGGTCCCACGCGGCCATCAGCAGCCGCACGCCCTTGGCCTCCGCGAGCCGGCCGAGATAGAGCAGATGCTCGCCGGAGCCCGCCCGGCGGGGGCCCGGGTCGGGCACGAAGTTGTGCTTCACCGCCAGCCGTTCGGCGGGCATACCGGCCCGCACCAGGACCTCGCGCTGCGCCGCCGAGATGCAGAAGAACCGCTCCACACCGGTCCACCACCGCCGCCGGTTGACCGACAGGCCGACCGCGAGCGGCACCGTCGCCAGCCGCGAGTTCCGGTAGCAGCCGTGCCGGACGGCGGGCAGCGGCGCCGACCCGACGCACTCGGCGCACGGCCGGCCGTCCCGCCGCAGCGTGCCGGGCGGGCAGACCTGGGTGTAGTTGTGCAGCGTGGCGACGGCGGGCACGCCGGCGTCGGCGCAGGCGGCCAGCACCGCCGGCGACAGCAGCGGGAAGACGTTGTGGACGTGCACCACGTCCGGCCGCTCGGCGCGGAGCCGGGCGGCGAGCTCCGCGCGGACCGCCGGGTTCCACGGCACCAGCAGCGCCACCGCGGCCTTGCCCGGCAGGGACCGGGCGGCGATGTCGTCGCTGCGCCGCTCGAACACCCCGACCCGGTGGCCGGCTTCGCGCAGCAGCGCCACCTCCTGGTCGACGACCGTGTTCTCCCCGCTCGGCTGCGCCGAGGCGTAGCGGTTGTGCACCACGAGGACACGCATGGTCAGGTCACCTCCGGTCTCAGGGCCTCGCGCGGGACGCCCCGCCGAGAGGCTTCGGGCGCGGGCTCGGGCGCCGGTTCGGGCGCCGGTTCGGGCGCCGCGAGGGCGGGGGCCGCGGCGGGCGCCGCCAGCAGCGAGGCGGCCACGGCCAGATGCAGCAGATACGGCGAGGCGTCGCCCAGCCCGGCCTCGGTGTACGAGGCGATCGCGCAGTAGCAGATCAGGAAGAGGGCGCAGGCCCTCGACAGCGACGGCGGCCGCAGCAGCGCGACCCCGCCCAGCACGATGAAGACCGCCGCCACCACGGCGACACCGGTCACGCCCTGCTCGTGGAAGACGGCCAGCCAGCTGTTGTCGATCGGCAGCCCGCCGAACGACTTGTCGCCCAGACCCGCGCCGAACAGGAACTCCGAGGTCGTCCGCGGTGCCGCCAGCAGGGCGTCCCAGACCTTGGCCCGGCCGGTGAGGCTGGTGAAGTTCTCCTGGCTCTGCCCGCGCAGGAACCACGCCTGCACCACGGAGCCGAACCCCACCGCGGCCATGGCGGCGCACACCACCGCCCAGGCGAAGAACCGGCGGGCCGCGGCGCTGGTCAGGACGAGCGAACCGATCGCCAGGACCAGCCCGGCGACCAGCCCGAGCGTCGCCGTACGGGTATGGGTCAGCGCCAGCAGGACGAGGGACGGCACGATGACCACCGCCGCGCCGACCCGGTCGGTCCCGCGGCCCAGCACGAGCAGCACGGTGAGCCCGATGATCACCGCGGCGTACTGTCCGATCTGCGGCGGGGTGAGCGGCCACAACGCGCCGACCAGCCGCCCGCCGTAGAGCTCGGGCAGGGCCGCGCCCGGTGAGATGACCGCGCCGGCCGCCACCGACCCGAGGACCGCGAAGTACATCCGGATGTGGTGCCGGACGAAGGACGGACCGCCGTCCCACCAGCGGCTGATCAGCCACAGGGTGCCGACGAAGAGGGCCAGCCGGGCGCAGCGGAACAGCGCGCCGAACCCGGACTCCAGGTCCGCGCTGGAGATCACGCTCGGCACCAGCAGCAGGGTGAGCAGGAAGACGAAGGCACTGGCCCGGACGCGCAGCCGGAGATTGACCGCGAGCGCCAGCGCGAACGCGGCGACCAGCGCGCCCATGGTGACCATCTGGATGAGGGAGCGGGGCAGCGGGACGATGGTCCGCGCCCCGGCGGAGCCGAGCGTGTTGAGGATCAGCAGCCCCCAGACCGTCCCGACGGTCTTCGACGTGTGGTCCGCGCCCATCTCAGCCACCGTCCCGCGCGCGGAAGGTGCTCCCCGCGTCCTGCTCGTACGGAGTGGACCGCCACTGCCCGGAGTCGAGCACCCGGCTCGGGTCGTGGGCGACGAACTCCCACGGCCCGACGTAGACGTTGTCGTACCAGCGGTTGCGCTGCTCGCGGGTGATCGCCTCGGCCACCCGCTCGCCGTGGTACGGCGACCAGTCCGGATAGGTGCCGTAGTTGGCCAGCAGCGCCATGCGGCCGCACTTCGCCGCGCAGTCGACGACGGACCGGTCCAGCAGGAAGCGGTTGCCGTGGATCTCCACCCGCTGGGTCTTCCACCGGCAGTCGGAGTAGAGCGGCGCGCTGGCGATCGCCGGCCGCGCGCAGCGGCCGGTGTCCTTCACCAGCAGGGTGCAGGCACCGGACGAGGTGTTGGCCGGGCTGTTGCAGAACCGGTCGGCGTTCTCCCACAGGGTGATCCCGGACCAGTTGTCCTCCAGCACGTTCCGGTAGATCTCGATCCTGTCCGTACGGGCCCGGATCCGTGGTTCACCGCCGGACTCGGAGAGGTAGACGGTCGCGAACGGGAAGGTGTCGCCGCGGTCGGCGTACCTGCGGCCCTCGACCCAGTTGTTCCGCCGGATCGTGTTCTTCCGGATGACCGCGTTGTAGCTGGTCTCATAGATCAGCGCGGCACCGTCGTTGGCCTCCAGCAGGTTGTCCTCGATGCGGAAGTCGTTGTTGTTGGTGTCCGCCCACAGCCCGGCCCCGCGGTTGTCGTGCACCCAGTTGCCGCGTACGTCGGCGCCGTCGACGGCCCAGAACTTGACGCCGCCGGTGCAGCCGCAGCCCGGCCGCCGCCGCTCCCAGTCGTCCTTGTTGTTGCCCGTGATCTCGTTGCCCTCGACCACCAGGCCGGTGAGGCGCCCGGAGGCCTGGTACGCGTTCATGCCGTACTGGCCGTTGCCGCGCAGACAGCTGGCGCGGACCCGCTGGCGGGCACCGGCCATCAGCCCGGCGCCGGAGTTGTTCTGGATCGTCGCGTGCTCGATCACCCACCCTTCGGCCGAGTCATGGTTGACCACGCCCTCGTTGTGCGGCGCGACGAACCCCTGCACGGTCAGATGGCGGACGGTGACATCACGGGCGGTGCCGCCGAACGCGTACTGGTTGGTCTTCCGGCCGTCGAGGACCGCGCCCGGCGCGCCGACGTAGCTGTTCCCCTCCTTGGGGATGACCTGGGCGTAGCGGTCCGGTGCGAGCCGGTGCGTGCCCGGCCGGAGCCAGAACGTGGTGCCCGGGGGGCTCTTCCTGGTCTTCGCGGCCAGGTCACCGGTGACCGCGGGGTCGACCGTCACCGCGCCCGCCGGCGCCTTCGACGGACCGGCCGCGGGCTCGGCGCACACCCGGGCCACGGACGTGGTGGACGGCGTGGCGGTCGGCTCCGGCCGCGCGTCCGGCGCGCTCTCGCAGCCGGTCGCCGCCAGCAGGGCCAGCGCCAGCGGTGCCGCCGGTAACGCCCAGTGCCGCCACTGCATACGCACGCGTCGTCCTCCTCGGACTCCTCGGAGCCTGTCGTCGATCCGGCCCGACCCCCACGACCGGCCCTAACCGTGGAACCTGAGTACGGTGGTGAACCCCTCCGCGCCGCCGGTGAAGCCGGTGCCGACCAGCGTGGTGGCGGGTTCCTTGCGCCCGAAGCCGGCGGAGTACCACCCCAGCGGCGGGTCGCTCTCGCCGCGATGCGCCCGCCAGGACAGCGCTCCGGGCAGGTCGAGCGCCGCGGAGCGGTCCTCGCCGTCCCGGGTCCAGGTGAGCGCGGCCCGGTTCCCCACCAGCTCCGCGGCGATCGCCGGGCCGAGGTGGAACGCCAACTGCACGGCCCGGCGCGGGCCGCGCACCTCGTCGACCACCCGCAGCTCCCGGCTCGCGGCCGTCAGCTCCACCCGGCGGCGGTGCACGGAGCGCCGGTAACCGTCGTGCTCGGCGCACCAGCGGGCCGTCCCCCCGCCGGAGGCGCCGGACGGGTCCGCGGCCAGGACCCGGCTGCGGGCCCCCCGGGTCCACAGGAACGGGCCGCCGGAGACGGACTGGTCGGCGCCGTCCAGCCGCAGGGTGTTGTGGCCGAGGGTCGACCGGAAGTACCGCCGCCACTCGGGCTGCCCGTGGTAGCAGTACGTCCCCGGGTCGGCGAGCACGTCGACCCCGTCGTGCCGGACCTCCACGGACAGCGCGTCCGCGTGGGCGTGCGCGGCGATGGACAGGAATCCGTGCGGACCGCCGTCGCAGCGGCACCAGATCCCCGCCGGGCCCCGCAGGATGGTCATGCCCGCGTCGGCGAAATGGTCCGGCCGGCTCGCCGGGCGGGAGACGGCCCGCGCGGTCCCGTTCGCCGCGTACGGCCGGATCAGCGCGGCCAGCAGCGGGGTGCGCACATCGGTGCCGGTCACCTCCGGCCACCAGGCGAGCCGGCCGAACACGGCGTCCCCGGTGGCCAGCAGCGACGCCCAGCGGTCGGTGTCCGCGCCGTCCACGACCAGACCGTGCCCGTCGTCCGCGTCCCCCTGGCGCGGCGGCCGTAACCGGCTGTCCACGACGGCCGCGAGCGCGTCGGTCATCCGCAGCAGCACCTCCCGGACCGACGCGGGGACCGGGGCACCGGCCCGGTCCGCCTCGGCGACCGCGGCCAGGCCCAGCTCCAGCACCAGCCCGTGGTACTCGGTGGCCAGCTCCCGGTTGAGACCGGAGCCGAAGGTGTTGCTCCGCAGCTGGTGCTCCAGCGACCGCAGCGCGTCGGCCCGCCAGCGCGCCGAGGGGGGGAACCAGCCGAACGCGCAGGCCGCGGCGGCCTGCCCGGCGGCCTCGGCGATGACGTGGTTGTTCGCCGACGACCCCCGGCTGGGGAAGGCGGCCAGCCAGCGCTGGTGGTGCCAGATCTGCCGGAGCGCCACCGGGTTGGACTCGAACAGCCCGGCCGCGCCCGGCCAGCCGTCGAGCAGCCGGCGGATCCACACCCAGGACAGCAGCCGGATCCCCAGCTCGATGCCACTGGTCCAATGGACCCCGCGCAGCGGCGCGTTCGCCGCCCACCACGACCGCAGATGCGCGGCCACCCGCTCGGCGTACCGTTCGTCGCCGGTGAGCGCGTAGGCGGCGGCGAGCACGGTGAGGTACTGATGCCGGGACAGCTCCCAGATCTGCTTGATGTCCCCGACCACGTCCTCGTCCCGGTACGGCACGTCGAAGGCGTGGTCCCGCGGAGCCCGGCGCCCGGTCCTCGGGTCGTACGTCCAGTCCGGGTCGGCCAGGTCGTCGCGGTCCACCCCGAAGTACCCGCCGTGCCCGGCCATCAGCCGGTCGGCCTCGGCGACGAGCCGTTTCGCGGCGTCCGGAGGTACCGCGGTGAGCGTCCCCTCGGGCAGGACCGCGGTGAACCGGGCACCGGTCACCTCCGGGCACTCCGGGAGCGCCGACCGCCACCGCCGCCTGCGCACCGCGTCGCCCGCCCGGCCGCCGACCTCCCGCGGCCCCATCCGGGACAGCCGCCGCAGGTACCAGCCCGGACTCCCCGAGCTCACCGTCACAGCGCCCTCGCCAGGGTCACCGGAGCGGCGCCGGCCAGAGCGGCCCGTACGGCGAGCGTGGCCGCCGTGGTGGCGGCCAGCGACTCCAGCGGCACCGGCATCGGCCCGCCGGTCCGTACGGCCTTGACGAACGCGGCCAGTTCGGCGGACTGGCCCTTGTCCCGGGCCTTCGGCAGCCGGGAACTCACCCACCGCCTGCCGCGGCCGTCGTGGACGGTGGCCCGGACGAAGTCGTCGAGCCGCAGCGCCCGGCCGTCCGCGACCAGGTCCAGCGTCTCCTTGGGGAAGCCGGCCGGGCCGGTGGTGACATAGCCGATGGTGGCGGTGGAGCCGCCCGGGTAGCCCAGCACGACCTGGAGATCCTCGGCCCCGGGCGTGGTGAGCGCGTACACCGAGACCGGGTCGGCCTCCAGCAGCCAGCTCGCCGTGTCGATGAAGTGCCCGCCCTCCCCGGCGAACCGCGAGCCCTCGGTGGCGCCCCGGAGATACCAGCTGCCGTGCTCCAGCCGGCCCGCGTTGACCAGGTAGCGGAGGCTCGCCGGCCCGGTCCGGGCGCCGAACCGCTGCCTGGCCTCCCGCAGCAGCGGCGCGAACCGGCGGTTGAAGCCCACCTGCAGCCGGTCGTTGCCGGACTCCTCCACCGCCGCGAGCACGCGGGCCAGCTCGTCCTCGGTGAGGGCCAGGGGCTTCTCCACGAACACCGCCTTGCCGGCCAGCAGCGCCCTGCGGGTCAGTTCGGCGTGCGAGCTGTGGCGGGTGACCACGAACACCGCGTCGACGGACGGGTCGCCGAGCACGGCGTCGAGATCGGTGGTGGCCCCGGCGAAGCCGAACTTCCGCTGCGCGTTGGCCGCGGAGAGCGCCGTCGTGGTGACGACCGTGGCCAGCTCGACGCCGTCGCGCCGGGCCAGGTGGGGCAGCAGCATCGACGTCGCGTAGTTCCCCGCGCCGACGAACGCCAGCCGCACCGGCGCCTTCGCGGACCGGGCCGGGGCGGACACCCCGCCACCGCGCCGCACCGCGGGCACGGTCACCGCCGGGGCCTGCGCCTCCCCCGCTTCCTCTTTCCGCTCGGGGTACCGGAACAGCACCGCCACGGCCTTCAGTTCGCCGTCCCGCAGGCCCCGGTACGTCTCGACGGCGTCGTCGAAGTCGGCCGTGCGGGAGATCAGCGGCTCCACGTCGACGCGGCCGCGGGCGACGAGATCGAGGAAGCACGCCAGGTTGCGGCGCTCGGTCCAGCGCACATAGCCGATCGGGTAGTCCCGCCCCTCCAGCTCGTACTCCGGGTCGTAGCGCCCGGGACCGTAACTGCGGGAGAACCGGACGTCGAGCTCCTTCTCGTAGTACGCGTTCCACGGCAGGTCCAGGCGGCACTTGCCGATGTCGACGACCCGGCCGCGGTCCCGGCTCAGCCGGGCGGCCAGCTCGACGGGCTGGTTGCTGCCGCCGCCCGCGGCCAGATACACCTGGTCCACGCCGTGACCGCCGGTGAGTTCTGCGACGGCGTTCGCCACGGCCGCCGAGGCGGGATCGCCGCAGGCCGCCGCGCCCAGACGCTCGGCCAGCTCGCAGCGCACCGGGTCAGGGTCGGCCCCGACGACCCGGACCCCCGAGGCGGCCAGCAACTGCACCACCAGCTGCCCGATCAGCCCCAGGCCGATGACCAGCGCCACCTCGCCGAGCTGCGGCTCACCGCGGCGGACGCCCTGCAGCGCGATCGACCCCACCGTGCCGAAGGCCGCGTGCCGCGGCGCGAGGCCGTCCGGCACCGCGGCGTAGAGGTTCTTCGGCACCCAGTTCAGCTCGGCGTGCAGCGCGTGCTCGTTGCCCGCGCAGGCCACCAGATCGCCGGCCTTCACGTCGTCGATCCCGGCGCCCACCTGCTCGACCACCCCGCACAGCGAATAACCCAGCGGCGTGTAGGAGTCCAGCTTGCCCATCACCTTGCGATAGGTGGCGGGCACCCCGTTGGTGGCCACGCTCTGCACGACCTTGGCCACCTGGTCCGGCCGGGAGCGGGCCTTGCCCAGCATCGACATGCCGGCCTCGGACACCTTCATCAGCTCGGTCCCGGTGGAGATCAGCGAGTAGGCGCTGCGCACCAGCACACCGCCCGGCTTGCACCCCGGCACCGGCACGTCCAGCAGCGCCAGCTCGCCGCTCTTGTAGTTCTGCACAACCTGTTTCACTCGAAGTCCTCTTGTCTCTACGCCGTCAAGGGAGATCGCTCCGCACGGGAGATCGCCAGTCGTCAAGGGGGGCGCTACGCCGCCGGGGGCGGGCCTTGGCCGGCCCCGGAGATCGCGCCGCGATACCAGTACTCAAGGGTCAGCACGTGCCACAGATGCTTCGAGAAGTCCCGGTGCCCGGCGGCGTCCTCGGCGACCAGCCGCGCCAGCGCGTCACGCCGCAGGAACCCGGAACGGACCAGCTCCCCGTCGTGCGCGACCTCACGCACCAGCGGTGCCAGATCCCGGCTCATCCAGGCCCGCAGCGGGGCGCTGAACAGGCCCTTGGGCCGGTACACGATCTCCCGGGGCAGGACGGAGCCGGCCGCCTCCTTGAGGACCGCCTTGCCCTGCCGCCCGACGATCTTCCGGTCACCGGGCACCGCGAACGCCGCCTTCACCACCTCGACATCCACGTATGGCACCCGCACCTCCGTCGAGGCGGCCATGCTCGACCGGTCCGTGTACGCGAGGTTCAGACCCGGCAGGAACATCCGGGCGTCGCCCAGGCACATGCGGTTGACGAAGTCGTCGAGGTCGTTGTCCTGGTAGACGTCCGCGTGCTCGGTCAGTACGTCCTCGACCGTCCCGGCCAGATCCGGGTCGATCAGGGCGAGCAGCTCGTCCCGGTCGTACAGGGTGTAGCTGCGCCGGAACGCGGTCTCCTCCGGCAGATCGGCGAAGGAGAGGAACCGCTTCGCGAAGCGCACCGACCGGTACCCCCGCCGGGCCGTGGCGACCGGCAGCCGCTCCACGGCCGCGGACAGCCCGCGCCGCAGGGGCCGCGGGACGCGCTGGTAGCGCAGCGCGATCAGGTTGGCCAGGTGCTTGCGGTACCCGGCGAACAGCTCGTCGGCGCCCATCCCCGAGAGCATCACCTTGACCCCGGCCTCCCGGGCGGCCGAGCAGATCAGGAACGTGTTGATCGCGGCGGGGTCGCCGATCGGCTCGTCCAGGTGGTACGTCATCCGCGGCAGCAGGTCGAGCACGTTCGGGGCGATCTCGATCTCGTGCAGATCGACGCCGAACCGCTCGGCCACCTGACGGGCGTACCGCAGGTCGTCCGGCATCGCCTCGAACCGGGCGTCCTCGGCACGGAACCCGATCGTGTAAGCGGAGATCCCGGGGTGGTCCCGGGCCGCCAGCGCGGTCAGATAGCTGGAGTCCAGCCCGCCGGAGAGGAAGGTCGCCACGGGTACGTCGGAGAGCAGATGACGCCGGGTCGACTCCTCGACGACGGCCGCGATATCCGGCTGTTCGCCGTCCCGGGCCCGCTCCCGGGCCTCGGCGGCGACCTCCCGGAGGTGCCAGAACCGGCCGCGCTCCACCCGGCCGTCGGGCCGGCACCGCAGCCAGCTCCCCGGCGGCAGCTTCTCCGCCTCGCGGAACGCGCACCGCGAGTCCGGCACCCAGTAGTACAGCAGCGAGGCCACCAGCGCCGCGTGGTCCACCTGGAGCGAACCGCCGGTCACGGCGGCGAGCGCCTTGAGCTCGGAGGCGAACACCAGACCCTCGCCGCGCCGGAGCAGGAACAGCGGTTTGATGCCGAGCTGGTCCCGGGCGAGCACCAGCTCACCGGTCCGCTCGTCGAAGATCCCGAACGCGAACATGCCGCGCAGCCGGGGCAGGCAGTCCGTGCCCCAGCGCCGCCAGGCCTCCAGCAGCACCTCGGTGTCGGAGGTACCGCGGAAGCGCACCCCGGCGGCCGTCAGTTCGGCCCGCAGCTCGGGCGCGTTGTACAGCTCGCCGTTGTACGTCAGGACGAGGCCGCCCGAGACCATCGGCTGGGCGCCGGTCCCGGACAGGTCGATGACGGCCAGCCGGCGGTGCCCGAGGTGCACCTCGCCGTCACCGGCGGGGTGGCTGTAGCGGCCCGCCCCGTCCGGACCGCGGTGGGCGAGGACCTCGGTGAGCCGGTCGGTCACGGCCTTCCCGTCCGGCCACCGGTACGTGCCTGCGATGCCACACATGTTTTACCGTGCCTCCTGGTCGCTGTCCGTGACCCGTGCCGCCCAGCTCGGCAGCCGCTCCGTCCGCCCTCGGTCCGTCCCGTTCCGCCCGGCCGGAGGCTCGTTCCGCCCGGCCGGAGGCTCGTTCCGGCCGGGCGTCGCGGTGCCCGGCCCGTCCCACAGCGCCCCGTCGGTCCGGTCACGCGGATCGGGGTCGATCAGCACCACACCGATCACCGGGACGCGCTGGTCCGCGAGGTGCCGCGCCACGGTGTGCAGCCAGGCGGCGCTGCCGTGCCCGGCCCGTACGACGAGCACGGTGCGGGTGCCGAGGTACCGGAGGTCGGTCCACGCCGTGCCGGGCGCCACCGAGCCGACGCCGATCCGGCGCTCCTGACGCGACCCGGCGGCGGCCTCCTCGCCGCTGACCACGGCCGGGTCTCCCGGCTTCGGGCGGCGGCCGGCGAGCCCCCCGCCGGGCAGACCGTCGACGACGACCACCGGCCCCTCCGCCGCCAGTGCCCGGGCGAGGTCCAGGGCGATCGCGCCCGCGCCGCGGGCGCACCCCAACTCCAGCAGCGACACCGGCCGGTCGGAGCCGCGCACGGTGCGCGCCAGGGACGTGATGAGCCGTTCGTGTGCCGCGCGGGTCCGCCGGCGCCGCCACCGCCCGGCGGGCCGGCCGGGCAGTTCCGCGATGACCGAGGCGCCGAGGTGCGCCGCGATCTCCCGGCGCAGCACGGGGCGGTCCGCCACCACCGTGGAGACCGCGGCCACCGAGAGCCCGAGGACGAGTCCGAGGACCAGCCCGATCCCGGCGTTGGTGGCGGCGGTCCGCGGCAGGGAGTGCCGCACCGCGCGCGGCGCGTCGACGATCTGCGTGCCGGCGACGATCCGGGGCGTGCCGATGCCCGCCTCCGAGGCCCGCCGGCCGAAATCGGTGATCCGCGAGGTGAGTTCGGCCCGCCGGGCGAAGAGCGACTCCATGGCCGCCGACGCCTGCGGCCCGCTCTGCGGCGGTCCGTCCCCGATCGCCTTGTTGACCTGGGCGAGTTCGTCCCGCATCCGGTCACGCTGGTCGAGCAGCCCCTTGGCCTCGGCGTTCGCGGCCTGCCGTATCCGCCGCACATGGTCCGCGACGAACGCGTCGGCCAGCGCCCCGGCGCGGGCCACCGCCGCCGCGTCGCTGTCACCCGTCACCGTGATGTGGAGCAGGTTGTTGGTCAGGCCGGTCCCTCCGTACTCCGCCATGAAGTCCTCCGGTTTCTCCGGGGACCCGAGGGACCGCAGGGCCCGACCGGCGATCAGCGTGGTCCGCAGCAGCGCGGCGTCGGTGCGGATCAGCGTTCCGGGATCGTTCGGCTGGTCCTCCTGGTGAAGGACGAGCACCGTGGTCACCGCGGTCGGCGGCGGCGGCATCAAGGCCGCCACCGCGGCCCCGGCGAGCAGCCCCAGCAGCGCCATGGCGCACCAGAGGCGGCGCCGCCTCCGTACCGCCACCACCAGCGCCTGAAGGTCCAGCAGCGGAGCGGCGGCCGGCGGCTCCGCAGTCGTACGCACCGTCACCCCGGGCCTCCCGTCGCGTCGGCGCCCACCGCGAGCGCCGGCCCGGCGGCTTCCCGGGGACGGCCGGCGGAGCGCGTGGGACGGTCCCGTACCGCCCCGGCGACGACGACACCGACGACCTCGTGCCGGGCGTCCGCACACGCCTCGGCGAGGCCGGCGAGGTCTCCCGTGGTCCAGCTGCCCGCGCTGAGCACGACCAGGGCACCGGACTCGTCGTCGCGGTCCGGCACCATCGGCCGGGACACCGGGACCCCCACCACCCGCGGCAGCAGATCGCTCCCGGCCTCGTCGACGAGCCGTCCGGCGGCCCGGCGGGCCGTCTCGTCGCCGTCCGGGACGACGACCAGCAGCCGCCGGGGAGCCGGCAGCCGGTCCCGGAGACGGGCGCACACCCGCCGGTAGCGGATCCGCCGGCCGGCCTCGTCCCCGGACGCCGTCGGGGCCGGTACGTCCCACCGGACGTCGGCGCCCAGCAGCCCGCGGACCGTGGTCCGCGGGCCCCGGCCCTCCGGCCGGTGCGTGGGCCGTTCCCCCGGTACGTCGACGGTGCCCAGCAGCGCCGAGCCCAGCGCCGCCGCGATCTCCGGTCCGGTGCGCGGCCGGCGGCTCATCCGCGCCGCGGTGAGATGGCCGACGACCGCGAGCAGGAAGAACAGCAGCGCCCCGCCGCCGATGAGCTGTGTCCTCGTCGGCGGTGCCGCGCCGTCCGGCCGGGCCGCCGGCCCCATGACGACCATGCCGGTCTGGCCGGCGGCCGGGTCGGCCTGGTCCAGCCTGTTGATGGCCTCCTGCAGCGCGGTGCGCAGCTTCGCCAGCTCGGTACGGGTCTGCACGCTCTCCACGGTCCGCCCCGGATCGGCCGCGTCGGCCAGCTTGGTGATGCGGCGGCTGGTCTGCGCCACCATCTCCCGCAGCGCCTCGGGGCGCGCCGCCGCCTCGGGGTCGGTGCTGTCACCCGAGATCCGCGCGGCGAACGCGACGAACTGCCGGGCCACCTCGTCGGCGAGCCGCCGCGCGTGCTCCGGGGTGTCGGCCGTGCCCGAGATCCTGATGATGTTCCCGTCGGCGGCCTCGGCGCTCACCCGGTCCCGCAGCGCGCCGTCGCCGGCCCCGGCCCGGCCGAGCGCGGCGGCCGCGCGGTCGATCACCACCGAACTGGTCGCGATCTCCGCCTGGGTCAGCAGCTCGCGCTCCTCCCACGCCCCCGGCAGCAGGACCGACGCCGACGTCGTGTAGCGCGGCGGAAACACCACGGAGGCGGCGAACCCGACGAGCGCGCCCGCCACGGCGAGGAGCGTGAGCAGCCGCAGGCGCCGGCGGACGATCCGCCCGATCGTGGCCAGCCGTATCGTGTCGTCGCTCAACGGCGCGGCCTCTTCCCCGCCCGGTCCGGGCCGCCCGCCGGCGCCGGAACGCTGTCACGGCAGGCGGCGGCGTAGGCGGCGAGCAGCGCTCGCTGGGAGTTCCGCCAGGAGAGCGGCCCGCCGATCCGCTCCTGGCCGATCCGGCCCATCCGGGCCCGCCGCTCCGGATCGTCCAGCAGCAGCGCGATGAGCCCGGCGAACTCGGTCTCGTCGTCGGCGGAGGCGTAGACGGCGGCGTCACCGGCGGAGACGCGCGCCTCCCGGAGGTCGAACGAGACGATCGGCCGGCCCATCACCATGTACTCCAGGACCTTGTTCATCGTCGACACGTCGTTGAGCGGATTGCGCGGGTCGGGGGAGAGACACACGTCCGCGGTGGACAGGTAGCGCACCAGCTCGGCGTCCGGCACGCGCCCGGTGAACCGCACCTGCTCCGAGAGCCCGAGCCGCCGGGACAGCTCCACCATCGCGTCGAAGGTGTCGCCGCCCCCGACGAACACCGCGTGCCAGTCGGTCCGCCCCAGCTCGTCACGGAGCTTCGCGAGGGCCCGCAAGGCGTAGTCGACGCCGTCCTGCGGGCCCATGACACCGAGGTAGCACAGCAGATGAGGCTTGCCGCGCTTCAGCTCCGGCTCGGGCGGTACGGGGCGGAACCGGTCCGTGTCGGGCGCGCTGCGCACCACGAAGACATCCGCGGGACGCCGGCCGCCCCGCCGCACCGCGACGTCCCGGTAGCTCTCGTTCGTGGCGAGCACGATGTCCGCGGCCCGGTACGTCCGCCGTTCCAGCGCGCATACCGCGCGGTAGAGCAGGTCCTCGCCGCGGCCGAACCGGGAGAGGTACAGCTCGGGCACCAGGTCGTGCTGGTCGAAGACGAACCGCGCGCCGCGCCGCTTCAGCCACAGGGCCGGCAGGAACAGCAGGTCGGGCGGGTTGCAGGCGTGGACCACGTCGACCGGGCCGACCTTCCGGGCCAGCCGGACCGTGTGCCACAGCGCCGCTCCGTACTCCCGCAGGTAGCCGGCCGGCCCTCCGGTGGCCGCGCGCAACGGGTAGCGGTGGATCCGCACCCCGTCGATCTCCGCCTCCGGCTCCGTGTCCCGCTTGCTGCCCTGAGGGCAGATGACATGCACCTCCCAGCCCGCGTCGCGCAGCGTCGTGCACTCCTGCCACACCCGCCGGTCGAACGGTACGGAGAGGTTCTCCACCAGGATCAGCGCGCGCCGCCCCGGCCGGCCGCCGCCGCTCGCGTCACCAGGCAAGGCCCACGTACCCCGGTTCGGCCCGGCGCGCCTCGGCGTCGGGAAGGCGGACGAGGTCGACGATCACGGGTCCCTCGCCGTGGGGCAGCGCCGACAGCACGGCCGGATCCCTGGTCCCGACGAGGCACACCTCGGCGTGTTCGAGCACCTCGTCGACGGAGTCCGCGAGCAGCTGCGCGAGGTGCGGCAGCCGGGTCTCGATGTACTCGCGGTTCGCGCCGAGCAGCCGGGACAGGCTCACATTGGCGTCGTAGATCCGCAGGTCGTACCCCTTGCCGAAGAGCCGCTCCGCCAGCTCGACGAGCGGGCTCTCGCGGAGGTCGTCGGTGCCGGGTTTGAAGGACAGCCCGAACAGCCCCGCCCGGCGCTTGCCGGTGCGCTCGACCAGCTCCACCGCGCGCTGCAGATGGTCGGAGTTGGAGGGCAGCACATGGGCGAGGATGGGCACCGAGACATCGGCGCGCCGCGCCGCGTGGACGAGGCTGCGCAGGTCCTTGGGCAGGCAGGAGCCGCCGAAGGCGAAGCCGGGCCGCAGATAGGCGGGGCTGATGTTCAGCTTGCGGTCGGCCAGGAACACGTCCATCACCTGGTGCGAGTCCACCCCGAGCGCCTGGCACACCGCGCCCAGCTCGTTCGCGAAGCCGATCTTGAGGCCGTGGAACGCGTTGTCCGCGTACTTGATCGCCTCGGCCGTCGGGACCGGCACCCGGAACACCTCGCCGGGCAGGCCCTCGTACAGCTCCGCCACCACGTCGCCGCTGGCCGGGTCGAGCTCGCCGATGACGGTCTTGGGCGGGTCGAAGAAGTCCCGCACGCTCGTGCCCTCGCGCAGGAACTCCGGGTTGACCGCGACCCCGATGTCCACCCCGACCGTGCCGCCGACGTACTTCTCCAGGATCGGCACCAGCAGGTTCAGACAGGTGCCCGGGAGCATGGTGCTGCGGAACACCACGGTGTGCCGGCCCCCATTTTCGGCCCCCTCGGCCAGCGCGGCGCCGATCTCCTCGGTGACCCGCTCCAAGTACGTGGTGCACAGGCTGCCGTTGGGCTCCGACGGCGTGCCCACGCAGACCAGCGACACCTCGCTGCCCGCGATCGCCTCGCGGACGTCGCCGGTGGCCCGTAACGCCCCGGTCCGCACGCCCTCGGCGATCAGCTCGCCGATCCGCTCCTCGACCACCGGGGCCTTGCCGTCGTTGACCAGGTCGACCTTCACCTGGTTCACGTCCACCCCGATGACCTCGTGCCCCATGCCGGCCAGGCACGCGGCCGACACACAGCCCACGTAACCGAGCCCGAAAACACTGACTCTCATGACGCGTTCCTCCCCCCGGGCAGGCATCCCCGGCCCCCGGTCCGCGCGTCGGCGGGACCATTGGGTCGCAGCCCCCCGCGCATCAGTAGGCCCCCTGCCCGTAGACCACGGCACGCAGGGTCTTCCACAAGATCACTGTGTCGAGGGCGAGCGACCAGTCCTCCACATACCGCAGGTCGAGCCGGACCGCCTCCTCCCAGGACAGGTCGCTGCGTCCGCTGATCTGCCACAGGCCGGTGAGCCCGGGCTTGACCAGCAGCCGCCGCCGGATGTCCGGGCCGTACGCGGCGGACTCCTCCGGCAACGGTGGCCGCGGGCCGACGAGCGACATCGACCCGGTGAGTACGTTGAAGAGCTGCGGGAGCTCGTCGACCGAGTGCCGGCGCAGCACCGCCCCCACCCGGGTCACCCGTGGATCCCGGCGGAGCTTGAACAGCAGCCCGGCGCCCTCGTTACGGCCGGCCAGCCCGGCACGAGCCCCGTCGGCCCCGGCGACCATCGTGCGGAACTTGAACATGGTGAACTCGCGGCCGTCCTTGCCTACCCTGCGCTGGCGGTAGAACGCCCCGCCCCGGCTGTCGGCCACCACGAGCAGCCCGACGAACACCATCAGCGGCGCGAACAGCACCAGCAGGACCGCCGCGCCCAGCCGGTCGACGACCCCCTTGACCGCCCGGCGGCCCCCGGTGAAGGCCGGCATGCTGACCCGCAGCAGCGGGATCCCGAGCACCGCGTCGATGTGCAGCCGCGGGCCGGCCACCTCCATCAGTACGGGGGCGACGACCATCTCGGCGTCGCTGCCTTCGAGGTTCCAGGCCAGCCGCTGCAGCCGGTCCGGCGACCAGTGCGGGTCCGGTGTGATCGCGACGACCCGGTAGCCGTCGCGGCGGACATGGCCCGCGACGTCCGCCGGCCGGCCGACGACCGGCACACCGTCCAACTGGCCGACGTCGGGCCCGAAGCCGTCCGTCGTGCACACCGCGTCCACCCGCCAGCCGAGGTGCGGGAACTTGCGGGTCCGGGTGATCAGATCGCGTACGGTGTCCGGGCTCCCGGCGGCGAGCACCGGTCTCAGACACCGACCTTCCTTCCGCTGTCTGTGCAGCCAGAGGCGCAGCAGATACCGCGTGGTCATGGTGACGAGCGCGATCGCGGGGATCGCCACGAAGATCCAGAGTTTGATGTTGCGCGAGGTGAGAGCGATCCCGCCGAGCGCCAGTAGGACGGTCGCCGCGAAGAGCGAGCGCCCGAGTCTTCGGAACTCCTCGGCGCCCTGGCCGAGCACGGCCGGAGCCCAGGACCGTCCCACCGCGAGCGCGCCGAGCACCAGCAGCTCGGTGCCGAAGGCGAGAATCCCCCACTTCTCGTGCCAGTTGGCCGCGTCCCGGGCCCCGAAGAAAATGCCGATCGCCGCCACCACGCAGGCGGTGGCCACCGTATCCCCGGCGATCACGGTACGGCGGTACCGCTGCTCCCAGTCGAGCGCGGGCCGGCCTATCGCCCCGTTCGCCAGACGCCCGCGCGCTGACGGAAACGGGCTGAGTAATCCCCCTTGACGCACAGAACCCCCCAAGGTCCCCAGTGGATCGACGTGTTCGCCTCACACTGTTCTCCGCCCGGGAGGCCCCCACCTCCCGCACCGTTCCTCCCCCCGGGGGGACCCCCGCCCCCCGCGCATGCCGACCGGGCTGTTCGAGAGTGACGTGAACAACCCGCCCTGAGCTACCTGAACAACCCGCCCTGACGGCAATGGGCACGGAGGCCCTGCCGGACTCTCAAGGTGCGCGGAAACCCGTCGAAACCCCGGGCGCCCCCCGCGCCCAAGGCCCTCCCGGGCTCCAGGAACTGATCACCCGGCGCCTGGCGCCGGGGGCATGACTGCTGGCTTTCCATACGGCCGGACCTATAGATCATTAACAGTCACCTCGTGCCCGAAGGGCCGAAGCACGGTCAATCTAGACCATCGGGGCCAGGATGAAGAGAGGGTGTGTGGAATTTGTGGTCAGACTTTGAGGCAGGATCCACCAATCGGTCACGACCCACCGATCTCTTCCGGCCATCACGCCGCTCCAGCCCCTCCCCGGGCCCTGTGGAGGGCCGGCCGGCGAGCCGTCACACTCCGCCGAATTGTCCGCTCCGCAAGGGCGTTGTGCGTAGAGTGACGTCTTCGAGCAGCTGGGTCCGGTGCGCGTGACATGCCGTCGGACAGGGGGACCTGGGGGGACCGGCCATGGCCGCTGTACGGGGGAACGACGTCCTGGAGGCGTCACAGGTACGGGTGTACGCGAGCGACGGCGAGGTGGCCGGGGCCGGATTCCTGGTCGCCGGGGACGTGTTGTGCACCTGCGCGCATGTCGTCGTCCGTGCGCTCGGCCTGCCGGGGGAGGATCCGGAGCAACCGCCGGACGGGACGGTCGAGTTCGACTTTCCCCTGCTCGCCGATCGTCCCCGGGCCCGTGCGACGGTGGAGTCCTGGCGTACCGGCGGCGCCGATGTCGCGCTGCTGCGGCTCGGTGAACCGGTCGAGGGCGCCCGGCCCGCACCGCTGGTCGACGGGACGGACGTGTGGCGACACACCTTCCGGACGATGGGCTTCCCGGCCGGTGCCGATCACGGCGTGTGGGCCAGTGGGACGCTGCGCGCCGGGCTGGGCACCGGATGGGTGCAGATGGAAACGGACGAGCCCGGTCCGCGCATCGTGGAGGGCTTCAGCGGGGCGCCGGTCTGGGACGACACACAGAACGGCGTCGTCGGCATGACGGTCGCCGCCCACCCGGGGGAGTCCACCGCGTATCTGCTGCCCTCGGCCGATCTGGTCGACGAGGCGACCCTGGAGCCGCGGTGCCCGTTCCAGGGCCTGGCCCCGTTCACCGAGGACGCCGCGGAGTTCTTCCACGGCCGCGACGCCGACATCGAACGGCTCCTGACCGCCGTACGCAGACGTGCCCTGACGCTGGTGGCCGGGCCGTCGGGGTGCGGCAAGTCGTCGCTCGTACGGGCCGGGGTACTGCGCCGGCTGCGGGCGGCCGGGGCGGACGTCACGGTGCTGCGGCCGGTGCCGGGGGTGCGCCCGGCCGCCGTCGTCGCGCGAGCGCTGGCCCGGGTGCTGGAACCGGGGCTGGGCGAGGTCGACCGCCTCGCCAAGGCGGAGGAACTGGCGGGTCTGCTCGACGCGGGCGACGGCATCGCCTCCGAACTGCGCGCCCGGGTACTGGCCCGGAGCGGAGGCTCCCGCCATGTCCTCTTCGTGGACCAGTTCGAGGAGTACGTGGGCGCCGAACCCGCCGCGGGCCGTGAGCTCTTCGGCCTCTTCACCGACCTGGCGGGCGACGGACTGCGGATCGTGGCGACGGCACGCCCCGACTCGCTCGACGCCCTGAACACGGCCGGTACCTCCGCCCTCGTCAGCGAGGCCGTCCAGTTCCTCGCGCCGCTCGCCGGGGAGGGCCTCGAACAGGCGGTGACGGCGCCCGTCGACGCCGTACCCGGACTGTGGTTCGAAGCGGGCCTGCCGGAACGGATCGTCGCGGACGCGGGCGACGAGCCGGGCCGTATGCCGCTCGTCCAGTTCGCGCTGACCGAACTGTGGCGGCGGCGCAGCCGCGCCATGCTCACGCACGCGGCCTACGACGACCTGGGCGGGGTCGCGGGCGCCCTCGTCGGCTACGCGGACGACGCCTACGCCGAGCTGTCGAAAACCGCACAGGGCCGCGCCCGGCGGCTCTTCGTCCAACTCGCCCGCCCGGGGGACGGCGACACCTTCACCCGCAGGCCCACCCGCACGGCCGATCTCGCCCCGGAACTCGTCGCGCTCGCACGCGACCTCGCTCGGGGCAAGCTCGTCGTCCTCTCCCACGCACCGGGCGACGACGAACACGAGGAGATCGTCGACCTGGCGCACGAGGCCCTGACCGTCCACTGGTCCCTGCTCCGGGGCTGGCTCGTCGACTCCCGCGACTTCCGCCTCCGGCAGGAACAGGTACGCGCCGACCTGAACCGCTGGCAGTCCCAGCAGCGCGAGCCCGCCCGCCTGCTCAGCGGCACGGACCTGGCCGAGGCGGAGCGCCTGCTGGACGCGCACCCCGAACCGGACGACATCTCCCCGGCCGAACGGGAGTACATCCACCTCAGCGGCAGACATACCCGCCGGGGCGCCCGTCGGTGGCGGACCGCGGTGGCGGGGCTGGGCGTACTGACCGTCCTCGCACTCGTCCTGACATTCACCACCTATCAGAACCTCCAGCGGGCGGAGAAGCAGCTCCGCGCCCAGGCGGCCGGTCTGCTCGCCCGGGCGGCGGAGGACCGCCCGCCCAACGCCCCTGGTACGGCCTTGCAGTTGGCCTTGGCGGCCTGGCACGCACAGGACACCCCGGGGACCCGGCAGGCACTGATGAACCAGTATGTGCGGAGCCAGGACGTCACGGGGACCTATCCGTCCCTGTGGCGGGGCAGGATCGACAGTCTGAGCGCGAGCGCTGACGGCCGGGTGCTGGTGGTGGAATCGGAGGTGTCGGGCGAGCAGTCGGTGCTGACCGTGGTCACGGGTGCTCCGGGGGAGAAGCGCCGAGCGAGGGAACTCGTCCATGTTCCCAAGGGTGATCCCCGGGTCGCGGTGAGCCCCGACGGGCGCTTCGTCGCCGCCACGGTCGGCACAGGGGGTGTCCGCCTGTGGCGTACGGGCGAGGGCGGCCCGAAGCAACCCGCGGCCCTGACGGGCAGCCCCTACACCGTCGACGGAGGGGTGACCACGCGGCTGGACTTCAGCAGCGACAGCAGGCGGCTCCTCTTCGCGGTTGCCCCTGCTCAGGGGTGCGTCACCGCGGGAAACCGGTGCGGTAAAGCGCTCGTGGACGTATGGGAGACCACCTCCGGCCACCGGTCGGGGCCCATTTCCCGGATGGTGCTCGAGAACGACATGAGCGATGTGGCGTTCACCGCCGACGCCGACTCCGTGGCGGTACTCCCTCCGCCGACGAAGGCCGGAGGAATCGTGGAAGTGCGGGACCTCGCCTCCGGGCGCCCGCTGTATTCCAGGAGCGTGACAACTTCCGGGTACGCGCGATTCCGGGAAGGCGGCGACATCGTCGTCCCCGACGAGGACGCGACGGGGAAGGCATGGGAGCTCGGCCGGACGCCAGGGCGTTCGTACGAGGTACCCCGCTCCTTCTTCTCCGACGCCACCGAGCGTTACACCTACGACCACGTGACCGTCGAACCGGGCACAGGTGCGGAGTTGGAATACACGGAGCACCTTCTCATCGATGTACGGAGCGGCCGCACGTACCGGACACGCATTCCCAGCGCGGGCTTCGGATACTGGCCGCAGATCGCGGTCGTCCCGGGTAGGGGAGAGGAACTGACGGTCCTGGCGGCTCTGGGGTCGACTCTGCTGGAGACACGGGCCGAACAGGTCGGCGGCGAGCGCTACCGGCCCGGCCGGCAGGGCAACAGCGTCGATGCGTTGTCTCCGGACGGCAGGCTCTCCGCCCGGGTGGCCGACGACCGGATCGATCTCCTGGACACGTCCCGCCGCGAGCCGCTCCAATCTTTCCGGCTACCGAAACCGGCCGGGTCGGCGGAGTGGACACCGGCATGGACCGCCGACTCCCGGCGACTCGTGGTGTGGGGGAAGAACGGCCGGCTTCTCCGATCGTATGCGGTGGGAAACGCCACGGCGGGATCCGTGCCTCTGACCAATTCACTGCCGGACTTCGGCCAGGTCGACGCCGTGGTCGGCGTCGGCGGCAGTGAGATCGCCGTCGTCTCCGCCGACGCCCTGCTGGCACGTATGGACGCCGCCACCGGGAAGGTGACCACGAGGCCCTTTCCGATCTACCGTGGCGAGGACGACGCCACGGACACCTACTTCGGAGGTATTCAGCTGGCCGCGAGACCGGAGCACCCCGGGCAGGTCGCGGCGGTCACGTTCGGCAACACCATCGGGCACAACGCGGTGCAGCTGTGGGATCTGCGGGGTCCCCGACGCGTCACCGTGCTGCGCGGCATGCCCATCAGTTCTTCTCCGCCTGCCGACCTCTACCCCGCGACGCTCGCTTTCGACCCGGCGGGCACGCACCTCGCGGTCGTCAACACCGATGCCCAGGCGCGCGTCTGGGAGGTTTCGAGCGGGAAGCGGTCCACGCCACCCGTGCCATGGAAACCGGACGACCAGCTCGTCGGCCTGACAGCGGACGGGCGCCTTGCCGTCATTCGTGACAAGCGACTGCATTTCATCGACCCCGAAGACAGCGGCAACAACATTTCGATGCCGGTGGAACTGGGCCTTTATCGCCTGGACGGCCACCGCCTGACGGTCGAATCGAGAGGCGTGAGACAGAACTTCGACCTGCGCCCCGAGGCGCAGTTCCGCGCACTCTGCGACGCCGCCGGCCGGGACTACACCGACGCCGAACGCAAACTGCTGCCCGACGGCACCCCCGACGGGCCACCGTGCTCCTGACATTGTCCGCGTGCGCGGCGGCTTCGTGACCGCACCCCTGTCGCTTTGTCCCCCGGTGTTCAGTTCGACGGATCCAGGGAGCGGAGAAGTCCGAGCAGCCCCTGCGCCGGCTGCAACTGGTCGTCGGTCACGGGGTCCGGGCTGAAGTGCATCAGGCTGTTGCGGAACTGCCGGCACTCCTCAAGGGCCGTCAGGAAGTACTCCTGGTCGATGGCCCAGCCCACAGCGGTCCAGTTCTCGGCCACCTTGAGCAGATGCCCGTACGCTCCGAAGGTCAGATTCGCCGCCGAGTTCACCCGGGAAGCCCGCCGCCCGGGAACCACCGCGCGGATCCGATCGAGCGGGATACACCGGTCGACCACCCGCCGCAGTCGTTGCTCGATCTCCTCGACGAGCACGAACGGACGGACACGGGTTCCGAACTGAACTGTCAGGTCGGCCGCGGTGACCAGACCGCAGACCTTGTGGTCGTGATCCCGTACGAGCACGTACCCGGACTGCTGGACGGTGCCGATCCAGTCCAGCAGGTCGTCCGAGCGGTCGGCCTCCTGGCCCCTGACCGTGGCGGATTCGAGGTTCGCGTGGGGATCGGCCATGTGGGCGCGCCCGATGGACTCCCAGCTGACGACGCCCCGCAGCCGTCCGTCCGCGTCGAGCACGGGCAACTGGCTGTAACCGCGCAGCGCCATGAGGGTCCTGGCGGTCTTGAGGTCGGCCCCCACCCGCACGAACTCGGGCATGCGGTTCGCGGAGTCCAGGTTGCTCACGTGGTAGGCGACGGTCTGTGTCTCGTCTTCGCCGTCGGTCTCCACGGCGCCGGGTGACATCGCGGCGGTGTCCGTGAAGCGGGTCAGGGCGCTGGTTCCCGACGCGTCGGGCTCGGAACCGCCCGCCAGTACGGCGATCCTGCTTTCGAGGCTGCCCTCCGTGAAGGGGGGCACGGTCACCAGACCGCGCTGGTCGAGATCGCTCCTGATCTGCTCGACGGCGGCCGGGTACCGGCGCTGGACACCCCAGACGGCGAGGAAGTCCCGGATGGACAGGGTCAGCGGCTCACCCTCGGGGCGGCGGCGTACCTCTTCGTGCAGTTTGGCCGGTTCCGTGAGGCCGGCCGCGACCTCGTCGGCATCGGGTCGTCCAGGATCGGGTTTGCCGTCGGCCAGGGCGGCCACGCGCTCCGCCGCCCCGAACCTGCTGAGCTCGAACACCGTCAGCCCCTCTCCGAGTTCGCCCCCGGCAACCACTACTACACCCAGGGCTACAAGCACCGTGTCACCGGACTGGACATCGGCAGCCCCGGCCGGCCTGCCTGGCTGTGGTGGCGCGTCTGCCCCGACTGCGGTCACGTCCGTACCCACCGTGCCGAGGAGGACACCTCGCCCTGCCCCCGCTGCCGGTCCGCGGCCATCGGGGACATCGGCTGCCTGCACAAGGTTCTCGTGCCGCGCCGCGTCACCTCCCGGGACGAACGCGACGATGTCCGCGTACGCGACGACAGCGATGAGCGGGAGCGGCGTCACTACACCGTCGTTCCCGCCGTGGACATCGACGCGCACGACATCGAGCAGGCCTGGAAGCACGAACACGCCACCTTCGGATGGGAGTTCACCCGGCAGGCGCACATCCGTCACCTCAACGTGGGAGCCACCCGGGTGGACGGCGGCACGGAGGCTCCCTTCGCCGGGCTGGAGGTCCGCCTCAACCCTTTCTGGGTCTGCGACACGTGCGGATTCGCCGATCCGGACGGCGGACCCGCCGCGCACGATGCCGACGACACGTCGGCACACGCCAAGTACCACCGGCCATGGTGTCCCAAGCGGCGCGCCGGGGCCGACGCCGCGCGACGGGGCGAGCGGGTGCTGCTCGCACACGAACTGCGCACCGACGCACTCCGCGTTCTCATCCCCGCCGTCACCGCACACACCCGGGAACGACTCGCTTCCTTCAAGGCACTGCTGCTGGCCGGTATCGCCCGCAGCTACGGCGGCGATCCCGACCATCTCGCGATCGTCACCGACTCCATGCCCGAGGAGCGCGGTGAGAGCCCGCTCCGCCGCCACTTCCTCGTCCTCTACGACACGCTTCCCGGCGGCACCGGATATCTGCACCGCCTCGCCGGCCAGGACGGTCTCAAAGGTGTCCTGGAGGACGCCCGACAGGTGATCGAGACGTGTGTGTGCGTCGGCCAGGGCCGGCCCGCGTGCCACCGCTGCCTGCTACGGCACGTCACCGGCAGCGAGTACGAACTCGTTTCCCGCGAGCACGCACTCGACATGCTCGGCGACCTGTTCGGCCGTACCACGGACCGCTGGAGCGTCGGACCGGTCGCCACCACGCGGGACATCACCCTGGTGCACCAGGTGGAGAGCGAACTGGAGGCGCTCTTCCGGCGCGGGCTGCTGGAATGGGCGGAACGGGTGGACGACGTCAGCGTGCGTACCGCGCTCACCGCCGACGGCACCAGGGACACCACCCTGCGCTTCACCGCACCCGACGGGACCGTCCGCGGCTGGCAGATGGAGACCCAGA
Organism: Streptomyces sp. NPDC088124; assembly: GCF_040685895.1. NCBI lineage: Bacteria > Bacillati > Actinomycetota > Actinomycetes > Kitasatosporales > Streptomycetaceae > Streptomyces > Streptomyces sp. NPDC088124. The sequence goes on along the minus strand of NZ_JBFBJB010000010.1, from coordinate 109,889 downwards.
GCCCGCTCGGCTTCACCCGGCCGGACGTGGTCTTCCGCAGTACCGACGACGACCGCCGGGTGGCCGTCTATCTCGACGGTTACCGGTACCACGCCAGCCCCGAGCACCTCACCGCCGAGGCCGACGCGGTGAAGCGCACCCGGCTGCGCGCGGAGGGCTGGCAGGTGTTCCAGCTCACCTGGGACGACGTACAGGCATGGACCGGAAGGACCAGGCCCCAGGCCGAGCCCGTGTGGAAGCCGTACCCGAACACCGCACAGAAGACCGCCATGGACGTCCACCGGGGCATGCACGCCGGAGACACCCGTGATCTGCCGCGGCTGGTGTGGGCCAACCCGGTCGACACCCTGATCGGCTACCTCACCGACCCGGACCCCGACGCGTGGCGGCGCCGCACCCAGAGCGCCCTCGCGGGGTTCGCCGCCGTGTCGGCGACCAGCAGGGCCCTGGCCGACGGCGAGGAGACCGGACGCAGGATCAGCGAGGCGCTGCACGGGCACCGGCTGGCCAAAGGACAGGGGGCCGTCCAGGTCATGGCGACCCGGGACGCGTCGGGCTGCCCGCTCACCATCGCGCTCGACCTGCGCAGGGGACAGAACGGAGCGGCCTGGACGGCACTGACCGTCCTCGACGACAGCGCGGACACGGTCACCGCCGACGAAGCCGCCCACCGCAGGCGCTGGCAGGCATGGCTCTACTGGAGCAACCTGCTCCAGTTCCTCGACGCGGGGGAAGGGGACGGGGTCCAGCTCACGACCGGCATGCTGCCCGGATTCGACCCGGCCGAGCTGGCGGTCACCGGCGGGGCCGGATGGCTCACCTCCCAGCGGAAACACGAACCCGCCGCGGACGGACAGCGGACGGCGGCGGAGCGGGAGAACGCGGGTGGCCGGCGGAACGAGGCGGAGGTACCGGCGGCCGTGCGCGACCCCGCCTGGGACGAGGTCATCGAGTTCCTCGTCGACGATCCCGGTCTGCCCGCCCTCGCCCGGAACCTCGCCCATCGTGGCCTGCCCGCACCGGAGGCCGGCTACGAGCTGGGAGAGCCCGCCTGGCCGGCCGAACTCGCCTGGCCCGCCCAGCGGGTCGGCGTCGTCCTCGGGCACCGTCCGGACCCGGTGACGAAACGGGACATCGACGCCGAACAACGGGACCGGGCCTACCGGGACGCGGGCTGGCAGGTCCGTACCGCGGCGCAATGGGGAGCCGACGAACTCGCCGCGCTGGTGGGCGGCGAGGCGGCCGAGGTGACGCACGATCACGAGGAGAACGAACGATGACGGTCAGCGGCGCCCCGAGGACGGGCGTGACACTGCGCCTGCTGGACAAGGCCGACAAGGAGATCGTGAAGCTGGACCGCGCGGTCCTGGGCGCCTTCTACAAGTTCCAGCACGACTTCCGCCGTAACCCCGACGCCGGCGGCTTCGACCTCAAGCGGCTGGAAGGCCACGACCGGCTCTGGTCCGCACGCGTCAACCGCGAGTGGCGGGCCCTGATGATCCGCCTCGGCGGCGACGACTGGCTGCTCGTCTCGGTCAAGCACCGCGGCCACGTCCACCAGAACCTGGACCGGTTCAACTACGGCATCAACCACATCACCGGCGCCATCGAGTACGTCGACCTCCAGGTCGTCGAGGAGAGCGTGCTGCGTCGCGGACTCACACCGCTCGCCGCGCCCGCCCCGGCTCCGACGCCCCACGCCGCTCCGGAACCGGCCCTGCCGCAGCAGGCGGAAGAGCCCCTCTTCGCCGTGTACACCGACGAACAACTCGCGGACCTCGGCGTCGTCGGATCCCTCATCCCGATCGTCCGGAAACTCACCACGGACGACGAACTGCTCGGTCTCGCCGAGTACGCTCCCCGCCACACCGGGGAAGTCCTCCTCCGCCTGCGCGACGGTGTTCCCTACGAAGCGGTCATGGAACAGGTCGCCGCGCCCGTCGCGGTGGCCGAAGCGGAGCAGGGCCCCGACTCCGACGACTGGCAGGCGGCCGTCGACCGCTCCCAGACGGTGGTGATCACCGACGACGAATTCCTGCAGAGCATTCTGGAGGAGGGCGACTTCGGGCGGTGGAAGATCTTCCTCCACCCCACCCAGGAAAAGCTGGTCCACCGGCGCTACTCCGGCCCGGCCCGGGTCGGCGGCGGGCCGGGGACGGGCAAGACGATCGTCGCCCTCCACCGCGTGTGCCATCTGGTACGCAAGCTCCCTCCCGGCCGCGACAAGCCCCTGCTGCTCACCACGTTCAACCGGAACCTCGCCGCCGACCTGCGGGCCCGGCTCCTCTCACTGGGCGGACCCGACGTGCTGGCCAGGGTCGACATCGCCCATGTCGACCAACTCGCCACCCGTATCGTCAGCGAGGCCGACCCGGGCAACGCGAAGCGGCGGATCGACGACACGGCCGCGCTCCGTGAGTGGAGGGAACTGCTGGTGGAGGCGGGGGAGAACCGCTGGAGCGCAGAGTTCCTCAGCGACGAGTGGAACCAGGTCATCCTCGGCCAGGCCGTGACCTCCCGGAGCGACTACTTCACCGCCCGGCGGGCCGGCCGTGGACGCAGCGTCACACGCGCCGAACGCGCCGGCATCTGGCAGCTCGCCGAACGTTTCACCCAACGGCTGGAGACCAAGGGACTGGAGACGCACCGCCAGGTTGCTGAGCGAGCCGCGCGGCTGGAGATGGCCCGCAAGGCCAGGATCGACAGACGGTCGGAGGAACGCGAGGAGCGCGGCGGCCTGGACAACCTCCACGTCGAGGCCGGTTCCGGAGCCTGGCTGCGCTACCGGTACCGGCACGTCGTGGTCGACGAGGCCCAGGACCTCAGCGCCGCACACTGGAAGATGCTGCGCGCCATGGTGCCGTCCGAACCCGACGACATCTTCCTCGTCGGCGACACGCACCAACGGATCTACGACAACCAGGTCACCCTCGGCAGCCTCGGCGTCCACATCCGCGGCCGGTCCTCCAGGTTGACACTCAGCTATCGCACGACCCGGGAGATCCTTCGCGACGCCATCCGGGTGCTTGGCGACGCCGACTACGACGACCTGGACGGTGACGCCGACACTCTCGCCGGGTACCGTTCGGTCCTCCACGGCCTGACACCCGCGCTGCGCGGTGCGCGGAGCTGGGACGAGGAGATGGACCTGGTTGTGGAGCAGTTGCGGGCCTGGCACGACGTGCCCCGTGAGTCCACGGCGATCTGCGTTCCGACCAACGACATGGTCACCCAGCTCGCAGGCCGCCTCGCGCGAAGCGGCATCACCCCGACGGAGATCACACAGGACGGGCCACGAGGTGACCAGGGCGTTCACATCGGCACCATGTACCGCTTCAAGGGCCTGGAGTACCGCTGTCTGATCATCGCCGGGGTGGCCGAGGGGCTTGTGCCCCGTACCTCCGTGGACGCCTGGGAACGCACGGACCCGAGCAGGCACCAGCGAGAGCTGCACCGGGCGCGCTCGCTGCTCTTCGTCGCGGCGACCCGCGCCCGCGACGCACTCGCCATCACGTGGCACGGTGACCCGAGTCGCTTCCTGGCACCGTTGCTTCCGCCCCGGTGAGAAGGGCGTCCCCGAGGGAAGGTGGAGGCGAGCAGCCGGAAATCTCACACACCGCACACGCGTGAGCACAGATCAGGAAGAATGGGCCGACGATGACTTCCCAGACGTCCGAGACCCCGCACCACTCCGACTACACCCCCTTCACTCACCTCACCACCCCCAACGCACCCCTCTACCGGCAGGTGATGCGCGCCTTCCTCACCGCGAAGGAGCGCTTCGCCGTACATCTGCGGCCCGAGGACGTGCACGTGGCTCTGGACGCGGGGAGCCGGCCCGCCGACGTCGACACGGTGACGCAGGCGCTGGACAGACTCGTGGGGTGGGGGAATCTGCGGGCCGACCCGGACCACGCGCGGGTCACGGCGGTCGAGGACTTCTACCGCAGGCGGTTCATCTACCAGCTCACCCGGGCCGGTGAGGCCACCGAGGCGGCACTGGGGACGTACGACGAGATACTGGGGCGCCGCGGGGAGCTGCAGGCGGTCGCGCTGCACGACATCGTGACCCAGTTGCGGGCGTTGCTGGTGATCGCCGCGGAGGACGAGCCGGACCCGGCCAAGGCGTACGTCGCCCTGTCCGTGCTGACGGCGCGGTTCACCGACCTCGCCGACAACGCCCGTGCCTTCATGGGTTCGCTCCAGCGGACCATCGATCTGCACGACATCGAGGTCGAGGCGTTCCTCGCGTACAAGGACCGGCTGATCCAGTACCTGGAGCGGTTCATCCAGGACCTCATCACGCTCGGCGGGCGGATCGCCCTGCTGATCGGGGAGCTGGAGGAGCAGGGCCGGGTGGGACCGCTGCTGGGTCTTGCCGCCGTCCGGGAGGCCGGGGACGCCGCTCCCGAGGAGGCCGGGCACGCGGAGTCGGTGGCGTACGAGAAGTGGGCGGCCCGGTGGTCCGGTCTCGCCCAGTGGTTCGTGTCGGGGGAGGGACATGAGGCGCAGGCCAGGCTGCTGCGCGGGCGGGCGCTCGGGGCGATCCCCCAGCTCCTCGCCGTTGTCCGGCAGTTGAACGAGCGACGGGCCGGACGGTCCGACCGTTCCACCGACTTCCGTACGCTGGCGCGCTGGTTCGCGCAGGCGCCGGACGACGCGGCACGGCACCGGCTGTGGCGGGTGGCGTTCGGGCTGCACTCCTCGCGGCATCTCACCGTCGACGCCGACACCCTCGCCGAGCGGACAGCCGCACCGGAGCCGGCCTCGACCCCATGGGGCGAGGCGCGTCCGCTGCGGATCAGCCCCCAGCTGCGGCGTACGGGCAGTTACGAGCGGCGGGGCAAGCCGCGCAGAGTGGCCGACCGGGGCGAGGCCAAGCGCAGGCTCGCCGAGATCGCCGAGCGGCAGGCCGGGGAAACCAGGCAGGCGTGGGACCGCCTCGTGACGGGCGGACCGGTGCGGCTGTCCCGGCTGGGCGAACTCGATCCGCTCGCCTTCCAGCTGTTCCTGCGTCTGCTGGGCGACGCGCTCGCCACCTGGCGGCCGGGCATGACGACCACCGTGGCCACCAGCGCGGACGGCTCCATGGAGATCCGGCTGACCGCCCTCGACGCCGGCTCGACGGCCGATGTGCACACCCCCGACGGGGTGTTCAGCGGGCCCGACCATCTGATCGACATCGTCGATCTCACCCAGGGCGAGGAAGGCGGCGGCGGGGGAGCCGGGTCCGACGGGCACCTCCCCGCATCGGGAGAGCCGGGTCCGCCGACAGCCGGGCCGGCCCAGGCACCCGTTCCCGTTGCCCGACAGGCCACCGCTCTCCGGCCCGCCCCGGTCGCCGGCCGTCTCCCGGAACACCGATGACCGGCGGCCTCCTCACCGAGGTCCTCGACGGCCAGCGCCAGGCCGACCTCCGGCGGGCCGCGCGAGCGCTCCTGAAGGAGCCGTTGCTCACCGCCGACGGGCCGTACGGCGACGAGTTCCGGCTGGTGCGCCGGCACGCCGCCGAGCTGCGGGAGTGGTTCGAGCGCAATACGGGCTGGGCGCTGCGCGTGGACGCCGACGCCGCGCGGCTGCGCAAGACACCGGGTACCCTCGGCGACGCCACGTACCCGGCCCGGGAGGCCGCCCGGACCGCCCAGCCCTTCACCCGCCGCCGCTACGTCCTGTTCTGCCTGACGCTGGCCGCACTGGAACGTGGCGAGTCGCAGGTGGCGCTCGGACGCCTCGCCGAACAGGTCGTCGTGGCCGCCGCCGATCCCGAACTGGTCGCCGCCGGGATCATGTTCACGCTGGAACGGCGTGACGAGCGACTCGACCTCGCGGCCGTCGTGCGGCTGCTGCTGCGGCTCGGTGTGCTGCGGCGGGTCGCCGGCGACGAGGAGGCGTACGTCAGCGGCGCGGGTGACGTGCTGTACGACGTGCGCCGGCGTGTACTGGCCGCACTGCCCGCGACGCTGCGCGGGCCCTCCATGGTCGAGGCCGAGGACTTCGAGGGACGCCTGGTGGAGATGACCGCCCGCACCGCGCTCGACAGCGACGAGCTGAGGTTCCGCGCGATCCGCTGGAAGCTGACCCGCGTCCTCCTCGACGATCCGGTGCTCTACTACGACGACCTGACCGACGGCGAACTCTCCTACCTCACCAGGCAGCGCGGGTTCATCACCGCGCGGATCAGCGAACTGACCGGGCTGGTCGCGGAGGTGCGGGCCGAGGGCGTCGCCATGGTGGATCCGCTGGACGACCTGACAGACGTACGGATGCCCGAGCAAGGCACGCACGGTCACATCACCCTGCTGCTGGCCGGGCACCTGGCACGGGCCGGGGGCCCCGTCGAACCGGCGGAGCTGGCGGCCCGCGTACGGGAACTGGCCGTGGAACACGGCGGTTTCTGGTCCAAGTCGGCGAGGGAGCCCGGCTCGGAACCCGAACTCGTGGAGCAGGCGCTGACCAAACTGGTGGCGCTGGGACTCGCCGAACGCACGGAACGGGGCGTCGAGCCCCGCCCCGCGCTCGCCCGGTACGCGGTCGGCGAGCCCGTCGTCAGGGAACCGGGCCCCGTCCGCCACCAGTCCCCCGCGCCGCACGGCCTCACCGTGAAGGACGAGAAGTGAACCAGCCCACGACCGCCCTGCCCATCCCCTCGCCCGGCCGGTGGCGGCCCCTGCGCATCGGGCTCGTCGATCTGTTCCACTACGACACCGAGGAGTTCTGGTTCCGTGACGGCCGACTGCTGTTGCGCGGGAACAACGGCACCGGCAAGTCCAAGGTGCTTGCCCTCACCCTGCCGTTCCTGCTGGACGGCGACCTCGCCGCCCGACGCGTGGAACCCGACGGCGACCCGGGCAAGCGGATGGAGTGGAATCTGCTCCTCGGCGGTGAGCACCCGCACCCCGAACGCCTCGGCTACACCTGGATCGAGTTCGGACGGTTCGACGAAACCACCGGCGAGGGGCATTTCCGTACGCTGCTGTGCGGGCTCAAGGCGGTCGCCGGACGCGGTATCGCCCGCCACTGGTTCGCTCTGACGGACCAGCGGGTCGGCGCCGGACTCGATCTGCTGGACGCGACCGGCACCGCACTGTCCCGGGACCGGCTCGCGGAGGCCATCGGCGGCCGGGGCATGGTGCACGACACGGCGAAGACGTACCGCAGAGCGGTCGACGAGGCTCTCTTCGGGCTCGGGGAGCGGCGCTACGGTGCTCTCGTCGACCTGCTGATCCAGCTACGTCAGCCGCAGCTGTCCAAACGCCCCAGCGAAGCCGTCCTCTCCCGCGCCCTGACCGAGGCGCTGCCACCGATGGACCAGGCGGTCATCGCCGACGCGGCGGAGGCGTTCAGGTCGCTGGACGAGGAGAAGGAGGAGCTGCGGGCGGCCCGCGAGGCCGAGCAGGCGTCTTCGGCGTTCCTGGAGCACTACCGGCGTTACGCCCGCCTCGCCTCCCGGCGCCGCGCCCGTCTGCCCCGTCGGGAACACGCCCGGTACGAGAGTCTCCAGCGGGAACTCGTCAAGGCGCAGGCGGACCGGGACCAGGCCGTGGCCGACCGCGAGGAAGCCCGTGCGAGGGGTGCCGCTCTCGACGAGCGGGCCGCGCGGCTGGCCGCCCAGGATGCCGCGCTGCGGTCCGGGCCCGAGATGCGCGACGCCCGCGCACTCGATCAGGCGGCGGCCGACGCCTCCCGCACCGCCGGGGAAGTGAACCGCGCCGAGACGGACCGGCGGACGGCGGCCGAGGCGCACACCCGGGCCCTGGGCCGGCTCGCCACCGCCGGCAACCGGCTCACCGCGGCAGGGGAAGCCCTCGACGACATCCGGCGCAGGGTGGCCGAGAACGCGGCGGCGGCTCGGGTCGACGTCCCCAGGACGGAGGGCGCGCCCGACGCGGTCCTGCGCAAGGAGGCCGACGAGACGACGGCAAGCAGGCGGCGCGCCGTCGAGCATGTGACGGAACTCGTCACCCGGGCCGAACGGGCCGAGGAGCGGCGCCGGGCGGCACGGCTGCGCGCCGACGAGGCCGACGAGGAGGCTGTGCACAGCGGGGAGCGACTGGCCGAGGCACGGGAGAATGTCGCGGAGGCGCGGCGGGCGCTGGTCACGGCCGTGCGGGAGCAACTCTCCGGGTGTGCGGAGCTGCGGGTGCCCGGGCTGCCGGGGGTCCTGGACGCGGTGCAGGACTGGGCGAGCGGCATGGACGGCCCCCTTCCGGCCCGTACGGCGGCGGCCGAGGCGCATCGCACGGCCGCCTCCCGGCTGGCCGACCGCGCGGCCGGGCTGGCCCACCGCGAGGCGGCGCGGGCCGAGCGGCAGCGACGGGCGGCCGAGGAGCTGGCCGCCCTCGAAACGGGCGGGGAGCGCGGCCCGGTGGCCCCGTACACGCGTACGGCCGGTGCACGGGAGCGGAGCCTCGGCGCGCCGCTGTGGCGGCTCGTCGACTTCCACTCGCACGTCACCGAGGCGGACCGCGCGGGACTGGAGGCCGCTCTGGAAGCCTCGGGGCTCCTCGACGCCTGGGTACGGCCGGACGGTTCCGCGGTCGCGGAGGACGGCCATGACGTGCTGCTGGACCCGGGCGGACCGCTCGGCGCGGCCGGTCTCGACCGCGTGCTCCGCCCGGCCGTCAACCCCGTGGACATGGGCGCCGCCTCCGTGGGGGAGGAGACGGTCGCGCGCCTGCTCGCCTCCATCGGACTGGCCGGCGGGAGCGCCGACCGGTCCGGGGCGGCCTCCTGGGAAGGCGGCGGCCATGACACCTGGGTCGGCGCCGACGGGCGCTTCCGCGTCGGCGCGCTCACCGGAAGCTGGACCAAGGACAGGGCCCAGTACGTGGGGGAGGGAGCACGGGAACAGGCACGCCGCGTCCGGATCGGTGAACTGCGCGCCGAACTCGATGTGCTGACAGAGGAACGGGAGAAGCTGAGCGAGGAGTCCCGCGCCGTGGCCGGGCGCCGCACCATGCTCGACGCCGAACTCGCCGCGGTGCCCGGTGACGACGACCTGCGGCACGCTCACGCGCGCGTCATCGCCGCCGCCGACGCGGTCCACCGCGCCCGTACCCGTCAGGATGAGCGGGCCGCGGACCTGGCCCGGGCGGCGGACCGCGCCGACCGTGCGATCACCGAGCTCACCGGGACCGCGGCCGCCCTCAGCCTCCCCACCGACCCGGCGGGACTGGGCACGGTGGGGCAGGCGCTCGCCGATCACGCCGCGCTCCTGGCCGCGCTGTGGCCCGCGCTGCGCGAACGCGCCGACGCCGAGGGCGCGGTGACCGCCGAGCAGGCGGACACCGGTCGGGCCGAACTCCTCGTGTCCGCACTCGCCGAGCGGGCGGTGGAGGCGGCCCGGACGGCCGCGGCGGCGGATGAACACCTCACGACACTCCGCGCGACCGTCGGAGCCGCCGTCGCCGAGCTCCAGCGGCGACTGGCGGAGACGGCCGAGGCCGTCAGTGCCTGCGGACGCGAACTGCGCCAGGCCCGGACGGACTTCGGTGACGCGGACCGTCGGGCCAGTCACGCCGAGGGACGCATCGAGCGGCTCGCCGAGGACGTCACCGAGGCGACCGCCGCCCGCGAGGAGGCCGTCGCGGCGCTCCAGCGGTTCGCCTCGACGGGGCTGCTCGCCGTCGCGCTGCCCGACATCGCCGTACCGGACGACGACGGCGGGACCTGGGCGGCCACCCCGGCCGTCGCCCTCGCCCGTGCGGTCGAGTCCTCGCTGTCCTCCGTCGACGACTCGGACGCGGCGTGGGAGCGCGTGCAGAAGCGGTTGAGCGAGGAGTTCGGCAGGCTCCAGGACGCGCTGTCGCGGCACGGCCACACCGCCACCGCCCGTCCGAGCGAGGACGGCATGCGGGTCGACATCGTCTACCAGGGCCGCGAACGGGCCGTGCCCGAACTCGCCGAGGCACTCGCCGTCGAGGTCGCCGAACTGACCCGCATCCTGTCCGCACACGAGCGCGACATCCTCCAGACCCACCTGATCACCGAGGTCGCCGGGACGCTCCAGGAACTGATCGGCGCCGCCGAAGGGCGGGTGCTCGCGATGAACAGGGAGCTGGAGGAGCGCCCGACCTCGACGGGGATGAAGCTGAGGCTGGTGTGGCGGGCCTCCCGCCGGGCCCCGCAGGGACTGGCACAGGCCCGTGAACGGCTGCGGCAGTCCGCCGACGCGTGGTCGCCCGAGGACCGGGCCGCGGTCGGCGCGTTCCTCCAGGAACAGATCGCCCGCCGACAGGCCGACGACAGCGCCGGCAGCTGGCTGGAGGACCTCACCGCCGCTCTCGACTACCGGGCCTGGCACGAGTTCGGCGTGGAACGCCACCAGCACGGCAAGTGGGTACCGGCGACCGGGCCCGCCTCGGGCGGAGAACGAGTCCTGGCCGCGTCCGTCCCCCTGTTCGCCGCCGCCTCCTCCCACTACGCGAGCGCGGGCGGCGCCCACGCCCCGCGCCTGGTCACCTTGGACGAGGCGTTCGCCGGCGTCGACGACGACTCGCGCGCCAAGTGCCTGGGCCTGCTGCGTGCCTTCGATCTCGACGTCGTCATGACCAGCGAGCGGGAATGGGCGTGCTACCCGCAGGTTCCCGGCATCGCCATCGCCCAGCTCTCGCGCGTCGATGACATCGCCGCCGTGTTGGTGACGCGGTGGGAGTGGGACGGCAGCGACCGCCGGCGCGGCACGGAGCCGGGTACGCGGGCGCGCACGCGACCGGGCGCGTCCGGGCCGGACGCTTCCGTCGAGGTGCCCGGGCGGACCGCCGCGGAAGACACCGGAGGACAGGAGTCCCTGTGGACGTGAATCATCCGGCGACACCACCGAACCGCGACGGAGGACGGGCGGCGGCGGGTAGCGCGGCCCGGACGGACACCCGGTGCCCGGACGGAGCACCGGACGGGACCGCCGCCCCGGTGGACGCGGCAGCGCCCCCGTCACCCACCGGAGCAGCGACCGGCGTCGACGCCGGGCGTCTCGGCCGTCTGCTCGGTGATCCCGGTCTGGTGTGGCTCGTGGACCGCGCCCGGCGGCGGATGGCCCGCGGCCGGCCTCTCACCGGCTCCGTCACCTTGTCCGACCCCGACGCATCCCAGCGGCGCGCCGTCGACCGCCTGCTGGGGCGGGGGCCGCGGTCCGGTGGTTCGCTGAACGTCCGCCTCGACACGGTGGACACGATTCTGCGTCGCTCCGGTGTCAGCCCCGACGGACTGGCGGCCGCCGTGGTGGCCCTCACCGGCCCGGTCGCACTCCACGCCGAGACACGCGGCAAGGAAGCGCGGGCCTGGGAGGACGCGTACGCCCCGCTCGGCCTCCTCGACGCGGAACTGGCCCACTGGGCCGAGCGGATCCACGGGAACGGTCTCGTTCGGCGCCTCGCACGTACGCCTGAGGCCGCGGCCCTCCTGGTGGAGGCCGCGGTGCGCGCGTTGCGTACGCTGCCCGCGTCACCACCGACATCCCGGGCGACGTTCGCGGCGCAGACCCTTTCGGACGCTCATGCCCTGGACGAGGGGACACCGCTCGCCACGCTTGTCCTGTCCGGTGTCCGTGCCCTCACCGGATTTCCCGACGGTTCCGGCGCACAGTGGCGGCGGGAGGCGTGGGCCTCGGCGGGGCTGCTCAAGGACGACCTGTCGTCGACCGTCCTCACCCTCAACCTCCGCGGTACCCCGTCCCTCGACTGGATGGCCGCTGCGGGGGAACCGGCGGTGCTGACGCTCCGCTCTCTCACCCGTCGCGCACCGGTCGCGGCCGTCGCGACGACGGGAACCGTTCATGTCTGCGAGAACCCGGCCGTGCTGTCCGCCGCCGCCGACACCCTCGGCCCGGCGTGCCCACCGATGGTGTGCCTGCAGGGCCAACCGTCGGCCGCCGCCCTCACCTTGCTGCGCGGCCTGTCCATGGGAGGTGCCGGGCTTCTCTACCACGGGGATTTCGACTGGGGCGGTGTACGGATCGCGTCGTCCCTGGCGCGATGCGTCCCCTGGCGTCCGTGGCGCTACACGGCCGCCCATTACCGGGCAGCGGTGACCACGGTGCCCGATGCTCCGGCCCTGACGGGTCCGCCCGCCGCGACCCCCTGGGACCCGGCCCTGGCGGTCGAGCTCGCCCAGCACGGTGTCCGGGTCGAGGAGGAAGCGGTGCTGGACGACTTGCTCGCGGACCTCGGGCCGGGTGCCGTTGAGTGTGTTCCCGCACGGTGAGGCGGCCGGAGACCGGCCGGTGCCGTCGGCGCTCGGGCGCCGCCGCGGCGACCGCCTGGCGTCGCCGCGACCCGGGCACGGGACGCGCTCACGATCTCGTGGAGCGGGGAACCGAGCCGCTTTCTTCGCCCGCTGGGAGCGCGGTGAGCCCTGGGCCGGCCGCTCACGCCCGCCCCTTCGCGGGTTCCTGACCCGGTGCCCGCGGGATTCGACCTCGGTGTGCGAATATCTATGCGCGGCTGTTGAGGTAGGCGCCGGCGGGTGCCGGCGAGGACAGCGGTGAGATCACTTGAGTCGACAGAAGAGGTGTCCCGTGGCGGTCGTCGGCGAGGAACTGCGGATGATGACGCACGTGGCCCGGCTGTATCACCTTCAGGGCGTGCGGCAGCCGGAGATCGCGGCGCGGCTGGATCTGTCGCAGGCGAAGGTGTCCCGGCTGCTGAAGAAGGCGCAGGACCGGGGCATCGTGCGGATCACCGTGATGCCGCCGTCCGGTACCCACCCGGACCTGGAGGACGGACTGCAGGAGCGGTACGGACTGAAGCTCGCCCTGGTCGTGGACACCGCTCCGGACAATGAGCACATGTTGCTCGGCGATCTCGGTGCGGCGGCGGCCTACTACCTTCAGACCACGTTGCGCTCGGCCGAGACCGTGGGCATTTCGTCGTGGAGCGCCACTCTGCTGGCCATGGTGCGGGCGATGCAGCCGGTCCCGGGACTGAAGGATGTGCGCATCGTCCAGACGGTGGGCGGCATAGGTGATCCGGCCGCGGCGGGGCACGCCTCGCGCATGACCGGGCAACTGGCGCAGTTGGTGAACGGCGAGGCCGTCTATCTGCAGGCGCCCGGTGTGGCCGGGGCGGCGGAGAGCGCCGAAGCGCTGCGCGAGGACCCGTTCGTGTCCGCGACCCTGGGGGAGCTGGGCGACCTGGACGTGGTGCTGGTCGGCATCGGAGAGATCACCCCGTCCAGCACGCTCGCCCGCAGCGGCAACGCCTTCTCCGAGGAGGAGCGCGCCGGACTGGCCGAGCTGGGAGCGGTGGGCGATGTGTGCCTGCGCTTCTACGACGCTCAGGGCCGGCCGGTCGAGTCCGAGCTGGACTCCCGGGTCGTCGGCATCACGCGTGAGCAGCTTGCCGCCGCCCGCCGGAAGATAGGGGTGGCGGGCGGCAGGCGCAAGCACGGGGCCATCCGGGCGGCCGTGGTGGGTGGCCTGGTGGATGTGCTGGTGACGGATCAGGAGACGGCGGCGGCCTTGATGGCCTGATCGCCGGGGTACGGCCCCGGCCGGTACGGCGTCGACGCCGTACCGGCCGGGAGGGTCGCGGCGGCGCGGCCCACGCGGCCGACACTTCTCACCGCGCCGCCGGCCGGGGCTGTCGCCCAGGCTGCCGAGGACCGGCCCGGCCGGCGCGACGGGCAAAGCTTGACCTGGCCGTCGACGGGCGATATCGCTCCGCCGGCGGGCCGCGGGTGGGTCCTACGGGGCCCTGAGGCGTGACGGGCGCCGGGAACCGCTCACCAGCAGACGTAGCCGCCGTCGACGACCAGGTCGCATCCGGTCACGAAGGACGCGGCGTCGGAGGCGAGGAAGACCGCGGGGCCCGCCATCTCCTCGACCTCGGCGATACGGCCCAGAGGGGTGTCGGCGGCGTACGCCTTGAGACGCTCGGCCACCTCGGGCCGCTTGTTCATCGGCGTCAGGGTGTAGCCGGGGCTGATCGAGTTGACCCGGACGCCGCGGTCGGCCCACTCCGTGGCCAGGCTCTTGGTGAGGTGCATGACGCCCGCTTTGGAGGCGTTGTAGTGGGCCTGCAGCAGTCCGCGGTTGGCGATGGTGCCGGACATGGAGGCGATGTTGATGATCGATCCGCCGCCTTGGGCGAGCATCACGCGGGCCTCGGCCTGGGCGCTGAGGAAGACGCCGGTGAGGTTGATGTCGACGACGCGGCGGAAGTCCTCCGCGGGCATGTCCTCGGCGGCGGTGGCGTCGGCCACGCCCGCACAGTTGACCGCGGTACGGATCGGGCCGAGCGTCTCGACGGCGGTGCGCACGGCCTCGGCCAGGGAATCGGGGGAGGTGACGTCTCCCGCGATGCCGATGCTCCTGCCGTGCGCCGTGCTGATCAGTTCGGCGGTGGCCCGGGCGGCGTCGGCGTCGCGGTCGAAGCAGGCGACGTCGGCGCCGCAGGCGGCGAAGCCCAGGGCGATGGCCCGGCCGATGCCGCTGCCCGCGCCGGTGATGAACGCGGGCTTGCCTTTGAGGGAGAACGCCTCGGCGGTGAAGGTCATGGTGCGGCCCTTTCGGAGTTGCGGCTCTTTCGAGGTGGTGGAGCGGTGGGGTGGGCCGGCACCGCGTCCGGGTCGGTGGAGGCCCACGGGAGGCGGGGTGCGAGGCCGGTACGGCGGTGACTCGTGGGTGGTTCCACGGTCCCGGCCGGTGTCAGGCCCGTTTCCCGCGTGAGCGGGCGACCGCGTCGCGCCAGCCCGCCATGCGGCGGTCGCGCCAGGTGTCGTCCTCGTGCGAGGTGAAGCGGGTGCCCGGGGGAGTGAGAGCGGACAGGTCGGCGTCGTCCCACATGCCGAGCGCGATACCGGCCAGGTGTGCCACGCCGAGGGCGGACACCTCCGGGCGCCCGGACCGGCGCACCGGCCGGCCGATCAGCTCGGCCTGGAGCGCCATGAGGCGGTCGTTGCCCGTCGGGCCGCCGTCCGCGCACAGCTCGGCGACCGTGCCACCGAGGACGGTGTCGAAACGGGAGAGGGTGTCGGCCACCTGGAAGGCCATCGACTCGACCGCGGCGCGGGCCACCTCGGCGGGGCCGGTGTCGAGGTCCATGCCGATCAACAGCGCACGGGCGCCGCGGTCCCAGTACGGGGCGCCCAGCCCGGAGAACGCCGGGACCAGATACACCTCGGTGTCCTCCCTCGCGTCGACCGCCAGGGCGGCGATGCCGGCCGGGTCGGTGCCGAGCAGCCGGGCGGCCCAGCGGATCGCGGTGCCTGCCGAGGCGATGTTCGCCTCCAGGGCGTGGGCGGCGCCGGTGTCCCGGGTGCGACGCCACGCCAGGGTGGCGGTGATGCCTTCGGCGGGCCGGCGGCCGTCCGGGTCGAGGACCATGAGCGAGGCACCGGTGCCGTAGGTGGCCTTGACCGTGCCAGGGCGCCCCTGGCTCTGCGCGAAGAGCGCGGCGTGCGAGTCCCCGAGAACCGCCGCGATCGGCAGGCCGTCCGTGAGGCCGGGGACGTTCCGGGTGTGGCCCAGTTCCTCGCCCGCTCCGTCCGAGGCGGCGATGCGCGGGAGTGCCGCGCGGGGAATGCGGAACAGGTCGAGCAGGCAGGGGTCCCACTCCGCGTCGTCCAGACGCACGAGCTGGGTACGGGAGGCACAGCCGGTCTCGGTGGCGTCGGTGGCGCCACCGGTGAGCCGGTGCAGCAGCCAGGCCTCGACCGTGCCGACGCGCAGCCGGCCGGTGGCGGCCCGCTCGCGGTGCGGGTCGATTCGGTCCAGCAGCCACTCGGCCTTGGTCGCCGAGAACATCGGGTCGACCGGCAGGCCGGTGCGGCCGCTGATCAGCTCGGCCGCGGCCGAGACCGCCAGCCCGGCGCACCGCTCGGCGGTGCGCCGGTCCTGCCAGCTGATGAGCGGAGACAGGGCGGCGCCGGTGTCCGGGTCCCAGACCAGGACGGCCTCACGCTGGACGCTCAGCCCCAGTCCGACGACGCGCGTGCCCGCGGCGGCGGCCCGGGCGGCCAGTTCCCCGGCCACTTCGGTGACGCTGCGCCACAGGTCGGTGGGGTCCTGCTCCACCCACCCGGGCTCGGGGTACCGCTGGCTCAGTGGCCGGTGCGCGGTGGCGACGACCCGTCCGTCCTCCGCGACGAGAAGTCCTTTGGTGCCGCTGGTGCCCTGGTCGAGGGCGAGGACGGTGCCCTGGCCCACGGCACTCATGCCGCCGCTCCACGCCCTGCACCGGTCAGCTCGCGGGCGGAGCGGGTGATGGCCTCGGGGTCGATGCCGAAGTATGCGGACAGGAAGGCAGGGCTGCCGGTCGGGGTGAACTCGTCGCGCACGCCGAGGAGCTTCATCGGCACGGGGTGGTGGACGGCGAGGAACTCCGCCACGGCGCTGCCGAGCCCGCCATGGACGTTGGCCTCCTCGACGGTGACGATGCCGCCGGTCTCGCCCGCCGCCGCGAGCAGCGCCTCCTGGTCCAGCGGCTTGACGGTGGAGAAGTTGAGCACGCGGGCGTCGATCCCCTCGGAGGCCAGCTTTCCGGCGGCGGCCAATGTGGCGGAGACCGTCGTGCCCACGCCGATCAGCGTGACGTCGCCGCCGTCGCGCAGACACGCGGCGCGGCCGGCCTCGAAGGGGACATGGGGGGCCAGGGCCGGCACCTTGGTGCGGCCGATGCGCAGGTAGACGGGCCCGTCGTACTGGTGGGCCCAGAGCAGTGCCTCACGGGTCTCGGCGGGGTCGGCCGGTGCCAGAACGACCATCTCGGGCAGCGTGCGCATCCAGGCGAAGTCCTCCACGCCGTGGTGGGTCGGGCCGAGCTGGCCGTAGGCGAAGCCGGGGCTCATGGCGCACAGCTTGACATTGGTGCGCGAGTAGGCGACGTCCGCCTTGATCTGTTCCAGGGCGCGACCGGTGAGGAAGGGAGCCGCGGCGCAGACGAACGGGATGCGGCCGCCGTTCGCCAGGCCCGCGCCCGCGCCCACCATCAACTGCTCGGCGATGCCGACATTGATCAGCCGGTCCGGGAAGCGCTGCTGGAACTCCTTGAGGTTGGAGGAGCCGACGGAGTCGTTGCAGACGGCCACGGTGCGGGGGTCGCTCTCCGCGAGCTCGATCAGCGTCTCGGCGAACGTCTTGCGGCAGTCGTGCAGTTCGGCGGCTGTGGTGGTGCTCATCGGGAGGTCAGCTCCTTGAGGGCTGCGGCGGTCTGGTCCGTGGTGGGTACCTTGTGGTGCCACTCGACGCGGTTTTCGATGAAGGACACGCCCTTGCCCTTGACCGTGTCGGCGATCAGGCACCGGGGGCGGTCGTCGACCGCCCGCTCCTCGCTCAGGGCCTGGTGGAGAGCCTCGTGGTCGTGGCCGTCCACGGTGCGGACATCGAAGCCGAAGGAGGCCCACTTGGCGTCCAGCGGGTCCAGGCCCGAGGTCTCCTCGGTGGCGGCGCCCTGCTGGAAGCGGTTGCGGTCGACGATCACGGTCAGCCGGCCGAGGCGCTGCTGGGACGCGCTCATCGCCGCCTCCCAGTTGCTTCCCTCCTGCAGCTCGCCATCGCCGGTGACGACGTAGGTGCGCCGGCCGGAGCCGTCGAGCCTGGCGGCGACCGCCATCCCCACGGCGACCGGGAAGCCGTGGCCCAGCGGACCGGTGTTGGTCTCCACCCCGGGCACCTTGCGGCGGTTGGGGTGGCCGTTGAGCGGCGACAGCGGCTCCATGAACGTGGCCAGTTCCGCCTCGGGGAAGAAGCCGGCGTGCGCCAGGGTGGAGTACAGGATGCCCGCGGCGTGGCCCTTGCTGAGGACGAACCGGTCGCGCTCGGCCCACTCGGGCTCCTCGGGACGGACGTCGAGGACCGCGAAGTACAGCACGGTGACGATGTCGGCGGCGGAGTAGTCACCGCCGATGTGGCCCTGCCCGGCCCGGCTGATCATTTCCAGATCGCTGCGGCGGATCGAGTAGGCCAGTTCCCTCAGGCGCGCGGCACGCTCGGTGGGGGACGCCGCACGCAGCTCGCGCCTGATGTCGGCGAGCCGCGCCGTGGCGCCGTGGACTGGTGCGAGTGCCATGATGAATATCCATTCACTTCTGCGTTGCGATTCATTTAGTGAAGCCCGCGAATCCCGATGCGTCAAGGGGACCAGCCACCGGGCACCCGGGGAGGGAGCCGGCGCGCCGTGGAAACCGCGCGCGTCCTGGCCGCGGTCCGGAGGGCCCGGCAACGGACATCCGGGGACGGCCCGTCGTGGTGGACGCTCAGGTTCGCCGCGAGCGGCGGGGGTGGGGGCGCGGGGGCGCAGCCCGGGAGCGCCCGACGGTGCTCGGCGCGGGAGCGTGCCGGTGAGCCGGACGCTTCGTATTCCCGCACCACCCGTGCCGGTCAGGGCGACGACGACGCTGCCGGCCGCCCACGCCGTGTCCGGAGAGGACCGGCGTGGGCAGCCGGCAGCGAGGTCCTGTGTCCGTTGTGACGGTTGTGACGGTCACACCGTGGCGAGATGCATGACGGCGGAGTTCGTCGCCTCCTCCGCCGACAGGATGCCCTGCTGCCGTCCTCGGCTGAGGACCAGCACGCGGTGGGACAGCCCCAGGACCTCGTCGAGGTCGGAGCTGACCACCACGATCGCCATGCCCGACCGGGCCAGGTCCGCGATCACTTCGTAGATGGCGGCCCGCGCACCCACGTCGATGCCGCGGGTGGGCTCGTCGAGGATGATGACCTTGGGCTTGCGCTCCAGCCACTTGGCGATGACGACCTTCTGCTGGTTGCCGCCGGACAGCGTCCGCACCGGTTGTCCGGCCCGTCCCTTGACGGTCATCGTCCTGATCGCCTCGGTGGCGACCTCGGTGACACGCCGCGGCGACAGCCAGCCCTGCCGGGCGACCCGGTCGAGGTTGGGCAGGACCACGTTGTCGCCGATCGAGAGGTCGAGTACGGCACCCTGGCCCTTGCGGTCCTCGGGTACGAGGGCCACTCCCGCCTCGATGGCGTCCCGGGGGCCGCGCAGGCTCAGCACCTGGCCGTCGACCGAGACACTTCCCCCGGTCACCGTGTCGACTCCGGCGATCGCCCGCACGAGTTCCGTGCGCCCGGCGCCGACGATCCCGGCGATGCCGAACACCTCGCCCGCGCGCACGCTGAAGGAGACGTCATGGAAGGCGGGGCCGGAGAGACCCGCCACGCGCAGCACCTCGCGTTCGGCCGGCTCTCCCGTGTCGGGGAAGATCCGCTCCACGCTGCGCCCCACCATCTCCTCGACCAGCTGTGAGACGGGCACCTGCGCGGTCGCATGGGTGGCGACCCTCTGCCCGTCCCGCATCACCACGACGCGGTCGCAGATGCGGGCGATCTCCTCAAGGCGGTGGCTGACATAGATGAAGGACACGCCTTCCGCGCGCAGCGCGTCGATCCGCTCGAAGAGGTGGTCGGTCTCGTCGCCGCCCAGGGCGGCCGTCGGCTCGTCGAGGATGAGCAGCTTCGCGTCGAGCGTCAGGGCTTTGGCGATCTCGACCTGCTGCTGCGCCGCCACGCGCAGGGTACCCACCAGCCGGGTGGGGGAGATGCGCAGCCCGAGACGGTGCAGTTGTTCCTCCGCGCGGCGGTTCATCTCCGCACGGTCGATGCGTCCGCCGCGGGTGAGGAGGCGTCCCAGGAAGACGTTCTCGGCCACCGACAGGTCCGGCAGCAGTCGCATCTCCTGATGGATGAGTCCGATGCCGTGGGTGATGGCGTCCCCCGGCGACTTCGGCTCGTACGGCTGTCCCCGCCAGGTCATGTGCCCGGTGTCGGAGGCGAGCGTGCCGGCGATGATGTTGGCCAGGGTGGACTTTCCGGCGCCGTTCTCGCCGAGCAGCGCCACCACCTCGCCGGGGCGGATGTCGAGGTCGATCCGGTCGAGGGCCTGGGTCGCGCCGAAGCGCTTGGACACATCCCGGACGATCAGGCCCTCGGGTGTCCCGTCCCTCGTGACATGGCTGAGGTTCGTCATGATGCGGTCGCTCCCCGAGGCTCAGGGGTGGGTCTTGATGTACTGGTCGGCCTTCGCGCTGTCGTCCTTGGTCAAAAGGAACGCGGGCTGCAACTGCGTGGCCGGGACCTTCTTGCCGTTGATGACGTCCAGCGCGGTGTCCACCGACATCCGTCCCATCTTCTGGGTCTGCTGGACCATGGTGGCGTCGATGGTGCCGTTGCGGACGGCCTTGAGCCCCGCGACGTCGCCGTCGAAGCCGACGATCAGGCGCTTCTTGCCGTCGGCGCTCTTGACGGCCTGCGCGGCGCCCAGAGCCATCGCGTCTGCCTGGCCCCAGAGGATGTCGATGCCCGGGTGGGCCTGGAGCATGTCCTGGGACACGGTGTACGCCTTGTCCTGCGCCCAGTCGGCGGGCTGCTGCGAGACCACCTTGATCCCGGGCGCCTCTGCGAGCGCCTGGCCGAAGCCCTTCTGCCGGTCCACCTGCGGGGTGGTGCCGATCTGGCCCTGAAGGACGGCGAGTTGGCCCTTGCCGTCCTTCTGCTTGATCACCCACTCGCCGAGCGTCTTGGCGGCGGCGACGCTGTCGGTGGCGATGAAGGACTTGCCCGGCGCGTCCGCCGGGTTGCGGTCGACCGTGATGACGGGGATCTTCGCGCGTTCCGCCGCCTTCACCGGTACGCCGGCGGCCGTGGCGCCCGCGGGAATGTAGACGATCGCGCTGACCTGACGGCTGATGAAGTCCTGTATCTGGTTGACCTGGGTCGCGGCGTCACCCCGGGCATCGGCGACGATGACCTTGACGCCCTTCTTCTTGGCTTCGGCCTCGACGGACGTCTTGATCTGGTTGAAGAAGTCGGCCTGGAGATTGGCGACCGCGAGACCGATCGTCACCGGCTTGCCGTCGGTGGCGGTGGTGGTGGAGTCGGCGCCGGCTCGGTTGCAGGCGGTGGCGCCGAGGGCGAGGGCGGCCACGATGCCGGTGGCCATCCAGCGGTACGGGGACTTCATGATGGCGGTGCTCCTTCGGGAAGCGGTCCCGGCGACTCGGGGAGAGCGTCGGTTCGGTGGAGAGGTGGAGAGGTGGAGAGGGGGACGGGTGGGTCCCTCGGGGTCGGGGTCGGGTCGGGGAGAGAGACGCCCGAGCGGTGGTGACTCGGCGGCCGGGACCTGCGGCAGGCCGGACCGGGCCGGGACGGTCAGCGCGCCTCGCGCCGGCGCAGGACGTCGATCATGACGGCGAGAGCGATCACCAGACCGATGACGATCTGCTGGACGAACGGCGAGACACCGAGCAGGTTGAGCCCGTTGTGCAGGACACCGATGATCAGGACGCCGATCAGGGTTCCGGTGACCGAGCCGACACCGCCGCTCAGGCTCGCGCCGCCGATCACCACGGCGGCGATCGCGTCGAGCTCGTAGCCCGTCCCGGCGCTCGGCTGCGAGGAGTCGAGACGCATCGCGAGGAAGACGCCGGCCAGGCCGACAAGAACGCCGGTCACGGTGTAGACGAGGATCGTCCGCTTCCGCACGCTGATGCCGGCGAGCCTGGCGACCTCCGAGCTGCCGCCGATGGCGTACAGCTCGCGCCCGCCGGTCCGGTAGCGCATGTAGGCCCACCCCGCCATGTACAGCACGACGAGCACGAAGGTGACGATGGTGAAGACGCCGAGGTAGCGGGTGGTGGAGAGGTTGTCGAACCAGTCCGGGTACCCGACGATCTGCTGGCCGTCGGTGATGACGTTGGCCAGGCCGCGGGCGACCGACATCATGGCCAGCGTGGCGATGAAGGGCGGGAGTCTGGTGAAGGTGATGCCCAGTCCGTTGACCAGGCCGCATATTCCGGCGACACCGATCGCGACGAGAGCACTGGGCAACAGCGGCCAGCCCTGGTCGTGGGAGAGCCACCCGAGCACCATGGTCGCCAGCGCCAGTACGGAGCCGACCGAGAGGTCGATGCCGCCCGTGATGATCACGGCGGTCATGCCCAGGGCGAGCAGCCCCAGGATCACCGCCTGATCGACGATGTTCAGCAGATTGTTCTGGGTCAGGAAATACGGTGACGCGATGAAGAAGACGACGCACATGGCGACAAGCCCGAGTGCGGGACCACGGGATCCAGTGAGCAGTCCGGTCGCCCAGGAGGGCGCCTTCAGCCGTCGTTCGTCCGGCTGTGCGTCCACGGGCTTCGCCGCGTTGCTGGTCGTACTCATGACAGTCTCCGGAGAGTAAAAGGTGTGCATCCAGGTCGGGGAGGGGTGGCAGGGACCGCGTTCGGTCACCGACGCTGTCGTGACCCGCGCGACGCGCTAGTTCATGAACATCCCTCCGTCGACGTTGATCGTCTGGCCGGTGATGTACGCCGCCTCCTCGGAGGCGAGGAAGAGAACGAGGCCGGCCACGTCGTCGGCGGTGCCGGCCCGCCCCAGCGGGATGCCCGCGACCCACTCGGCCATGAGCTCGCCCGGCTCGTAGTCACCGAGCAGCCGGCCCCAGGCGCGGTCGTTGTAGTCCCACATGTCGCTGCCGACGATGCCGGGGCAGTAGGCGTTGACGGTGATCCGGTCCTTGGCGAGTTCCTTCGCCAGGCTCTGTGTGAGCCCCACGACCCCGAACTTGCTGGCCGCGTAGTGCGGTGTGTAGACGAAGCCCTGGCGTGCCTGACCCGAGGCCGCGTTGAGGATGCGCCCTCCGCGTCCGTGCTTCCGCATGCCGGCGGCGGCGGCCTGCGCGCACAGGAAGGTGCCGGTGGTGTTGACGGCGAGGACCTTCTGCCAGTCGGCGAGGGTCAGGTCCTCCAGCGGGCTGATGGTGATCACGCCGGCGTTGTTGACCAGGATGTCCACGCCGTCCCCGGTCCGGTCGGCGATGCCGAAGGCACGGGCCACATCGTCCGCCGAGGTGACATCCGCGCGAACGCCGAGCGCGCTGCCGCCGGGGTGCTGGGCGGCGACCTGCTCGGCCGCCTCCTCGACGGCTGCGGACAGGTCGAGCATCAGGACGTCGGCGCCTTCTCCGGCGAACCTCGCGGCCACCCCGAGCCCGATGCCCTGTGCCGCCCCGGTGACGACGACGGTCTTGCCCTCGAACCGACGGGAATGTGTCAAAGCCATGATCGTTCTCCAGGGACGGAAAGGCGCGGAGCGGGCGGTGGGTCCATGGGCGGGGCCGGCTCGCCGACCGGTCCGGAACCGGTCGGGACGCGGTGGCTCCCGGCGCGGGCGACGCCGTGCGTGTTCCTGCGCACCGTCCCTGTCTCCTCCGGCCGGCGGTTCTCGTACGGTGGAGGCGATGCCGCCTTCCCGGAACACGTGGTCCCGGCTGGGTCTGTGGTGAGCATCTGGATCGTCCTCGATCGCTGGGGCCTTGGAATCCCACGGGTCTCGCGCTGACAGCCGGAAGGGCGTGGCGAGCGGGAGAGGGTGGGAACAGCTGGGGCTGTGCAGGTGCGGGGTGTAGGCGACGGCTCGACTGAATAAATATTCAGCAATGAATTGCGACGCTCATCATGCTGTGTGGGTTTCGGCCATGTGTCAATAGGGTGAATCGATGCCTTTGCGGGACCCGTCCTGGTCGCGCGACGCGGTGATCGGTGTCGCGGCGGAGGCGGCGTGAGCGGGGGGACGGGGCCGTTCACCGTCGGTGACCGGGAGTGGCATCGAGTGGCCGGTGAACTCCCGCCGCGAGTACGGTCTTTGGCGCCAGGTGTGGTGCGGCACCGGCGGCGCGGTGCGGTGCCGCGATTTCCCGCCAGGGCGGCGGGTCCGCCGGCGGTGTGCCGCGACGGCGGCGGCGGGCCGCGGACGCGGGGCGAAGAGGAGCTGTGGGCCGCGAGGCGGTACGGTCACGGACGCGCTCGGAGGCGCTCGGGCGCGTGACGCTCCGCGGTCCGGCCGCGCGCCTTCGGGGGCGAGCCGGGCAAGTGGCGGAACGTCTCACGCACCGCACGGGCGCGATCCGGCCCCCGCGCGAGGGTTGCGGCTACGTGCGGAACTGCCTTGAGGGTGTCTTCGGCATGATGCTGGGCACGGAGGTCGACTTCATCGTGCACGAGCCACCATGGCGCCGGTGGCCCCGGCCGTGTCCCGGCTGATCGCGGCGCCGGCGGCGCGATATGTCCGCGATGCTCAGTGCCGCCGCTCCGCGACGGCCACCTGGCTGAAGGTGAACGCCGAGGAGGTCAGGGCGGATCCCAGGGGCGGCGCCCTGTCGGCGCCCTGTCGGCGAGCCGGACGGCCGGAGACGGCCGGAGTACGGAGCGGACGGACATCGTCCGGGTCCGTCGGAGCGTACGGTCCCCACCGTCCGCGACCACGGCTGCGTCCGGCTCCGGCTCCGGGACGCGTCGGCACTGCCGCCGGGGCCCCGATCAGGCCGCGAGGACCTTGGCCTTGGCCTGTTCGAACTCGGCTGCCGTGATCTCGCCGTGGTTCTTGAGATCGGCGAGCCGCGACAGTTCCTCCGCCTGGCTGCCGGTTCCGGCACTCTGGCGTACGTAGGAACGGAACTGCTCCTCGTTCCGGCGGGCCTGCTTCATCTCGCGCTCGCCCATCGACCGCCCGCGGGCGATCAGGTACACGAACACGCCGAGGAAGGGCAGCAGGATGACGAAGATGGTCCATCCTGACTTGCCCCAGCCGCTCAGCTCGTCGTCCCGGAAGATGTCGCCGATGACGCGGAAGAGCAGCATGAACCAGAGCACGCAGAGAAGGATCATCATCATGGTCCAGAACGCGTTCAGCAGCGGGTAGTCCACCGCCAGGTTCAGCATCGAGTCCTTCATAGTCCGCCTCCATGGCACTTCGTCTGCCGCGCCGCCGTACCGGTCGACGCCCGCATGCGGGCGGGGGACAACAGTGAGCGGACGTGGTCCGCGATCTCCGGCCATCGGCACATGAGCAACCACGTGTGTCCCTGCCGCACCTTCGGGAATACCGTGATGTCCCGTTCGCCCCCGGCTTCCGGGTCTGGGCTGATCGGGCGGCTTTCATCCGGCCCATTTCATTGTCGTCTCCCTCGCCGCGCATCGCCAGGTGGGTCGGCGGCCACCGGATACGGGGCCCTGCGGTGGGCATCCTGCGACGCGGCCGCCACGGGGACGCGACAGAGCGCGTATCGCGGGCGTCCAGAACCTTGCCAGCCCGGCGGAAGCCGCCCTATCCTCCGATCGAAAGCGCTTTCTCCCTTCGTGATCCTCGTTCCGGTGGGAGTCAAGTCGCGGCAGACCACCGCGACTTCACGCAGGAGCCGCCACCGATCCGGCACGGGGTCGCACTCAGGACGCCGACGCGTCGTGGAGCGAAGGGTGTACGCCATGACGAAGACGCATCGCGCCGTCCGGCACGGTCTCGGCGGCGACGGCTTCCTGTGACGGGAAGCCGGTCGCGCGGGTTCGGGCCGCGCACGAACGACCGGCTTGATCGCACCGAAGAAGAGCACCCGTAAGGGGGCCGAGCGGGGCCTGGCCGGAGAGATCCGGTGCTGAATTGGCATGGTCATGACATGTTGCGCGCTCGGTATTCCAAGACGACCAAGGAGAGAACGAGCATGAGGAAACCAGTCTCACTGCGCCTCTACGCGGCGCTGGCCACCGCGGCCCTCGCGGCCGCCACCGGTGTGGTGGTCTCGACGCCCACGGACGCGGTCGCGGTCGGCAGCGCCACCGGTTACGCGACCCAGAACGGCGGGACCACCGGCGGGGCGGGCGGAGCGACCGTACGGGCCACCACGGGCACCGCGATCCACCAGGCCCTGTGCGGTCGGGCCAGCAGCAGCACCCCGATCACCATCGAGGTCGAGGGGACCATCAACCACGGCAACACCAGCAAGGTGTCGGGCAGCAGCTGCAACACCGCCGCCGGGGTGATCGAGCTCAAGGAGATCAGCAACGTCACGATCCTGGGGGTCGGCGGCGGAGCCGTCTTCGACCAACTCGGCATCCACATCAGGGACTCCAAGAACATCATCATCCAGAACGTGACCGTGCGGAACGTCAAGAAGTCCGGCTCGCCCACGTCCAACGGGGGCGACGCCATCGGTATGGAGCGCAACGTCCGCAACATCTGGGTCGACCACACCACCCTGGAGGCGTCGGGCGGCGAGTCGGAGGGGTTCGACGGCCTCTTCGACATGAAGGACAACACTCAGTACGTGACCCTGTCCTACAGCATCCTGCGCAACTCCGGCCGCGGCGGTCTCGTCGGATCCAGTGAGACCGAGGTCTCGAACGGCTTCATCTCGTACCACCACAACCGGTACGAGAACATCGACTCCCGCGCGCCCCTGCTGCGGGGCGGCATCGCCCACATGTACAACAACCACTACGTGCGGCTCAACGAATCCGGCATCAACTCCCGTGCCGGGGCCCGGGCCAAGGTGGACAACAACTACTTCAAGGACTCCAAGGACGTCCTCGGCACCTTCTACACCGACACGGTCGGCTACTGGCAGGTCTCCGGCAACACGTTCGACAACGTCACCTGGTCCACCCCCGGCAGCGAGAACAAGCCCGCCGGGCCCAACCCGCAGTCCAACACCACGGTCAGCATCCCGTACTCCTACAGCCTCGACGCGACGGCCTGCGTGCCGAACATCGTGAGCCGGACGGCCGGAGCGGGCAAGGGGCTGCAGGTGTCGAACGGCAGTTGCTAGCGCCGGGAGGAGTGGATTCCGGACACCGCGACGCGGGTCGTGCCGTATCGCCGACGCTCCGGCCGTCCGGCACGGCGCCGGCCGGCCGGAGTCACGGCGGTCACCGCGCGGCGGGCTCATCCGGGGGCAGGCCCGCGCGGTGTCGTCCGGTGACGCATTCGATGAGCGCCTGCCAGCTGTTGACGAGATGGTCGGCGGTGCCCGGGGCCGGCGGTGCGGCGGGGGCGGCCGTGGAGACGTAGAGCAGCAGGGGACCCTCCAGGGCCGCCGCGAGCTGGAGGGTGAGGCTGTCCAGCTCGGGCATGTCCCCGCAGGTCCGGCCGAGGAGCATACGGATGTGGAGCCGGGTCATGTTGACCCCGCTCTCGGGCGTCGGCCCGCCCCGCTCCATCGCGGCCCGTGCGATGACGTGGTGGTGCAGGAGGAAGGGGATACGGGCGCGGCCGTAGGCGATCAGGCGGTCCTTGGGGTCGGCGCCCGGCCCGAGCGGCGGCGGGCCGGACAGCACCTGCTCCTGGAAGCGGCGCTCGTCGTCCTCCAGCAGGGCGCGGAAGATTCCGGCGCGGGTGCCGAAGCGGCGGAAGACGGTGCCCTTGCCCAGCCCGGCGCGTTCGGCCAGGCCGTCCATGGTCAGCCTTTCCGCGCCGTGCTCCGCGAGCATCTCGCGCGCGGTCTCCAGCAGGCGCTCGCGATTGCGCACCGCGTCGGCGCGTTCCCCACGCGGCTTCCCGAAGGGCACTACAGGCCGGTTCACACGGCCAATCTACCCTCTGGAACATAACCGGGGTGAAGTCCGTTTATGCTGGCGGGTGTCGCGCGGCGCCGGACGACACCCGGGCCCGCCGTACCCCGCCATGCCCGCAGCCGCGGACTGCCCGCCTCAAGGAGTCACGTACATGAACCTGTTCCGCCTGGACGCCAGCATCCTGCCCGGTGCCTCCCACAGCGCCCAGCTCGCCGACCTCGCCGAGGCCGAGTGGACCGCCGCACACCCCCAGGGCACGATCACCCGGCGCCACCTGGGCACCGACCCGCTGGCCGCGGACGCCTGGGCCCACGCCACCACCGCCGGGTTCACCCCCGAGGCGGACCACACCCCGGGGCAGCGCGAGGCGCTCGCCCTCGCCGCCGAGCTGGCCGGGGAGCTGGAGAACGCGGACACCGTGATCCTGGCCGTGCCGCTCTACAACTACGGTGTCTCGCAGCACTTCAAGACCTGGGCCGATCTGGTCATCGCGGGCGCGGGGCCCACCGCCCCGCTGCTGAAGGGCACCCCCACCCTTCTGGTCACCACCCTCGGCGGCGGCTACGGCCCCGGCACCCCGCGCGAGGGCTGGGACCACTCCACCCCGTACCTGGAGCGCGTGGTCGGCGACATCTGGGAGGCCGACCTCACCCTCGTCAAGCGTGAGCTGACCCTCGCGGCCACCAACCCGGCCATGGAGAGCCTGCGGGACCTCGCCGAGGAGCAGCACACCCAGGCCCGGGCCGCCGCCCGCGACGCCGGCCGGGTCCTCGCCGGCAACTGACCGTCCTGAACCAGCCTGCTCCTGACAGGGGGGCAGGCTGGTTCAGACCGGCGCCGTGCTCACGTCAGGACGGCGGGCTCCCAGGCGCGGTCGACCACCCGTACCAGACCCAGGTCCGTCAGTTTCACCTGCGGGGAGACCGGCAGCGTCATGGTCGAGAGGGACATGAACGCGTTCCGGTGCGCCCAGCCCCAGCTGTGCAGGGCGTCGCGGATCGCGGCCGCGCCCCGCGAGACCTCTTCGGCGGGGCGGTCGGACAGGACCCCGGCCACCGGCAGCGGCAGATGCACCGGCTCCTGGCCCGCGGCGACCACACAGATCCCGCCGCCCGAGCCGATGACCCGGTTGGCGGCCTCGCGCAGCGCCGCGGGGGTCGTGGCGATCACCGTCAGGTTGTGGCTGTCGTGCGCGTACGTGGTGGCCGCGGCCCCGTCCGACAGGTCGAAGCCGACCACCGGCGCCGTCGCGCGCCGCCCGCTGCGGTGGTGGCGTTCGAAGACGGTCAGTACGGCCGTCCGGCCCTCCCAGCGCACGACGCCGTCCCGTACGGGCAGGACGACCTCGGCCGGTTCGGTGAAGGTGTCCACGGGATTGACCCGCAGGGCCCGGAAGGTGTGCTCGCCGTCCGGCAGGTCCACGGTCCACGCGTGGTCGTCCGCCGTCAGTGGGCCGAGGTGGACGGAGTCGGCGAACGGGTTGCCGGACAGCTCCGCGGGGGCGCTCTCCTCGACCGGCTCACCGCCACAGACGACCGTGACGGGGGTGAAGTCGGCCAGGTCGCGCAGGAGCACCAGGTCCGCGCGCCGGCCGGGCGCCACCACGCCCCGGTCGTCCAGGCCGAGGCGGCGGGCCGGGTGCAGGGTCAGCGCGCGCAGCGCCGTCAGCGGGTCCATCCCGGCGCCGACGGCGACCCGCGCGATGTGGTCGAGGTGGCCGCGCCCGACGATGGCGTCGGCCGCGAGATCATCGGTGACCAGGCAGAAGTCGGGCAGGACGGGCAGCGCGGCGAGGCTGCTCACCAACTCCGGGGTGAGGCACTTCTCCTGGAGCATCAGCAGCATCCCGAGCCGGGCCTTCTCGACCGCGACCTCCGGGGAGTTCTTGGTGTGGTCGGAGTCGATGCCCGCCCACAGGTACTCGCCCAGGTCGTCGCCGGACAGGTTGGGGCAGTGCCCGTCCAGCCGTACGCCCTTGGCACGGGCCGCGGCGACGATCTCGCGCATCCGCTCGCCGCCGTCGACCACGGCCCGGTAGTCCATCACCTCGCCGAGCGTGGTGACGCCCTCCCAGTCCAGCATCTCGGCGATGTCGTCGGCGCCCAGCGCCGCCCCCGCCGTCTCGAACCCCTCCAGGGCCGGTACGCAGGAGGGCACCGCCCACAGCATGGACTGCCGGGCGCCACGGCCCTGTTCGATCATCCACGCCATGGCCGCGCGCCCGGCGACGTTGACGATCTCGTGCGGGTCGGCGAGGACCGTCGTGGTGCCGCGGGGCAGCGTGATCCTGGCGAACTCGCGCGGGGCGAGCAGCGAGCTCTCGATGTGCATGTGCGCGTCGATGTAGCCGGGCGCCACCAGCAGCCCGTCGGCGTCGATGACGCGCGCGGCCTCGATCCGGGTGCCGGGACGGAGCAGGGCGCGGATCAGGTCGCCGGTGATCGCGACGTCGGCGGCGGTCAGTTCCCCGGTGTGTACGGAGACCACGCGGGCTCCGCGGATCAGCAGGTCGCAGTGGCTGGGCGCAGGCATCGAGGGTTCTCTCGTTCGGTCGACCGGCTTCGGTCGACAGCTTCGGTCGACAGCTTCGGTGGGCGGCTTCGGTGGGCGTGACGGCGTCGGCCGCGGCATGCCCGGGGCGCGCGCGGCGGATCAGGCCGGGGCGGCCGGCGGCCCGCTCCCGGGCGCGTCGGCCCCGTACGTACGCAGCAGCCGGGAGATCAGGAAGGCGCGGAAGGCGTCGGCGTCCACCCCGGTGGCCACCTTGGCGTTGGGCGCGAACCCGGTGCGGCCGTGCACATCGGCGATCAGCTTGCCGCGGGAGAACTCACCCCCGCACTCCACCGTCACCCACGCGTCGGTCCACTCGATCAGGTCCGGGCGTACGGCGGCGGCCACCGCCAGCGCGTCGTGGACCGCGCAGGCGTCGACGCCGTGGCGCCGCGCGTACCGCGTGGCCAGGTGGTCGAGCATCCGGCCCGCCGCGCCGGTGACCGGCCCGCCGTCGGCCAGCAGCCGGTCGATGTCGGACCGCGTCGTCAGCGCCGCGCGGGTCACGTCGAGTCCGACGATCCGCAGCGGCACCCCGGCCTCGGTCACGAACCGGGCCGCCTCGGGATCGGCGAAGAAGTTGAACTCGGCCGACGGCGTGACATTGCCCGGGGCGAAGGCCGCCCCGCCCATCACCACGATCTCCTTGATCGAGGGGGCGGCCTCCGGGTGGGCGTGCAGCAGCGCCGCGACATTGGTGAGCGGCGCGGTGGCGATCAGCGTGAGGCCCCCGGGCCGACAGGCGCGCAACCGCGCCGCGAGCCAGGCGACGGCGTGGTCCGGGTGCGCCGCCCGCGCCGACGGAGGCAGCCGGACGCCGCCGAGTCCGCCCTCGCCGTGCACGGGTTCGTCCGGGACCCGGACGGCGCGGGCGAGGGGGCCCGCATGGCCGCGCGCCACCGGCAGGTCCGGCTGTGCGCCGATCAGATCGCAGAGGCGCAGCGCGTTGTCGACGACCTGTCCGATGCCCACGTTCCCGGCGACGGTGGTGATGCCGGTGACGTCGAGTTCGGGTGAGGCGAAGGCCAGCAGGAGGGCGACGGCGTCGTCGATGCCGGGATCGCAGTCGATGACGACGGGCTCCGGGCGGGGCGCCTCAGGGGGCGCCGCCTCCGGGAGGGCGGTCCCGGAGCGGGGTGTCTCGGAGCGGCCCGCCTCAGGGCCAGGCGTTTCGGAGCGGGGCGTCCGCGGGTGGCTCATCCGGACACCTCGCGCTGGAAGCGGTCGACCCACTTGTCGTTGTTCTCGGCGGCCAGCTTCAGATCGGGGGTGGTGAAGCCGTTCGCCGCCGGGTCGGCGGCCGCCTCGCCCACCACCTCGGTGATCGCCGCCGGGATCGTGGCGTCCTTGTTGACCGGCTTGTCGTGGAAGGTGGCCGCGGCCTTCTCCTGGACCTCCTTCGACAGCAGGTAGTCGATGAACTTCTCCGCGCCCGCCTTGTTGTGGGCGCCCTTCACCAGCTGCGCGGTGTTGGAGACCACGTAACGCCCCTTGTCGAGGGGCGCCCAGGCGATCGGCTTGCCCGCCGTGACCGAGTCGATGGCGAAGAGGTCGAGGGCCGGGGCCATCTCCACCTCGCCCCGGTCGAGCAGGCTGACGAGTTCGGTGCTGCGGTTGAAGTACTTCAGTACGTTGGGGGAGTTGGCGGCGAGCTTCTCGAACGCCGTGTCGGTGTCCCCGGGGCCGGAGCCGTACGTCGCCGCGGTGCTGTAGAGGAAGGGCACCCCGGCGCTGGTCGAGATGTCGGGGAGGGCGATCCGCCCCTTGTTCCCGGCGTCCCACAGGTCCTTGATGCCGGGTGCCTTGTCGACCTTGTCGGTGCGGTAGAGCATGCCGAGCAACTGGTAGGTGTACGCGGGGGCGTAGCCGTCCTCGTCCTTGGCGAAATCGTGGATCTTCGCCAGGTTGGGCAGGGCCGACGCGTCGACCTTGTCGAACAGCCCCTGCTCGCGGCCCATCCGGGCGAACAGGTCGGAGATCATGACGACGTCGACCGTCGGGTTGGAGCGGTTGATCCTGAGCTTGGTGAGCCGCTCGGCGTTGGCTCCGCTCTCGATCTCGACCTCGATGCCGGTCTCCTTCTCGAACGGCTTGACGATGTTCTTCTCGAACAGGTCGGCGCCGAAACCGAAGGTGGAGACGGTCAGCTTCTTGGGATCCTGCTCTCCGGCGGCGGAGCCGGCGCAGCCGGCGAGTGGCAGGATCAGCAGGGTGGCGGCGGTGGTGACGGCGAGTCGCCTCATGGCGTGGGAGTCTCCTGGCTCTGGGGGAGGTCCGCGGCGTGCGTCGCGGGGAGGTCTACGGCGTGCGTCGCGGGGAGGTCCCCGGCGGGCTCGGCGGGCTTGGCGGGTTCGGCGGGCAGGTCCACGGCGTGTTCGGCGGGGAGGTGCAGGCGCACCCGCCGCCCGGCGCTCAGCCCGAAGTCGGTGCTGGTGGCCAGGACGGTGCGGCCCTGGGACGCGGCGGTGACGACACAGTCGGTGCCGCGGAACCGTACGGCGGTCAGGGTGGCGTCGACCGTGGTGCCGCCGGCGGGTGCCGGGGCCTCGGCGGCCAGCACCCCGACGTGCTCCGGGCGGATGGTGACCGTACGGCCGTCCGGCAGCTCGACGAAGTTGTCGTAGCCGAGGAATTCGGCGACGAAGCGGCTCGCGGGGGCGCGGAACACCTCGCGCGGGGCGCCCTGCTGGGCGACGGTCCCCTGGTTGAGGATGACCATGCTGTCGGCCAGCTCCAGCGCCTCCTCCTGGTCATGGGTGACGAGGATCGCGGTGAGCCCGGTCTCCTGCTGGATACGGGCGAGCTCCTGGCGCATCTGGATCCGCAGCCGCGCGTCGAGGTTGGACAGCGGCTCGTCCAGGAGCAGGACGGAGGGGCGTACGGCGATGGCGCGGGCGAGCGCGATGCGCTGCTGCTGGCCGCCGGAGAGCTGCTTCGGCTTGCGGCCGGAGAGGTGGGAGAGGCCGACCATCTCCAGCGCCTCGCCCGTCCGGGTGCGCCGCTCGTCGTCCGGGACGCCTCGCATCTTCAGTCCGAAGGCGACGTTCTTCTCCACGGTCATGTGCGGGAAGAGCGCGTACGACTGGAAGACCATGCCGATGTTGCGGCGCTCGGCCGGGAGCCGGGTGGCGTCCTCGCCCTCCAGCAGGATGCGGCCGGCGGTGGGCTCCAGGAACCCGGCGATCATGCGCAGGGTGGTGGTCTTGCCGCAGCCGCTGGGACCGATGAGCGCGGTGAACTCCCCGCGGCGCACGGTCAGATCGAGGTCCCGGACCGCCGCGGTCCCGCCGAACTCCCGGTGGACCGATTCGAGTTGAACCACTGGCTTCATCGAAGTACTCCTGTCGCTCCCGTCGCTCCGGTCGCCCTGGGCGCTCCGGTCGCTCCTGTTGTCGCCCGCCGCGCTCATCGGCCGAAGACCTTGTTGAAGCCGACGAGGCGTTCCGTCAGCAGGGCCGCGCCCACCGTGGCGGCGAGCAGCAGGGTGCTCACCGCGGCCACCACCGGGTCGTAGGAGAACTCGACGTAGTTGAGCATCTCGACGGGCAGGGTGGAGATTCCCGGTCCCTTGAGCAGCAGCGAGAGCGGGACGTTGTTGAACGAGGTGAGGAAGGACAGCACGGACGCCGAGACGATGCCCGGTGCCATCACGGGCAGGGTGATCGAGAAGAACGTCCGCAGGGGCCCGGCGCCGAGGCCGCGGGCCGCCTCCTCCAGGGCCGGGTCCGAGAGCGCCAGCGAGGCGCCTGTGACCCGGACCGCGTACGGCAGCAGCAGGACGGTGTGGCCGATCAGCAGCGCGCCCAGCGCGGTGATCCGCAGGGTCACCATGAGCTGCTGGAAGAGGGCGAAACCCAGGACGAGTTCGGGGACGATGGCGGGGGAGAGGAAGAGGTTCTCCACCGCCTTGCGGCCCCGGAAGCGGTGGCGCTGCACGGCCAGGGCCACCGGGATGCCCAGCACCAGCGCCAGCAGGGTCGCCACCGCGGCCACCAGCAGACTGGTCAGCAGCCCCTGCTGGAAGGCGGCGTTGGAGAGCGCCTGCTCGAACCAGCGGGTGGAGAGCCCGGACGGCGGGAACTCGACGGTGTCCCCGGACGAGAAGCCGATGGCGACGACGAGCAGGATCGGGCCGAGCAGAAAGGCCATGGCCAGGGTGGCCAGGAGGGTGAGTACGGGGCGTCGGCGTGTCACGACGCGGCCACCTTGTTTCACGACGTGGCCACCTTCGCCGATATCCGGCCCGAGGCCCAGCCGACCACGAGCACCAGTACGGTCATGAGCAGGGCGACGGCGCCGGCCCCGTTCCAGTCGAGTTTCACGTTCGCGTAGTCGTACAGCAGGGTCGCCAGGGTCCGGTTACGGGAGCCGCCGAGCAGCAGCGGCGTGGTGAAGGCGGTGACCGCCCCGGCGAACACCAGCGTCGCCCCGACCAGGACGCCGGGCACCGCGAGCGGCAGCACGATCTGCCGGAAGGCCCGGCCGGGGCTCGCGCCGAGGCCGCGGGCGGCGTCCTCCAGACCGGGATCGATGTGCGACAGCGAGCTGTACGAGGTCAGGATCATCAGCGGCATGAAGAGCTGGGTGAGACCGGCGACCAGGGCGAACTCCGTGTACAGCAGCTCCGGCGGGCTGTCGGTGAGCCCGGTCGCCAGGACGACCTCGCTGATGATGCCGTTGCGGCCGAGGATGACCAGCCAGGAGAAGGTCCGTACGACCGTGCTGAGCAGCAGCGGGAAGACCGCGAGCGCGAGCAGCAGCCCCTGGCGGCTCTTCGGGGCGCGGGAGATGAGATAGGCCGTCGGGAAGCCGAAGAGCAGACAGACGACGGTGACGGTGACGGCCACGCGCACGGTCCGGGCGAGGACGCCCAGGACGTAGCCGTCGGTGAGCAGCGAGCCCAGGGTGCCGACGACATCGGGGTCCTCGGCGGCGGGCGGCGCGAAGAGCGTCGTGACGAAGGGGAACGCGAAGCCGAAGGCCAGCAGGGCCAGGCCGGGCGCGAGCAGCAGCCCCAAGGTGGCCTTCCGGGACACGGCCACGCCTCCTCTCTGGATTTCTGTCGGATGGTTCCGATGTTTCTGCCGGATGTTTCTGTTCGGAGTTTCCTACAACCGGTTGCTGCAACCGGTTGCAGCAACCGGCAGTGGGGGACGATACTCACGCTGGAATCGAGGCGTCAACGCGCTCGTGTAAAGATCTCGTTACGCACACCCTGGGGGCGGAGATGGTGAGGCTGTCGGACGTGGCACGCGCGGCGGGGGTGTCCACGGCGACCGCGTCCCGCGCGCTGAGCAGGCCCGGCATGGTCGCGGCCGGCACGCGCGAGCGGGTACGGGCCGCCGCCGAGGCCATGGGGTTCGAGTTCAACGCCAGCGCTCGCGCGCTGACCACCGGCCGGACCGGTCTGACCGGCGTCCTCGTCCCGAGCCTCGCCAACCCCTACTTCGCCCCCATCGTGACCGGGGTGCAGCGGGCGCTGTCGCAGCACGGCGACAACATCCTGCTCGCCGTCTCGGAGGGCTCCCGGAGCAGCGAGGAGAAGCTGGCGGGGAAGCTCGCCTCGCGCGTCGACGGGCTGGTCTTCATAGCTCCCGTGAGTCCGGACCCGGTGATCAGGGCCTTCACCGCGAAGCTGCCGGCCGTCACCGTGGACCGTACGGTGCCCTCGGTGCCCGGCGTCCTGATCGACACCCCCGGCGGCGTCGCGGACATCGTGACGCACCTGGCGGGCCTCGGCCACCGGTCCATCGCCTATGTGGGCGGCCCGGAGGGCTCGTGGATGGCCGAACGCCGCACCGCCGCCGTCGAGGAGGCGGCCGACCGGGGCGGTGTCGACCTCACGGTCCTCGGCCCCGTCGCCCCCCGGATCGACGCGGGACTGGCGGTCGCCGAACACATCGCCGCCGAACGGGCCGTCACCGCCGTGGTCGCGTACAGCAGTTACCTGCTGATCGGCCTGCGCCTGGGGCTGCGCGACGCCGGGGTGCGGGTCCCCGGCGACATCAGTCTGGCCGCGTCGGACGATCTGACCGCGATCAGTACGGACCGGCCCGACACCACGGCGCTGCGCGTCCCCCTCGAAGAGGCGGGTACCGAGGCGGTACGTCTGCTCCAGGAGCCGAACCCGCCCAAGCGCGCCCGCCGGGTGCGCGTCGCCACCGAACTGATCGTCGGCGTCTCCACGGCGCCGGTCGCCGGGGACGCCGAGGCCGTGGACGGCGGCGCGGTGTGACCGGCCCGGTGTGACGCGGTGCTTCGGGGGTGCGACCGGCCCGGTGTGACCGTCCGGGTCAGCTCGCGGAGAGGCTCTGCTCCGCCCAGATCGTCTTGCCGGTGTACGTCTGGCGGGTGCCCCAGCCCTGGGTGAGCTGCGCGACGAGGAGCAGTCCGCGGCCGCCCTCGTCGGAGGTACGGGCCCGGCGCAGGTGAGGTGTGGTGCTGCTGCCGTCGGAGACCTCGATGACGAGGTCGCTGTCGCGGATCAGCCGGAGCCTGACGGGGGCGTCGCCGTACCGGACGGCGTTGGTGACCAGCTCGCTGACGACCAGTTCGGTCACGAACGCCGCCTCGTCCAGGCCCCAGGCGGCCAGTTGACGGCAGGCGTTCTTCCGGGTCTCCGCGACGGCGGCGGCGTCGTGCGGCACCTCCCAGGTGGCGACGTGGGCCGCGTCCAGGGCACGGGTACGGGCCATCAGCAGGGCCACGTCGTCGGCCGGGCGGTCCGGGAGGAGCGCGCGGAGCACGGCGTCGCAGGTGGCGTCCAGGGACGGGGCGGGACGGGCCAGCACCTCGCGCAGCGTGCCGAGGCTCTCGTCGATGTCGCGGTCACGGGACTCCACGAGACCGTCGGTGTACAGCACCAGGACGGACCCCTCGGGCAGCTCCAGCTCCGTGGTCTCGAAGGGCAGGCCGCCGAGGCCCAGCGGCGGGCCCGCGGGGACGTCGAGGAACTCCACGGCGCCCCCCGCGGTCACCAGCGCGGGCGGGAGATGGCCGGCGCGCGCCAGGGAGCAGCGCCGGGAGACCGGGTCGTAGACGGCGTACAGGCATGTCGCGCCGGTGTCGCCGGTGGCACCGGCGCCGTCCTCGCCGTCCGCCTCGGCGGAGAGGTGGATGACGAGGTCGTCCAGATGGGTCAGGAGTTCGTCGGGCGGGAGGTCGACGTCGGCCAGGGTGCGGACGGCGGTGCGCAGCCGGCCCATGGCGGCCGAGGCCTGGACGCCATGGCCGACCACGTCGCCGACGACGAGGGCGACCCGGGCGCCGGAGAGGGGGATCACGTCGAACCAGTCGCCGCCGACACCCGCCTGTGTGCTGGCGGGCAGATAGCGGGACGCGACCTCGACGGCGGCCTGCCGGGGCGGCCGGGCCGGCAGGAGACTGCTCTGGAGGGTGAGGGAGGTCCGGCGCTCGCGGGCGTAGCGGCGGGCGTTGTCGACGCACACCGCGGCCCTGGCGGTGATCTCCTCGCCCAGGAGCAGGTCGTCCGGGGTGAAGGACTCCGCGCGCCGGTGGCGGCTGAAGACGGCCACGCCGAGGGTGATGCCGCGGGCCCGCATCGGCACGGCCAGCACCGAGTGGATGCCGTACCGCCGCACCCGGTCGGCCCGCTCCGGGTCCTCGCGCTCCCACCCGGCCAGCCCGCGGTCGGTCAGCTCCCGGATCAGCGGCCGGCCCGTGGCCAGGCACTCCGCCACGGGCGAGGTGGCCGGGTACGTGGCCACCGCGCCGCGCGGGATCACGGCCTCGGGACAGCCCGCCAGTACGGAGCGGACGGCGACCCGGCGCAGCACGACGGGGCCGCTCGGGGCACCGGCGCGCAGGTCGCCGCCGCCTTCGATGGAGGGGAGCAGGTCGACGGTGACGAAGTCGGCGAGCTGCGGGACGGCCACGTCGGCCAGCTCCTCCGCGGTCCGGGCGAGGTCCAGGGTGCTGCCGATCCGCATGCTGGCGTCGTTGAGCAGCACCAGCCGCTCCCTGGCCAGGTGTTCCTCGGTCATGTCCCGCGCCGAGAGGAGTACGCCCCGCAGCGTTCCCGCGGTGTCCCGCACCGGGACGAGGGAGAGCGCCCAGACGCTCTCCCGTTCGTGGCCCGCCAGCCGCAGCGCCACCCGCCCCTGCTGCGGCGCGCCGGTCGCCAGCACCCGGCGCATGAGCTGTTCCGTCCGGTCGCCCTGCGGATCCGCCACGATCTCCGAGACGCGCAGGCCCCGCATCGCCTCCTCGGGCAGCCCCATCACGCGTTCCATGTCCTGGTTCGCCAGCCGCAGCCGCAGACCGGTGTCGTAGAACGCCATCGTGGCCGGTGACTGGGCGAACGCCCACAGCGCCAGCGCCTCGGCGGGCAGCGGCGTCGGCGGGCCGACGAGCGCGGAGACCAGGAGCCATCCGCCACCACCACCGCCGTCACCGCCGTCACCGCCGTCACCGGTGACGCCTCCGTCCCTTTCGTGCCCTCCGTCGCCGCCCGCGTGGTCCGGCATC
Organism: Streptomyces sp. NPDC088124; assembly: GCF_040685895.1. Classification (NCBI taxonomy): domain Bacteria; kingdom Bacillati; phylum Actinomycetota; class Actinomycetes; order Kitasatosporales; family Streptomycetaceae; genus Streptomyces; species Streptomyces sp. NPDC088124. Next base: position 71,549 of record NZ_JBFBJB010000010.1, on the reverse strand, counting down.
CGGTGGTGGGCCAGCAGGCTCACCGGGAGGGCGTGGCCGTCCCGGTGGCGGAGCGTCACCGTCCCGTTCCACCGCGGCAGCGTCCGCAGGGCGCGCACCGTCCCCGGGTGCGGTTCCGTGGCCAGCAGCCCGGCCGCGGCCCGTCCGACGACCTCGGAGGACCGGTAGCCGAGCAGCCGCCGCGCTCCCTCGTTCCAGCCGGTGACGATCCCGCGCGGATCCAGGGTGACCCTCGCCGTGGCGCTTTCCGCGGCGGGATCCTCCAGCCACGCCGCCCGGTCGCCACCGGCGGCCTCCGATCGCGTCATCGTGCACAACCGCCCTCGCCTCGGTCCTTCCACCATGGGCCCGTGGCCCGGGCAGGAGCAAACGAGGGCGGCGGGCGTCGACGGGGAGGGGCATCGGCGGCGGCGGGAGCCGAAGGTTAATCCGTCACCGCAGACCCATTGACCCCGTGGGGCCCACCTCTCTAGCCTCTCTAACCTCCGTTCTTGTACATGGACGACGTCTTTATATGGAGACAAAGCGCTGATCCCCGCTCCGCCGTGAGGCGCGGTCCGCCCGCCCGCGTTCGCACCCCTTGCTCCACCGCACGGTTCATCCGCTTGCCCGGTGCACAGTTCGGTGCACAGTTCAAAGGGGAACTGACCCATGCCACTTGTCGTCGTAGGGATCAGCGTCCTGGTCCTGCTCTTCCTCATGACACGGCTCAAGCTGAACGGTTTCGCCGCCCTCCTGCTCGTCGCCGTCGGGGTCGCCGTCGTCCAGGGCATTCCCCTCACGGAGATCGCGGACGTCCTCTCCGAGGGCATCGGCGGACAGATCGGCGACACGATGCTCACCATCGGGCTCGGCGCGATGGTCGGCCGGGTGATGGGGGACTCCGGGGCCGCCCAGCGCATCGCCACCAGACTCCTCGCCGTCTGCGGCACCCGCGGGGTGCAGGTGGCGATGGTGGCGACGGCCATGCTCATCGGCGTCACGATGTTCTACGAGGTCGCCTTCGTCATCATCGTGCCGGTCGTCTTCACGCTCGTACGCGTCACCCGGGCCAACCTCCTGTGGGTCGGGCTGCCGATGTCCATCGCCCTGTCCACCATGCACAGCTTCCTGCCGCCGCACCCGGGGCCGACCGCGGTGGCCTCGACCTTCCACGCCTCGGTCGGACTGACCCTGTTCTACGGTCTGTTCATCGCCGTGCCGATCGGCGCGGTCATCGCCCTGGTGTGGCCGCGGCTCGCGTTCGTCCGGGCCATGAACCCCTCCGTGCCCAAGGGCCTGGTGAGCGAACGCGTCTTCGAGGAAGAGGAGATGCCGGGCACGGCCTGGTCGCTGGCGGTCGCCCTGCTGCCCGTCGTGCTGATCGCGGGTGCCGCGGTCACCGACATGGCCACCTCGGCGCAGACCCCGCTCACCCACTTCGTCGCCTTCATCGGCTCGGCCCCGATCGCCCTGCTGCTGACGCTGCTCGTGGCGATCTGGGCGTTCGGGCCGCGGATCGGCCGGAGCCTGTCGGAGGTCAGCGCCTCGTGCCGGGGAGCGGCGCAGGCGATGGCGATGATCCTGCTGGTGATCGGGGCCGGCGGGGCCTTCAAGCAGGTCCTCGTCGACGGCGGCATATCGGACTACATCAAGGACGTCACCGACGGCTGGTCCATCTCGCCGGTCGTCCTCGCCTGGCTCGTGGCCGTGATCCTCAGGGTCGCCCTGGGGTCGGCGACGGTCGCCGTCGTCACCGCGTCCGGCGTGGTGCTGCCGCTGCTCGCGGGCAGCGGGGTACCGCCCGAGATCATGGTGCTGGCCGTCTCCTGCGGCTCGATCGCCTTCTCGCACGTCAACGACCCGGGCTTCTGGATGTTCAAGGAGTACTTCAACCTGTCGGTCATCGAGGCGATCAAGGCACGTACCACCTATACGACCGTGCTCTCCGTCCTCGGACTCGGCGGTGTGCTCCTCCTGGAACGCGTCCTGGACATCCTCAACATCTGACATCTGACATCTGACGTCTGCCCCTGTCCTCTGCCTCTGTCCTCTGCCACCTGTTCTCTGCCGCCGGCCCCCGCCCGCGCTCCCGGAACCGCCCCGCACCATCCGCACCCTGGAAGGACTCGCCCCATGAGCCAGCCCGTCGTCACCGGCTTCTCCGTGTATCCGGTGGCAGGCCGTGACTCCATGGCACTCAACCTCTCCGGCGCCCACGCCCCGTACTTCACCCGCAACGTCCTGGTGGTCCAGGACTCCGAGGGCCGGACCGGCGTGGGCGAGGTGCCGGGTGGCGAGCGCATCACCCGTACGCTGCGCGAGGCCCAACCCCTCGTCGTCGGAAGCCGGTTGGGCGACCACAAGCGGGTACTGCGGGCCCTGGGGGAGCGGTTCGGCGGCCGGGACGCGGGTGGGCGCGGGGAGCAGACCTTCGACCTGCGCACCACGGTGCACGCGGTGACGGCCGTCGAATCGGCGCTCCTCGACCTGCTGGGCCAGCACCTGGAGGTGCCGGTGGCCGCGCTGCTCGGGGACGGCAAACAGCGTGACGCGGTACGGGTCCTCGGCTACCTCTTCTACGTCGGCGACCCCGGCAGGACCGATCTGGAGTACGTCCGGGAACCCGGCGCGGACGTCGAGTGGTACCGCGTCCGCCGCGAGGAGGCGCTGACCCCGGAGTCGATCGTCCGGCAGGCGGAGGCGACGTACGAGCGGTACGGCTTCCGGGACTTCAAGCTCAAGGGCGGTGTCCTGCCGGGGGCGGAGGAGGTCAAGGCCGTACGCGCGCTGAAGGAACGCTTCCCCGGGGCGCGGATCACCCTCGACCCCAACGGGGCCTGGTCGCTGCGGGAAGCGGTCGAGCTGTGCCGGCCGCTGGTGGGTACGCTCGCGTACGCCGAGGACCCGTGCGGAGCCGAGGACGGGTTCTCGGGCCGGGAGATCCTGGCGGAGTTCCGCCGGGCCACCGGCCTGCCCACCGCGACCAACATGGTCGCCACGGACTGGCGCCAGCTCACCCACGCGATGGCGCTGCAGTCGGTCTCCATCCCGCTCGCCGACCCGCACTTCTGGACCATGCAGGGGTCGGTGCGGGTGGCCCAGCTCTGCCATGCGACGGGACTGACGTGGGGCTGCCACTCCAACAACCACTTCGACATCTCGCTGGCGATGATGGCCCACTGCGGGGCCGCCGCCCCGGGGGAGTACAACGCCCTGGACACCCACTGGATCTGGCAGGAGGGCCTGGAGCGGCTGACCGTGGAGCCCCCGCGCATCGTCGCCGGCGAGGTCGCCGTCGACGACACCCCGGGGCTCGGCGTCGAACTCGACATGGACCGCCTTCTCGCCGCCCACGAGCTGTATGCGGAGAAGAACCTCTCCGGCCGGGACGACGCCGCCGCGATGCGATTTCTGGTACGGGACTGGGAGTTCGACAGCAAGCGTCCCTGCTTGGTGAGATGAGGCATTGCCGCGATCATGTCCCGCATTTTGCCGCGGGGGAACGCGGCTGCGGTGCGAAGGCGTACCAAGGCGCGACAGGCCGTCAGAAGAATGAATCGCCCGGTGAATTCGGAGGCGCTCCGGTTCAATTCCCGTCGGGCGTTCCCAGTTGTCGGGGAGTGGGGTGGGAGGGCGATGGATCCTCCCGCCACCGGTGACCGATAAGGGTGTTTTGTCTGTATTTCCCGTTAAGTGAAGTTGAGTGGCGTTAGGGGCACTTGTAGCCTCTGACGCCTTTTGCCTGTCCGATTATTCCGTTACGTTCGTGACCTGTGTCACCCCCGTCTCGGCAGGTGGGCGTGGCGAGGCGGACGCTTTCTCTCCCAGGAGAGGAAAGTTGAGTTCCCGGGAGGCTCCCGAAAGGGCGATTGACCCGAAAATTCGGAACTTGTGCCGTCCTGATATCTCGCTTACGTTCTCGTCCATCCGGATGGAACGCCCAATCCTGCCGCTGTCCGGAGACCCACACACCTATCCGTCACAAGGCAGGAGCGGGGGACCCAGGTAAGTCGCCGGTCCGGATTTCCGGAACGGCTCGGGGTGAAGCCGTACGCACCGCCGTACGGCCGGGCATCTCCAGCCCGAACCCGACAGCTCACCTCGCAGGCGACGGAGAGGAATTCGTCGTGCCCAGAAACGCCAAGCACCGCCGCCCCAGAACCGGCTCGCTCGCCCGTCGCCTCGTCGCGGTCGGCACCGGGGGCGCGGCTCTCGCGATTCCGCTGGTCACCGCGGCCACCGCCCACGCGGCGCCCGCGACGGTGGAACACGTCCGTGCGGCCAAGGCCGCGGAGGCTCCCGCCGCCACACCGAAGACCACCGCCACGACCTATGTCGTGGTCGAGGGCGACTCCCTGTCGAAGATCGCGCAGGCCTACTCCATCAGCGGCGGCTGGCAGAAGCTCTACGAGGACAACCGGAGCGCCGTCGGCGCCAACCCGTCCCTCGTGCACCCCGGCCTCAAGCTGACCCTCAACGGGAAGAAGGCGGCCGCCCCGGCGACCACCGCCACGGAGACGAGCACGAAGACGAGCACGGAGTCCGCCGGGAGCGGCTCGGTCGAGCAGGCCGTCGCCAAGACGTACACCGACAACCTGGACGGCTGGATCCGCGAGGCGCTGGACATCATGGCCCAGCACGGGATCCCCGGCAGCTACGAGGGCATCCACCGCAACATCATGCGTGAGTCCTCGGGCGACCCGAACGCCATCAACAACTGGGACATCAACGCCCAGAACGGCGTCCCGTCCAAGGGCCTGCTCCAGGTCATCGCCCCGACGTTCCAGGCGTACCACGTGCCCGGTACGGCGATGGACGCCTACGACCCGGTCGCCAACATCACGGCCGCGTGCAACTACGCCGCCGACCGGTACGGCTCGATCGACAACGTGAACGGTCCCTACTGACCGGACCCGCGTCGCCCGGCGGGTGACGAACGCACCGGGCCCCGGCCCCGCCGTCCTGCGACGGCGGGGCCGGGGCCCGTTCGCGTACGTGTCACACGTATCGCACGGGTCACACCCGCCGCGCTCGTAGCTCCCGTACGCCCGCCACCGCCAGCACGAGCGCCGTGGCGCCCAGGGACCAGAGGAGCTGCGGGCGGGCCGCGTCGTCGAGGAGCATCAGCACGAACACCGTCGCCATCGCGGCGAGCGTCACCCACGTCAGGCCGGGGAACAGCCACATCCGCAGGACCAGGCGCTCCGGCGCCTCCCGCTCGACGCGCGGGCGCAGCCGCAGCTGCGAGACGGCGATCATCGCCCAGACGAAGAGCAGCACCGCGCCGACCGCGTTGAGCATGTACAGGAAGACCGAGTCGGGCCACTTCAGATTGAGCAGGACGGAGACGAACCCGAACGCCACCGACGCCAGCACCGCCCGCCGGGGCACGCCCGACCCGCTCACCTTCAGCAGGGCCTTCGGCGCCTCGCCCCGCTCGGCCAGCGAGAAGACCATCCGGGAGGAGCCGTACAGGTTGGCGTTGAGCGCCGAGAGCAGCGCCACGAACACCACGATGTTCATGATCTGCCCGGCCGACGGGATACCGATCGCGTCGAGGACCGTGACGTACGGGCTGAGCCCCGCCTTCTGCGCCGTCCAGGGCAGCACGGCCACGATGACCGCCATCGAGCCGACGTAGAAGAACAGGATCCGGTAGACCGCGCTGCGCACCGCGCGGGCCACCGAGCGCACCGGGTCGTCGGACTCGGCCGCCGCGATCGTGACGACCTCCAGACCGCCGAAGGCGAAGATCACGGCGAGCACCCCGGAGGTCACGCCCTGCCAGCCGTTGGGGAGGAAGCCGCCCTGCCCGGTGAGGTTGGCGAGACCGGCCGGGCGGGTGTCGGGCAGGACACCGAAGACCGCGAGGAGCCCCAGGACCAGGAACGCGACGATCGCGAAGACCTTCAGGGCGGCGAAGCAGAACTCGAACTCGCCGAAGTTCTTCACGGCGGCGAGGTTCGCGCCCGTGAAGACGACCATGAAGACCAGGACCCACGCCCACTGCGGTACGGAGGGCAGCCAGCCGTTGGCGATCCGCGCCGCCCCCGTCGCCTCCACGGCGAGCACGACGACGAGCAGGAACCAGTACAGCCAGCCGACGCTGAAACCCGCCCACCGGCCGAGCGCGCGCTCGGCGTGCACGGAGAACGACCCCGACGCGGGCAGCGCCGTCGACATCTCGCCCAGCATCCGCATCACGCACATCGCGAGCGCGCCCGCGATCAGGTACGAGACGACGATCCCGGGTCCGGCCAGCGCGATCCCGGCGCCGGAGCCGACGAAGAGCCCGGCGCCGATGACGCCGCCGAGCCCGAGCATGGTGAGATGGCGCTGCTTGAGCCCGCCGGCCAGCGGTTCGGCGGATTCGGCGGCCGGTGTGGCGGCGGGGCGGGGGGTGAGTCGGTCGTGCATGGGGAGAGCTCAGACTGCTTTCGGGGCCGGTGAGGGGGACGCGGTGGTGCGGTCCTCGCAGTCTCCCCGGACGCCCCCCGTCCAGGCAAAACGTTTCCGGACGCGACGACCGGCGCGCCCGCCCCGGGGCCCCGGGGCCCCGTCCGCCCCCCGGGTGCGGCGGCGGACGGGGCCGGACCTAGCCGGACCTAGCCGGACGGAGCCGGATGGAGCCGGACGGAGCCAGGACGGGGCGGGCTGTGCCGGAACGGGCCTACGCGTCGAGCGGCGGCCGGTGGGTCGGCGAGCCGGCGATGCTGCCGCCGGTCCGGGTGACCGAGGCGTCGAACTCGGTGATCGTGAGCTGGAAACCGACCGGGCGGCGGGCGGCGATCGGCTCCAGGTGCTTCTCCGCCGCCGCGAAGAGCTCGTCCGCTATCCGGCTCCTGAGCTCCTCGGGGCGGCCGGGCGCGATCGTCAGCCTGATCTGCACATGGCCATTGGCGGGCCCGCTCTCCGGACGGTCGCCGACCCGGGCGGCGGTCGCCGGCATGGCGAGCGTGCGGGTGCCCCAGCGGGGGAAGACGCCCAGGCCGAGCGCGGTCTCGTGCAGGACGTCGAGGAGCGTCTCGACGTCCAGGTCCTCGGCCAGGTTCGGGGTGTACTCGACGATGATGTGCGGCACCTTCGGATCTCGCTTTCGTGCGGCCGTACGGGAGACGCCGGGGCCCCGGCGCTACCGCGAGTCTGCCCGGACCGCGTACCGGGCCGCCGCCCCGACCACGTACCGGACCCTCACCCCGCCGCGTACCGGACCGCTCAGGCGAACTTGTCGCTGACGGCGTCGTAGATCGCCTTCGCCCCCGCGCCGAGGTAGGGACCCGCCAGCCAGGTCTGGGCGCTCGGGCCGATCGACGTGTTGCTCACCAGCGCGGGCTGCCCCTGCGCGTCCTCGATGAACCAGCCGCCGCCGGAGGAGCCCCCGGTCATCGTGCAGCCGACCCGGAACAGTGACGGCTGGTCGTCCCGGACCGAGAGCCGGCCGGGGCGGCCCTGGCAGGAGAACATCCGCTCACCGTCGAAGGGCGGCGCGGCCGGATACCCCCAGAGGCTCATCCCCGCGATCTTCGTCGCCGACGGCGCGTCGAACATGACGCGGGACGCGCCGCCGACCGTCTCCTCCAGCGAGGCGTAGTCGCTGCCCGCCGGCTTCTTCACATGCAGCACGGCGAAGTCGAACGGCGAACCGCTGCCGCCCGACGGGGTCCCCTCGGAGATCCACTGGGGCGAGGTCTGCGCCCAGTCCGCCCACCAGATGCCGAACGGCGAGAGCTCGCTCTTGCCCACCCCGATCAGCTCCTCGCTCGACAGCCCCTTGTCGTTGTAGGACGGTACGAAGACGATGTTGCGGAACCAGCCGCCCTTCGCCCCCGCGTGCACACAGTGCCCCGCCGTCCACACCAGGTTCGAGGCGCCGGGGCTGGCCGGGTCGGACACCACCGTCGCGGAGCAGACCGAGGGACCCTCGGGGGTGTCGAAGAAGAGCTTGCCGACCACCGGGGCGCTGTCGCGGTACGAGACGGGTACCGGCCGCGCGGCGACGGGCTCCGGCTCCGGGTCGGAGACGCCCGCGTCCTCGAAGTTCCCGTCCACCGGCCGGTCCGGGCTGGTGCCCTGGAGCATCCGGCCCGGAAGCCACAGCCCCTCGATGACCGGGTTGAAGAACGCGGCGGCCTCCCGCGCCCAGTCCGAGGCGTCCCAGTCGCGCCAGCCGCCCTCACGCCACCCCTCCGGCGCGTCGGAGCCGACGGACCCCGCGGGCCCGGTGCCTCCCGCGGACCCGGCGGACCCGGCGGACCCGGCGCCCGCGCTCCCGGTGGGCGCCGAGCAGGCGGTGGCGCTGATCGCCAGTAGGGCGAGCATGCAGGCCATGAGCATCACCGGGCGGTGCCTGGAGCGCATGGATCGTTCCTCCGGTCCTTCAAATGCGTCGAACGCTGTGCGCACGGGGCCCGGGGAAGTACGGAGTCCGGCGACAACCTGTCTTGAGGAGGTAGTACGTGGGGGCGCCCGCCCCGGTTCAAGACACCGTGCCGCAGGCCCGCTTCAGGAGGCGGGCGGCTCCCCCGCGGGGGAGGACGCCGGGCGCGGGAACGAAGGACGGGACTCCTCCAGCCGTACGAACGCGATCCGTTCGCCGGCCGCCCGGTACGCCGCGTGGCGGGCGGCCGCGTCCGCGTCGGGGCCGGCGTCGGCCTCCGGGTCGAGGCCCAGGAACGAGCAGAGCGTCCGCGCCGCGCGGGGCCGGGCGCGCGCGTACCGCTCCATGATCAGACCGCACTCCTCCGGAGCCGGGAAGCGGGCCGTGACCGCGTGGTAGCGGCGGCCGGTCTGGATGGTCACCTGGGGGGTGTGCCGCAGGTTCCGGTACCACTGCGCCGACGCGCCCGAGCCGGAGGTGACGGTCCAGCTCCGCGGCGCCGTGTTCTGCTCGACGACCCCGATCACGACCTGGCGCGACTGCCCCGTGAACCGGCCCGTGTGGATGAGCAGCAGCATCCGCCGGCCGAACAGCGGTCCGAGGCCCGCGCGATAGAGGAGGATCGGCAGTCCCTCGACCTTCCGCCGCCATCCGGTGGGGGGCGTCACGCCCGGCGGCGGGGACGGCTGCTTCACAGCCCTGCACCTCCTGGCACCGCAGAGGCCGGATGACGGCGTCGATTCGATAACGACGAGACGTTCATGGAGCTTTCGCGATGCTTTGACAACAGAACCTTTGCATAGTCTAAACATGGGCGAGGCGGGAGCGGACATGCTGCGGGAGGACCGACCGGAAGGCCGGTCCGGCACCCGGCCCGGCGGGAAGCCGGGCACGGGACCCGGCGCGAGACCCGGCGGCGCCCCGGCCGTTGCCACCGCCGCGTTTCCGGGCGTGAACGCGGGCGCCCGCACCGGGGCGGGGGACGGCGCGCCGACCGGCCGCGGCACCCCGGGCGAGGACCTCTCCACCCCCGTTGTGCTGGGCGTTCTCCCGTTCGCCGCGCTCGCCGTCGTCGCGCTGGTGGAGCTGATCGCCGGGCCCAAGATCGGCTTCCTGCCGCTCTTCTCGCTCGGCCCCGCCTTCGCCGGACTCGTGGGCGGCTGGCGGCGCACCGCCTTCATCGGCGTCCTCGCCCTCGTGTGCTGTCTCACACTCGGGCTGTACGACGGGCTGCTGCAGAGCCGCCGCGGCTACACGGCGTTCGCCTCGGTCGCCGGGGTGACGGCGGCGAGCCTGGTCGCCGTCGGGATGCGGCAGCGCCGCGAGGCCGAACTCGCCAGCGTCCGCTCGATCGCGGAGGTGGCCCAGCGCGCGCTGCTCCGCCCCGTACCGGGCACGGCGGGGCCGCTGCGCGTCGCCGTCTCGTACACCTCGGCGGTGGCGGAGGCGCGGATCGGGGGCGACCTGTACGAGGTGGCCGTCGGCGCCGGGCGCGTCCGCGTGATCGTCGGAGACGTCCAGGGCAAGGGGCTCGAAGCGGTGGAGACCGTCGCGGTCGTCCTCGGTGCCTTCCGGGAGGCGGCGCACGACGAGCCCGAACTGACCGGTGTCGGCGCCCGGGTGGAGCGCGCCATGAGCAGGGAGCTGGACGGCGAGAAGTTCGTCACCGCGCTGATCGCCGAGATCGGCGAGGACGGTGGCGCCGTCTTCCTCAACTACGGGCATCCGCCGCCCATGGTGCTCCGCGCGGACGGCGTGGTGGAGTTCCCCGAGCCCGACCAGTACGCGCTGCCCCTCGGCCTGGAGGCGCATGGCACCGAGGGCCCCCGGCCCTTCCACGTGGAGTTCGCCCCCGGCGACCAACTCCTCCTCTACACCGACGGGGTGACGGAGGCGCGCGACGCGGCCGGGACCTTCTACCCGCTCGGAGAGCGGGCCGCGCTCCTCGCCGGCCCCGACCCGGCGGCGGCGCTGGAGGCGCTGCGCAGGGATCTCGTACGCCATGTGGCGGGGCCGCTGCACGACGACGCCGCCACCCTGCTGCTCCGGTACGCACCGGAGCAGCGGGAGCGGCAGGATCAGCGGGAGGAGCAGTTGCGGCCGGAGCGGCCGGAGCGGCCGGAGTTCAGCGGGCCGGCTCCTTCGTGACGCGGTCCGGCATCGGCGCGGGGGGTGTGCCAGTCGCCGCTCGGTCTCGCGACGTCACCGGGTGTCCCCTCCGTAGAAGGCGGGCCGCTTCTCCAGGGCGTCCACCCGCACGATCCCGCCGGACTCCAGGGCCTGGACGAGCGCGCCGGTGATGACGGTCGCGGCGTAGCCGTCCCACGCCGAGGGGCCGGTGGGCTCGGCGCCGTTCGCGACGGACTCGGCCCACTCGCGGAACTCGGTGTCGAAGGCGTTCTCGAAGCGGCCCTGCCAGTCCTGGAGGATCCCGGTGGAGTTACGGCCCGCCGTGCGGACGGAGACGGCCGCCGGGTCGGGGAGGCGGACCAGCCCGTCCTCGCCGACGGTCTCGCACTGGATGTCGTACCCGTACTGGCAGTTGACGAAGACCTCCAGATCGATCCGGACGCCCTCGGCGGTCTCGAAGAGCATGATCTGCGGGTCCTGGAGGTGCGCGTGCCGCTTGCCGGTCCGGCGCGGCGTCACCACCTGTACGGAGCGGATCTCGTCGTCCAGCAGCCAGCGCAGCACGTCGATCTCGTGGACGGCGGTGTCCTGCGCGGCCATCGCCGAGGTGTAGGAGGCCGGGGCGGTCGCGTTGCGGTGGGCGCAGTGCACCATCAGCGGGACACCGATGGCGCCCGACTCGATGACCTTCTTCATCTCGCGGTAGCCGGCGTCGTAGCGGCGCATGAAGCCGACCTGGACGAGCCGGGAGCCGTGGGCGGTCTCCGCCTCGATGATCTTCAGACAGTCCTCGGCCTCCGTGGCGAGCGGCTTCTCGCAGAAGACCGGCTTGCCCGCGGCGATGGCGCCGAGGACGTGCTCGGCGTGGGTCGGCCCCCACGAGGTGACGACGACGGCGTCCACGTCGGGCGCGTCGATGACCTCGTGCCCGGTGGCCAGTGCGCGGGCGCCGACGGTGGCGGCGACCTCCTCGGCCCGCGCCGTGTCGATGTCGAACACCGCCGTGACCCGGGTGCCGGTGATCACATGGGTGAGCCGGCGGATGTGGTCCTGGCCGATCATGCCGGTACCGATCACACCGATGCGCACAGTCATTGGGGGTTGACCTTTCACAGGAAGCGGGAGGCAGGAGGCAGGGAAGCAGGGGGCAGGGGGCAGGAGGCAGGGGGAGGGGGGCAAGGAGGCGTCAGAGGTAGTGGCGCTGGGAGCGTTTCGCGTCGCGGTACGTCCCGTACGCGCGCCGGGTCGACTCCAGCTCGGAGACCTCGCTGACCGGGACGTCCCACCAGGCGCTGCCGGGCGGGTTCGGCCCGTACAGGTCCGTCTCGACATGGACGACGGTCGTCCGGTCCGAGTCCCGGGCCTTGGCCATCGCCCGGCCGAACTCCTCGGCGGTGGTGGCGGAGAGGACGTCCGCGCCGAGCGAGGCGGCGTTGGCGGCCAGGTCGACCGGCAGGACCTCGCCGTCGAGCTGCCCGCTCGCACGGTCCCGGTAGCGGTAGCGCGTACCGAAGCGCTGCGAGCCCAGCGACTCCGAGAGCGCGCCGATCGAGGCGAATCCGTGGTTCTGGACGATCACGATGATGACCTTGATCCGCTCGGAGACCAGGGTGACGATCTCCTGGGCCATCATCAGATACGAGCCGTCACCGACCAGGACGACGACCTCACGGCTCGGATCGGCCATCTTCGCGCCGAGCCCGGCGGCCACCTCGTACCCCATGCAGGAATACGCGTACTCGACGTGGTAGGCCTTCGGGTCGCGGGCGCGCCACAGCATCTGGAGGTCGCCGGGGAGCGAGCCCGCCGCGTTGATCACGACGTCCCGGTCGTCGAGCGACCGGCGCAGCGTGCCGAGGATCGCGGTCTGCGCGGGCAGCGGCCCGTGCCCGGTGGAGAGGCACTCGTCCGCCGTACGCCGCCACTCCCCGGCCAGCTCCGCCACCCGCTGCCGGTAGGCGTCGTCGGTCCCCCAGCCGTCCAGCTCCCGCTCCAGCGCCTGGAGTCCCAGCCGGGCGTCGGCGACCAGTGGCTCGGCGGAGTGCTTCACCGCGTCGAGCCGGGCCACGTTCAGGTTGACGAACCGCACGTCCGGGTCGCCGAACACGGTGTGGCTCGCGGTGGTGAAGTCGCTGTAGCGCGTGCCGACGCCGAGGACGACATCCGCCTCGGCCGCCAGCGCGTTGGCCGCCGTCGTCCCGGTCGAGCCGAGGCCGCCGACCGCGCCCGGGTGGTCCCAGGGCAGCGCGCCCTTGCCCGCGTGGGTGTCCGCGACCGGGATGCCGGTGGCCTCGGCGAAGTCGCGCAGCGCGCTCCCGGCGCCGGAGTACACCACCCCGCCGCCCGCGACGAGCAGCGGCCTGCGCGCGGTGCGCAGCAGTGCGGCGGCGCGCCCCAGCGCGGCGGGCTCCGGCACGGGCCGGCCGATGTGCCAGACGCGGCGCCGGAAGAACGCCACCGGCCAGTCGTACGCCTCGGCCTGCACGTCCTGCGGCAGACAGAGCGTCACCGCGCCCGTCTCCACCGGGTCGGTGAGCACCCGCATCGCGGCGAGAACGGCGGGCACGAGCTGTTCGGGCCGGCTGATCCGGTCGAAGTACTTGGACACCGGGCGGAAGGCGTCGTTGACGGAGACGTCGCCGCCCCGGGTGTCCTCCAGCTGCTGGAGGACGGGGTCGGCGGCGCGGGTGGCGAACATGTCGCTGGGCAGCAGCAGCACCGGCAGCCGGTTGGTGGTGGCCAGCGCCGCGCCCGTGATCATGTTGGTGGAGCCGGGGCCGGTGGACGCGGTGCAGGCGTACGCGGAGAGCCGGTCGCGCATCTTCGCGAAGGCCACCGCGGCGTGCACCATGCCCTGTTCGTTGCGGGCCAGATGGTAGGGGAGGTCCGCCTCGCCGGTACGGTCCGCCTGGAGCAGCGCCTGCCCGAGGCCCGCCACGTTGCCGTGCCCGAAGATGCCCCAGACGCCGGGGATCAGCCGCTGCTCCTCGCCGTCGCGCTCGCTGTACTGGTTCGCCAGGAACCGTACGAGCGCCTGCGCGGTGGTGAGCCGTACGGTCTCCGTCGCCATCACAGCTCCTCGGGGGTGCCGGTGCCGAACGGCAGCCGGGGGTCGGTGGCCTGATCCTCCCAGGTGGCGCGGACCCAGCCGTGGGCCGGATCGTCGCAGATCAGCCAGGCGCGGTCCGGGCCGGGGCCCGCCATGACGTTCAGGTAGTAGAGGTCGTAGCCGGGGGCGGCGATCGAGGGGCCGTGCCAGCCGTGCGGGATCAGCACCGTGTCCCCGCTGCGCACCTCGGCAAGTACATCAAGGGGCCGCTCCGCCGTCCCGTACACCCGCTGGTAGCCGAGGCCGGGGCCGGCCGGGCCCGGCGCCACCTCGAAGTAGTAGATCTCCTCCAGCTCGCTCTCGACCGGGGTGCCGTGCTCGTCGTGGCGGGCCTCGTCGTGCTTGTGGGGCGGGTACGACGACCAGTTGCCGCCGGGGGTGAGCACCTCGCAGACGAGAAGCTGGTCCGCCTCGAACGTGCCGGGCAGGCAGTAGTTGTTGACCTGGCGTGAGCAGTTCCCGGCCCCGCGCAGCTCGGCCGGTACGTCCTGGGCGGGCCCGTACCGCACGGTCAGCCGGCGCTCGCAGCGCGCCGAGGGAAGGGCGAAGCGGCCGCCGCGCTCGCTGCGGACCACGGCGTCGGTGTCGCGGGGGACGTACGCGAAGTCGCTGACCGCGTCGAAGACGCCGTCCCGGCCGGCGAGGAGAAGGGTCGTGCCGTCGGCGACGACCGTGCAGGACCCGCTGAGCGGCAGCACCAGGTACTCGCTGTCGCCGGTGCCGAGGGAGACCTGCTCGCCCGGGGCGAGTTCGAGGACGCGCAGCCCGGAGTGGCCCCAGCGCGCCGACTCGGGGGTGACGACGGTGGTGTACGGGCCCTCGGCGGTGGAACCGGCGGGCAGATGCAGGGAGTGGTCACTCACCACGGACTCCTCGCGCTCCTTCGGTCGACTGGTGCGGGTGCGGGTGCGGGTGTTGCTGGTGGTGACGGGTGCGGGCGGCGGGTGCGGCACCCGCGGGGTACGCGTCGGCGGCGCGGCGGCCGGTCACAGCAGGCTCACCGCGCGGTCCACGGCGCCGGCGACATCGCCGTCCGCGGGGTAGAGCAGCGACCGGCCGACGATCAGGCCCTGCACGGTCGGCAGGGCGAGCGCCTTCTGCCAGGCGGTGAACGCCGCCTCCGCGTCCTTGACCTCGCCGCCGAGCAGCAGCACGGGCAGCGTGGAGGAGGCGAGGACCCGCTCCATCTCCTCGACGACCGGCAGCTTCAGCCAGGTGTAGGCGCTGCGGCGGCCGAGTCCGGACGCGATGGTGATCGACGTGATCACCGCGTCGGGGGAGAGGTCGTTGCGGATCTTCCCGTCCACCCAGCGGGAGAGGAACGGCTCGATCATGGCGATCAGCGCCCGGTCGTTCAGCTCGTCCACGGCGTGCGCGGTCTGCTCCAGCACGGAGGGGGTGGCCGGGTCGTCCAGGCAGATACGGGTGAGCGTCTTGCCCCCGTCGAAGCGCATCGCGGCGATGGTCTCGGCGTCGTACCCGGTGAACCGGTCGTCGATCTCGAAGGCCGAACCGGCCAGCCCCGCGCGGTTCATGGAGCCGAAGACGCTCTTGCCGTCGAGCACGCCGAGCAGCAGCAGGTCCTCCAGGATGTCGGCGGTGGCGAGGACCCCGGTCACCCCGGGGCGCTCCAGCGCGGTGCACATCCGGTCCAGGAGCTGCCGGCGGTCGGCCATCGCCGTGGGGTCGGAGCCGACCGCGTTGGCGCCGCGCGCGGGGTGGTCGGCGGCGATGATCATCGCCCGGCCGTTCCCGCCGAGCGGCGAGTCGGCCCTGACCCGCCGGGCGGCGGCCTCGGCGATGGCGCCCGGGTTGGTGACCCGTGTCTCGACGATCCGCCGGATCCGGTCAGACACCCTGGACTCCCTGGACACCCTTGCTCTCCTCCTCGATCGTGTTCCCGCCGAGCCGCGCCTCGACCGCCGCCGCGTCGGGCATGGCGTCCGAGCAGGCCAGCTCCCCGGCGACGATCGCGCCCGCGGCGTTGGCGAAGCGCATCGTCCGCGTCAGGTCCCAGCCGGCCAGCAGCCCGTGGCAGAGCGCGCCGCCGAACGCGTCGCCCGCGCCGAGGCCGTTGACGACCTCGACCGGTACGGGCGGCACCTCGACCGCGGTGCCGTCCCGGTCCATCGCCAGCACGCCCTTGGGGCCCTGCTTGACGACGGCGGTCCCGACACCGAGTGCGAGCAGCGCGCGGGCGGCGGCGTACGGTTCGGTCTCGCCGGTGGCGATCTCGCACTCCTCGCGGTTGCCGACGGCGACGGTGGCGTGGGCGAGCGCCTCGCGGTAGTACGCGCGGGCCTCCGCCACCGCCTCGCCGGGACGGACGTCGCGGCCGCCCGCGTAGGCGCCCTCCCAGAACATCGGCCGCCAGTCGAGGTCGAAGACGGTGATGCCCGCCCGGTTCCGGTGCCGGAGCGCCGCGAGCGTCGCAGACCGGCTCGGCTCGGCGCTCAGCCCGGTGCCGGTCATCCAGAAGATCCGGGCCGACGCGACGGCGCCGAGGTCCAGATCACCGGGGCGGATGTCCAGGTCGGGGGCGAGCGGCAGCCGGTAGAAGTAGAGCGGGAAGTCGTCCGGCGGGAAGATCTCGCAGAACGTCACCGGGGTCGGCGCGACCTCGGAGACCCCGACGTGGGTGGGGTCGACGCCGTACTCGGCGAGGGCGCGCCGCACGTACCGGCCGAAGGGATCGTCGCCGGTCTTGGTGATCACCGCCGCGTTCCTGCCGTAACGCGCCGAGGCGACCGCGACGTTGGTGGGGCTGCCGCCCAGGTACTTGCCGAACGAGGTGACATCCGCCAGACCGACGCCCGTCTGCAGCGGATAGATGTCGACTCCGACCCGTCCCATGGTCAGGACGTCCAGGACTGCCATGTAAGGGGACCTCCAGCACCTGGCACGCTCTACTAGCGCGCTCTAGTTGCTCGTACGATGCTCGATGTCCATATGTCCTGTCAATAGCTTGTTACGTGCGGTTTTCCGCGAGGAGACAGGGAAGTGAGCGGGGCCGGGAACAGCCTCCTCAGGGCGTCCCTCGCGCCACGGGACGCCTTCCCCGGCCCGCAGTTGGCGGCACGGCGGACGAGTACCGCCCCGCCGCCCACGGCCTGACCGGGCGCCAGGCCCCGGAGCCCGATCCGGACGACGGGCCCGGGCGGCCACCGCGGCGCTCAGGGCCCCACGCCGGCCGCCGTCCCCTTCGTCCGGCCTGCCTTGCCCTTCGCCTTTCCCGAGGCCGTTCCCTTGCCGGCCGCCGTTCCCTTTCCCGTTCCCTTCCCCGTCGCCTTCCCTGATGCCTTCCCCGATGCCTTCCCGGTCGCCTTCCGCTTCCGTGGGGTCCTCCCCTCGCCCTTCGCCCCGTGCTCCTTCTCCGCCACGGCCTCGCGCATCCGTTCGCCGTGTTCCCGCGCCCGGGTGATCAGTGCCTGCGCGTCGCACCCGGGCCGGAGCGCGGTCAGGAGCAGCAGCCACAGATCGTGCAGCCCCTCCTCGATCTGCCGGCGCCCCTCCAGCGCGTCCGAGACGGTGTGCAGCCCGAAGAAGGCGCAGACCAGTCCGTGCGCGGCCATCTCCGGGGCGATCCCCTCGGCGAGCGCCCCCTCCTCCTGCGCCTCTTCGAGCAGTTCGGTGACCGTCTCCAGCCACCCCACGAACGGGCGCGGCAGGGTGGCGTCGATGGCGGAGCGCTCCGCCCAGAGCCGGGAGCCGGCGCGGATCACCACGTCGTCGCGGAAGGCTCTGGCCACGTCGAAACTGAGGGCCACCAGTCGTTCGAGCGCCGGGAATCCGGCCGTCCGGTAGCGGCCGATCAGTTCGGGCCAGGCCGCGAAATGCTCCTCGACAATGGCCAGCGCCAGATTCTCCTTGCTGGCGTAATGGAAATAAATTGCCCCACTGGTGCGACCTGATTGTGTGCTGATATCACTGATGCTGGTTCCGACATATCCCCGTTCGTCGAACAAATGTGCCGCCGCCTCCAGCAGGAACCTCCGCGTCGCTTTCGCCCGTACCTGCTCCGCCCGTACCTGCACGTACACTCCGGATTTCCGTTCCGATAAATGACAGTACGCAATCTAGCGTCTTTGTCGGCGGCCCTGTCGGTGCTCCTCGCGGGCCGGGCGAGGGTGCGTATACAGAAGAATTAAGATGTTCTAGTCACATGAACACATCGGGTGATGTCGGCCGGTACGACGGATACGACCGGCCGCTGTCCTGGTCGCGCACGGTGGCCCGCGAGCTCGTGCACCGCGCCTCCGTCGCGGAGGTGCTGCTCACCGACGTACGGCGGGCGAGGGGCGGCGGATTCGAGGCCGCGGCCTCCTGGCCGCGCTCCCACCCGACCTTCCCGCGCGGCGGCGGCGAACTGCACAGCCCGCTGATGATCGTCGAGACGCTGCGCCAGCTCGGCATCTACATCCCCCTGCGGTACTTCGCGGTCCGGCCGTCGGCGAACCTGGTCATCACCGACCTGTTCTACGAGATCGACCCGTCCGCCGAACCGCGGCTGGTCTCCGGCGCCACCTGCGTCCGCTGCCACGTCGGCGTGAGCGCCCTGCGCCATGACGCGGAAGGGGCGGTCAGCGGCATCCGGCTGGAGGTCGACTACCTGGCCGACGGGGTGCGCTTCGCCCGGGCCGGGGGCGGCGCCCGGTTCTTCCGGCCCGAGCAGTACGACGCCGTACGGGAAGGCCGTACGGCGGTCACCGCGCCCGTCGGAGCGGCGGACCGGACGCGTCCCGACCCGGCCGGGGTCGGGGTGAGCGGCGCGCACGACGTGGTGATCGGCACCGACGGCGCCACCCTCCTGGTGGAACCCGCGGACATGAGGCATCCGTACTTCTTCGACCACGCGACCGATCATCTGCCGGGGATGATCGTTCTGGAGGCGGCGCGTCAGGCGGCGGCCTTCGTGAGTCGTGGCGGGCTGCTCCGCCCTACCGCCGGTCGGCTGAAAACGGCGCGCTTCATCGAATACGACCCGCCCGCCCGCGTGTTGTGCGTTCCGCACCACGCGACCTGCGTTTTCCGCTTTTTCCAGGACGGTCTGCAGAAGGCTTTCGGGGTGCTGCGGTACCAATAAGCAGATAGCGATACTAAATGCGATCGCTTGACTGCTCAATGTTTCTCTCTCTAGCGTAGCGATCGTTATGTTCTTCGGCGGTCGCTGGATCCGGCCTCCATTCCGAGGTCGCGCCCGCCTGGAACCGCACCCGCTTCTCTTCGCGGGTGACCCTCGCGCCCGCGGTGTATTCACATCGATGCGGTGGCCAGCGCTACCGCTGTCAGGGCTCTCCTGAAACGGAAACAATCGGATGACAGCACAACGCATCCTTTCCTGGACACCTGCCGCCATCGTCTTCGACTGTGACGGCACTCTCATGGACACCGAATGCCACTGGCAGGACGCACGCCTCCGCGCCCTGCGCGAGTTCGGATTCACCCCCGCGCCGGGCTTCACCGAGCGGGCCAGGGGGCTGCACTACACGGAGTGCGGCGTTCTCATGGCCGAGGAGGCGGGCCACCCTGAGCTGGGCGCGGATCTGACGGAACGGTTGCTCGGGCACTTCGGCGCCCTGGTCGCCGACCGGCCCCTGACCATGCCCGGCGCGCGCCAACTCGTCGAACAGGCGGCCCGGTTCGCCCCGCTGGCCGTCGCCAGCAACTGCCCGAAAGAGGTGGTGGAGTCCTCGCTCGGCACGGCCGGCCTGCTCGACCGCTTCGACCATGTCGTCGTACCCGACGACGCCCGCGGCATCAGACCCAAGCCGCACCCGGACGTCTATCTCACCGCGGCCGGGCTCTGCGGCGCGGACCCGGCCGACACCCTCGCGGTCGAGGACTCCCACTGTGGGATCGAGGCCGCGGAACGGGCCGGGATGCGCATCCTGGGCGTCGGCCCGTGGCCGGCCGAACGGACCATGGCCCTGGTCGACCTGTGGGTCCGTTCGCTGGACGAGCCGGAGCTGCGGGGGTGGGCGGGCGACCGGGTGCCCACCCAGATTCCGGGGAATCGTCCTACCATGAAGCCGTAGGGACATATCCCTGCAAAAGTCGCCCACAGGTCGCCGCACGGGGAGATGGCCATCGGATGGATGAGGAACGTGCCGGCCGTCTCGTGACGTCGCTGCGGGCCCGGGGTGTGCCGGCCCATCTGGCGCATCTGGGCGTGTACCAGTGCGGTGTACGGGTCGTCCTGTACGACGGCGGTGAGGCCGTCTGGGACATCGACGGGGAGCTGGGACTGCGGGCCGAGGTCGTCGAGGACGGGGTGCTCGTCGGCTTCGTCCCGCACGTGCGGGACTCGGAGAGCTTCGACGAGGAGCGGCTCGTGGAGGTGATCGCGGCGACCCGTTACGACAAGGAAGGGCTGAGCCTGTCGGCCGACGCCGACAGCGGGCCCCGGCCTCCCGGCACGGGCCCCGTGCTTCCGCCGCCCCGTCCCCGGCGCGGCCCCCGCTGGCTGCGGCCCCGCTGGCTCCGGCGCCGGTGACCCCGGCGCCGGGACCCGTCCGGAGGAACGGGCGGGGCCGGTCTCAGACGCTGTCAGCAGCGCTTGTTGACATGGCCCGGCTCGCCCGCCGGGACGACGTCGAGGTCCCGCAGGACGATCGACAGCCGGTCGCCCCACTCCTCGCACGCGGCGGTGAAGTCCGGCCGCCGGTACTCCACCACCAGCACCTTGTCGTCGTACGCGGCAGCGTACTCCCCGCACTCGTCGTACCGCCCGCACTCCTCGGCGACCGCGAAGTCGAAGCCGATGGCGTCCCGCGCCCCGCTCATCTCCACCGCGTTCTTCTGGCCGATCGACAGCCCCGCCCGGTGGGCGCGCGCGGCCAGCAGCCGGGCGAAGGCGGTCGCCTGCTCACGGTCGAGCAGCGAGTCCGAGCGCAGGTACGAGTCCAGGTTGTCCGCCTCGACGGCGTCGAACCCGTCCCGCGCGCAGCCGTCGATCCACCCGCCGACGATGCCCGCCAGCCGCTCGCGGCGATCGGCGGTGGAGATGTCCAGCAGCGGTTCGTCCCAGTCCTCGTCGACGACGGTCTCGCCGTCCGCGTCCCGCAGCAGCAGGTCCGGATGGTTCTTCTGCCACCACCCCACGGCGTCCGGCTGCGTCTGGTAGGCGTTGACGTAGCAGATGTTGAACACCCCGGGCGCGGGCTTCGCCGTACGGTCCCTGATGACCGTACGCACCCCGGCGGGCGGGTCGTACGCCCCGCCGAGCTGGTAGTCGAAGGGGTCGTTCGCCTTCGGCTGCCCGACCCGCTCCGCCGGGGCGGTGGAACTCCCGCTCCTGGCAGGGGCGTTGCCGGAGGATCCGCCGGGGGAGTCCGGGCCGGCGCCGCAGCCGGTGAGGGCGAGGACGAGCGCCAGGGAGAGGGCGAGCAAGGGGGCCGCCGATGCGCGGGCGGCCGGGACGAACGGCAAGGTGGTGCCTCGATCTCGGTGCGGTGCGGTGGGACCGCCCCAGTCTCCCACCGCCCCGGCTCACACCGTCAGGAGGCTCGGCTTCGCCGCCTTGTCGACCGGCAGGAACGCGTCCGGCACGGGGTATTCCCCCAGCACGAAACGGAGGATCGCCGCGTGCATCGCCTCCACGGGCGCGATCGTCGCCGCCGTCTCGATCCCCGACGCGCTCTTCACGCTGTACGTCGACAGCAGATACGTCTGCGCCGCCTGATCCTCCAGCCGGAGGGCGAGCGCGGCCACGTCGCCCGCGTTCCGGGCCTTGCCCAGCGCGGTCGTGATCTCCTCGCGGTCGGTGAGCGGCACCCCCGTGATCGCGGGCCTGCCCGCCCCGGTCAGCACCGAGTTCCACACCTTCGCGTGGTCGGTGTGCTGGGCCTTCGCCGTCGTGACGAAGGACGACACCGCGGGCGGTACGGTGCCCAGCCGGCCCGCCTTCGCCGCCGCCAGCGTCGCCCGGTACGCGTCGACCGCCTGGTTCTCCAGGGCCACCGCCAGCGCGACGTACCGCAGATCCCCGGTGTACGTGACCGTGTCCGCGACGGGGTTCGCCGAGCCGTCGGAGGACCCGCCCGAGCAGGCCGCCAGCGCGAACGCCGCCCCGGCGCCGCCCGCGCCCCGCAGGAACCGCCGGCGCCCGGCGTCCACGGGCCCCTCCCGCCCCGTACGGCCGGCACCGAGGCGTGCCACCAGCGCGGCGGCCCGCGCCCGCATCACGGGCAGGGTCTCCCGGTGCGCCTCGGTCATCTCCCGCGTGAGGCGGTCCAGCGCCGCCTCGCCGACGGGCAGTTCCCAGCCGCCGCGCGCGCCGCCCGTACCGGAACTTGTTCCCGTACCTGTACCTGTGCCCGTGCTCATCGGGCCGCCCCTTCCGAGACGGGCGACGCGTCTGCCGTCGGGTAGAACGCGTCGGGGAAGCCCACCGAACCGATCGCCGGGGGCAGCTTCGCGACATCGGTGGGGAGCGCGATCAGGCTCTCGTCCCCGGCGGCGAGCAGCGCCTGCACCGCCAGCAGCGTCGCGCGGTGCTGCGCCTCCACCGGCGCCACGGAGCCGAAGAGCCGGCGCAGCGGCCCGCTGCTGACCTGGCCGACGTTCTTCGTGTACGTCTGCGCGGCCACGTCCTCCAGGGAGATGGCCAGCTTGACCACGTCCGCCGGGGTCTTCACGGTCGGCAGGGTCTTCCTGACCACGGCCGCGTACTTCGGGTCGGTCCCGGTCTGGGGCCGGCCGCCGGCCCGGGTGACCGCGGCGTTGAACGCCTTGGCGTGCTCCTCGTGCTGCCGCGTGGTCGTCGAGATGAACGCCACGAGCGTCTTGTTGCCGCTCCTGATGAACGGCAGACGGGCGGCGGTGCGATAGACGCCGACCGCCAGATTCTCCAGTGACGCCGCCGTCTGCAGCGCCATGACGTCCTCCTCGGACGCGGTCGGCGCCATGGCCCGGCCCGTGATCCTCAGCGCGTCGCTGTGCAGGTCCTGGGACTGCTCGGTGAGCTGTGCCAGCAGCCGGGTGTCGATGTGCTCCCTGCCCATCGCGCCCCCTCTCTCCTCGGGGCCCGCACGGCCGCGGGCACGCCCCCGACACCTTCGCGAGAGAGACGCGGACGGGGCGGGGGACGGCACCGGCGGGCGGGGGTGTTTCACCGGATCAGCCGATCCCGCGCCCCGCCCCGCCGCCGTACGTCCCCCGCCCCGCCGCCCTCGGGGAGCCGCGCTACTCCTTGACGGCCCCCGAGTTGGCGCCGTTGACGAAGTACCGCTGGAAGCAGAAGAACAGCGCGGCCACCGGCAGGGTGGAGAGCAGCGCCGCCGCCAGCTTCAGCGGGTACTGGGTGCCGCCGCCGAGCCCGCCGGAGGTGAAGCGCGCCAGACCCGTGGTGAGCGTCTCGTACTGCGCGGACTGCGTGGAGACGAGGAAGTGGGTGAACTCGTTCCACGACCCCTGGAACGACAGGATCGTCAGGGTGATCAGCGCCGGCCGCGCCATCGGCAGGACGACGGACCAGAAGATCCGGAACACCCCCGCCCCGTCGACCCGCGCCGCCTCCTCCACCTCGCGCGGCACCGACTCGAAGAACTGCTTCATGATGAAGATGCCCGCCGCGTCCACCAGTAGCGGCAGAATCATGCCGGTGTACGTGTCGAAGATGCCGAAGGTGTTGAGCACCAGGAACTTCGGGATGAGCAGCGTCACCCCGGGCACCGCGATCAGCGCGACGACGAAGCCGAACAGCAGCGAGCGGCCCCGGAAGCGCAGCCGCGCCAGCGCGTACCCGGCCATCGAGTCGAACAGCACCCGCCCCGCCGTCACCAGCACCGCCACCAGCGCAGAGTTGGAGAGCCAGCGCAGGAACGGCACCCCGCCGCCGTCGTCCGCCCGACCCATCCCGAACAGCCGCTGGTACGCGGCGGTCGTCGGCGTCGTGGGCAGCAGCGACAGCGGATTGGCCGCGGCGTCCGCGTCGGTCTTGAACCCGGTCACCAGCTGGAGCGCGAACGGCAGCAGATAGAGCAGCCCCAGGCCCACCACCAGCGCGTACCCCGCGGTGCGCAGCGGCAGCGGGAACCGGGGCAGTACGGGGCGGGCCCGGTCGCGTACCCGCGTACCCGAGGCGGTCATCGGTTCCTCCTGGTACGTCGGTTCCTCCCGGCCCCCGCGCCGCGCTCGCGCAGCACCCAGCGCTGGAGGGCGGTGAAGACAAGGATCAGGGCGAGCAGGATGAACGCGATCGCCGAGCCCTGGCCGAAGTCCGCGTTGTCGAAGCCCGCGGAGTACGACAGGAACGCGGGCGTCAGCGTCGTGTTGCCGGGGGCGCCCTGGCCCATCACGTACACCTGGTCGAAGACCTGCCAGGTGGAGATCAGCCCCAGGGTGAGGACCAGGAAGAGCACGGGACGCAGCGCGGGGAGCGTCACGTACCGCAGGAGCTGACGGCGGTTGACGCCTTCGAGCGCCGCGGCCTCCTCCAGCTCCCTCGGGATGTCCTGGAGCGCCGCGAGGAAGATCAGCATGAAGGTGCCGGACGTGGTCCACACGGAGAGCAGGATGATCGTGCACATCGCGACCGAGGGGCCGGACAGCCACTCGAACCACGACAGCCCCATGGTGGTGTGCTCGGCCAGCATCCCGGTGGGCCGCTCCGGGTCGACGACGCCCAGGGCGCCGAGGAGCAGGGAGAGCACCCCGCGCGGATCGGCGAACCAGTTCGGCCCCTTGACCCCGATCCACGACAGCACGGAGTTGACGGCCCCGCTGCCCTGGAAGAGGAAGAGGAAGACCGTGGAGACGGCGATGGAGCTGGTGACCGACGGGAAGAAGAACGCGGTGCGCAGCGCGCCGCGCCCGCGCAGCAGCTTCTGGTTGACGAGCAGCGCCAGGCCCAGCGCCAGACCCGTCTGGAGCGGCACGGTCAGCATCACGTAGTAGGCGTTGTTGCGCAGGGCGGTCGCGAAGAGCGTGCGGTCGAGGCCGTCCTGGGTGAGCAGCGCCCGGTAGTTGTCGAGACCGACGAAGTCGGCCTGGCCGGAGAACGGGTTGGACTGCCCGTCCCAGTTCAGCAGGCTGACCCAGAGGGCCATCAGGATCGGCAGGACCAGGAAGCAGCCGAGGCCGAGCAGCATGGGGCTGACGAACAGCCAGCCCCACGCGCCCTCCCCGCGAAGGGCCGCGCGCGGGGCGCGGCCCTTCGCGGTCGAACCGGCGGCGCCGGGCGTGTCAGGTTCGCCCGGCGCGCCGGCGGCTCGGGGCGCGCGCTCGGCGCGCGCCGCGGAGCGTGGCGTGGTGCGGAGGGGCATGGTGCGGAGGGGCATGGTGCTCAGTTGCCCTTCGCGATCGCCTGTTCGCCGTTGCGCTGGAGGTCGGCGAGGATCTTCTTCGGGTCGGCGGTGCGCAGCGACTGGAGGTCGGTGTTGAACTGGCTGAGGACCTTGTCGAACCCGGCGATGGTCACCGGACCCTGCGCGTAGGCGCTGCCGTCCACCCACGCCTTGGCGTGCGGCTCCTGCGCGGCGTACGTCTTCAGCGCGCTGGTGCGCGAGGGCATGACGCCGAACGCGTCGGCGAAGGCGAGCTGCTGGTCGGCGGAGGTGAGGTACTTCACCAGGTCGACGCCGGCCGCGCGGTGCGCGCTCTCGGCGGCGACGCCCCAGCAGTTGCTGAACGCGAGCGTGCCCTGGCCGGCCGGGCCCGAGGGGAGCGGGGCGACCGCGTACTTCACGTCCGGGTAGTCGAGCTTCATCCCGCCGTCGAGCCAGTTGCCCTCGATGGTCATGGCGGCCTTGCCCTTGCCGAGGGCCTCGCCGCCCCAGCTCGTGTCCACCTGCTTGGCGAACTTCATCGAGCCGGACTTGAGCAGCGACTGCACGTAGGAGAGCGCCTCGGCGTTCTCCTTGGAGTCGGCCGTCATCTTCGTCTGGCCGGAGTCGGTGATCCAGCCGCCCGTCTGCCGCATGAAGACGCCGAGGCGCTGGAACTCGTCGCTGGTGACCAGGCCGGTGACGCCGTCGCCGGTGAGCTTGTCCGCGACGGTCTTCAGCTCCGCCCAGGTCTTCGGGTAGTCCTTCTCCGTCAGCCCCGCCTTCTTCCACAGCTCGGTGTTGATGGTGAGCGCGAGCGTGGAGGTGTCCTTGGGCAGGCAGACCAGCTTCCCGTCGTACGAGAAGGACGTGCGGAGCTGCTCCGAGAAGTCGTCCGCGTCGGATATCTCGTCCCCGTACGCGTACAGCGAACCGCCCTTGGCGTAGTTCGCGAACTGGTCCGAGTTGACGTAGAAGACGTCCGGCGGCTTGTGCCCGGCGAACGACTGGGCCAGCTGCTGGTTCATGTCCTTGGCGACCTGGACGTCGACCGTGTTGCCGGACTTCTTCGCGTACGCCGCGGCGGCCTTCTTGACCGCCTGGGTCTCGGCGTCCCCGGACGTGGCGATCAGAACGGTCAGGTTCTGCTTGGCGGTGGTGTCCTGGGCCGGCTCGTTCTTGCCGTCCTTGTCGAAATTGGACGAGCAACCGGTGGCGGCCAGCAGCGCCGCGCAGGCGGCGAGGGCGGCGACGGCCGTACGGGTGACCATGTATTCCTCCAGAAAAGATGAAAAATGCGGCTCGGGTTCGGGTACGGCCCCCGGCCGCCCGGTGGGGGGCGGGAGGCCGGGGCGTACGGGGAGAAGGACCCGGGGCGGTGACGGGGCGGGCCCGCCCCGGGGGTTCAGGGGCCGGGGGCTCAGCCGCCCGGCGGGGGCGTGCTGTCCCGGATGACGAGGGACGGTTCGAGCAGGACGCGCTCGGGCGGCGCGTCCGGGGCCGCCATCCGGGCCAGCAGCAGCCGGACGCACTCGTGCCCGACGGCCTCCAGCGGCTGGGCGACCGTGGAGAGTCCGGGGGAGAGGAGCGCCGCGGCCGGCGAGTCGTCGAAGCCGATGACGGCGACGTCCCGGCCGGGCACGGAGTCGCGGTCGCGCAGCGCCTGGTAGCAGCCGAGCGCGAGCATGTCGCTGGCGGCGACCACGGCGGTCACGCCCGTGTCGAGCAGGGGGCCCGCGGCGGCGCGCGCGGCGGCCAGGTCGTCGAGGCTCTGGGCGCGCCGGCCGCGTACCGGCAGCCGGTGCCGGCGCATGGCGCGCCGCCACCCCTCGGCGCGGTCGTCGCCGACGCCGGAGCCGCGCGGCCAGCCCAGAAAGCCGATCTTCCGGTGGCCCTGGGACACCAGGTGATCGACGGCGGCGTCGGTGCCCGAGGCGCCGTCGACGTCCGCCCAGTCGCCGATCTGCCGGCCCGACCACATCCGGCCGAATCCCACGAACGGCACGCCGCGCCCGGCCAGCCACGCCTGGCGGGGGTCGCCGCGGTCGGTGCCGCTGAGCACGAAGCCGTCCACGCTGTGCAGGTCGAGGAGTTCCTCGTGGCCGTCGAGCCCGGGGCTGCCGGGCGGCGAGGCGAAGAGCAGGATCCGGTAGCCGGCCTCGTCCGCGGCCTGCGAGAGGGCGTGCAGGAAGCGGTCCATCACCGGGGCGGTGGCGCCGGGGGCGGTGGGACGGATGCCGTACCCGATGAGCTTGCTGGAGCGGGTGCGCAGCGTCTGCGCGGCCCGGTGCGGGCGGTACCCCATCGCGTCGACGGTGGCGCGGACCCGTTCCAGGGTCTCGGGCCTGAGCAGCCCCGGGGCGTTGAGGGCGTTCGAGACGGTCTGCGGGGAGACCCCGGCCCGCCGCGCCACCATGGCCAGGGTCACGGGACCCGGCTTGGACGAAGGGGGCCTGGTGGAGCGGGGCATGGCTGTCTCCGGAACCGTTCTCACGCATCGACGGGTGAATCTGGTGGTGGATCTTCTGTTGACTCTACGAGTTTATTGGAGCGTTCAAATCCCATTGTCAACGAGCTGAAGTCGTCGTTAGGGTTCTTGGAACGCTCCAATGACTGAGAGGTTCTGCTCTGTTGTCCACCACTGTCAAGACCCACGACACTATGAACTCCGTCGCAGAGGCCGTCCCGGCGGCCGAGGCACTGCAGCCGTTCCTGCACGACGCCAGCGTCACGCTGTACGCGCCGAGCTTCGCGATATCCCATGCGGACGGGCAGTTCGACGGCGGTGCCGACGGCTTCTACCACGGCGACAGCAGAGCCCTCGCCCGGCTGACCGTCGAGGCCGACGGCGTCGGGATCGCGCCGGTGCGAGGCGCCCTCGAAGGAGCCGACCGGGCCTCCTTCCGCGGGGTGCTGCGCGGCCTGGGCGAGTCGACCCCGGACCCCGCCGTCACTCTGTGGCGCCGCCGCCGGGTCACCCCCGGATGCCTGGAGGAGACCCTCGAACTCGCCAACGCGGGGCGCCAACACGTCCGGGTCACGCTGATCGTCACCGCCGCCACCGACCTCGCCCTGATGGAGCGCGTCAAGCAGGGTGACGCACGGCCCGCCGTCGCCGCCACCGCCACGGACGCCGGGCTCGACTGGGCCAAGGAGTCCTTCTCCGTACGGCTGACCAGCTCCCCGGAGCCCGCCGCCGTCGACGCCGCGTCCGGACGGTTCACGTACGACGTCGAACTGGCGCCCGGCACCGAGTGGACCGCCGTACTGCGCTGCGTCGCGGCCCACGAGGACGGCGACCAGTTCCCGGCGCCGCCGGCGGAGAGCGTGCCCTGGCGCACGCCGGTGCTGCGCAGCGCCGACCGCCGCTTCGACCAGTGGCTCGGCCAGTCCGCCGCCGACCTCGACCGGCTGCGGCTCAGCGACCCGGTGGCGCCGGGCGAGGCCCCCGACGGCGCCGGCCGCGGGGCGCTCACGGCACCCGGGCGCCCCGCCGACCAGTTCCTGGCCGCCGGAGCCCCCTGGTTCCTCACGCTCTTCGGCCGCGACTCGCTGTGGGCGGCCCGGATGCTGCTGCCGCTGGGCACCGGACTCGCGGCGGGCACCCTCCGTACGCTCGCCCGCCGCCAGGGCCTGCGGAACGACCCGGAGACCGAGGAGCAGCCCGGCAAGATCCTGCACGAAGTGCGCCGCGCCGCCCAGTCGTTCCACGACAGCTTCGCCCTGCCGCCCAGCTACTACGGCACCGTCGACGCCACCCCGCTGTGGATCACGCTGCTGCACGACTCCTGGCGCTGGGGGCTCGCCCCCGAGGAGGTCGAGGAGCTGCTGCCGCACGCGGAGGCGGCCCTCGGCTGGATGCACGACCAGAGCGCGGCCGACGGCGACGGCTTCCTGAAGTACATCGACGGCACCGGCCGCGGCCTGGCCAACCAGGGCTGGAAGGACTCCGGCGACGCCATCCGGCACCGCGACGGACGCCTCGCCACCTCGCCGATCGCGCTCTGCGAGGTGCAGGCGTACGCGTACGAGGCGGCCCGCGGCGGCGCCGCTTTGCTGCGCGCCTTCGGCCGGCCCGGCGCCGACCGCTGGGAGGAGTGGGCCGAGCGGCTGAGCGACCGGTTCCGCGACCGCTTCTGGGTGGAGGACGAGCGCGGCGCGTACCCGGCCGTCGCGCTGGACCGGGACGGCAGGCCGGTGGACTCCGTCACCTCCGGCTTCGGCCACCTGCTCGGCACGGGGCTGCTCAACCACGAGGAGAGCGGGCTGCTCGCCGCCCGGATCGGCGCGCCCGACCTGGACTCCGGGCACGGGCTGCGCACGCTGAGCAGCGACTCCGTGGGGTACAACCCGTTCGGCTACCACATCGGGTCCATCTGGCCGCACGACACCGCGATCGCGGTCCACGGGCTGGTCAGGGCCGGTTTCCCGGACGCGGCGGCGCCGCTCGCGGCCGGGCTGCTCACCGCGTCCGCGGGCTTCGACGCGCGGCTGCCCGAACTGTTCGCGGGGCACGGCGCCGCGACCGACCCGGTGCCCTCGCCGTATCCGGCGTCCTGCCGGCCGCAGGCGTGGGCGGCGGCCTCGTCCGTGCTGGTCCTCCAGTCCGCGCTGGGGCTCTCCGCCGATGTGCCGGGCGGCACCGTGACCGTCGCGCCCACCTTCACCGAGGCGTACCGGCCGCTGAAGGCCGAGGGGTTCGACGTCGCCGGCGGCCGGCTCGACATCACCGTCGACGCGGACGGCACGGCGCACATCGAGGCGCCCGCGGGTCTGGAGGTGAGGAGGGAGCACGGCGGCCCCCGTTGAGACGAGGGCGCGCGTGATGTGAGGATGGGGTCCCGGAGGGGCACGGGGCCCCGTCCCTCCGGTCACGTCCGGCGGAGAACCGGTGCGTCCGGCCGGCTCCTCCGGTGGCACCGGAGGAGCCGTATGTCACACAGCCGGAGACCGTGACACAGCCGGACAAGAGCCGCACACAGCCGTGTCGCTGATGGGCCGAACGGGTGAGGCGCGGGAGGATGACCTGATGCAGACAGAACGTGCGGGCCGGGTGGTCCGGTGAGCAGGTACGGCCGTTACGACGGGTATGACGCCACCGATGAGCAGTGGGAGGGCCTCGCCCAGGTCGTTCCGCTGCGGGGCCGCAACGAGTGGCCCTCGCGGGTGGACCACAGGACCGTCTCCAGGGAACCCGTCGAGGAGAACCGGCGCTTCATCGTGCTGCGGGTCCGGGTCTTCGCGGACGCGCGGGAGGTCGCCGACCACCTGATCGCGCGGATCCCGGTGCTACTGGACCTGACCGGCGCCGAGACCGATGTGGCCAAGCGCATCCTGGACTTCAGCAGCGGGGTGGTCTTCGGGCTGGGCAGCGGGATGCACCGGGTCGACAAGAACGTCTTCCTGCTCGCCCCGATCGGCACGGAGGTCGAGGGGATCGCGGCGGACACCATCCCTCGCTCGTAGGAAGGTCGCCCGCTCGTAGGAAGATTGCCCGCTCGCAGGAAGGTCCCGCGGGAGGAACGGTTCGTCACCGGGGCCGCCGCATACGGTCCGGCCATGGAAGCCTTCCGCCCCCGCGCCGCCGCCCCGCCGCCCCGGCCCTGGCCCGCCGTCACCGAGCTGCGGCTCTCCGCCTTCACCTCGCACCGCGGGGCCGCCTTCCCGATCGGTCCCGTGACGCTCTTCACGGGCGCGAGCGGCAGCGGCACGTCGACGGCGCCGGCGCCGTCGACGTACGAGTCGCTGGGCCGGCTCGGCGCGGGTGCCACGGTGCGGGCGCTGCCGGCCAGGGACGCCTCGTACGCGCGCGGGGCGGCCGGTGTGACGGTGGTAGACCTGGACCCGTGACCGAACTTGATGTGGCGCAACTGCAGCGGAGACTGGCCGCGTTCGCGGCGGCGCGGGACTGGGAGCCGTACCACACCCCCAAGAACCTGGCGGCGGCGCTGAGCGTCGAGGCGTCGGAGCTGCTGGAGATCTTCCAGTGGCTGACCCCCGAGGAGTCGGCCCGGGTGATGGCGGACCCGGAGTCGGCCCACCGGGTGCGCGACGAGGTCGCGGATGTGCTCGCCTACCTCCTCCAGTTCTGCGCGGTGCTGGGTGTCGACCCGCTCGCGGCGCTCGCCGAGAAGGTGGAGCGGAATGAGCTCCGCTTCCCGCCCAAGAGGCCCGCCGATCATGGCGATTGAGCGCGATTGTCACTCTCCGGAGTGGCCGAGTTATGCACAACGAGTCTGCTGTCCACAGATTTCCGCAATGCTCTAGCTTTTCTGCGCCGATGCGCTCACTCTGGGTAGTGGAGTTCTTGGGCAGGATTCTCGTGGGAGTGGGGAGTGCGGATGGATGCGGAACGGCTCATCGCTGTGAGCCGGCATGCCCTGGCGGCGAGCGCGGAGGAAATGGACGTCGTCGCGGAGGCGTGGCAGGCACAGGCCCTCGCTCAGGCGATCGGGCATCAGCTGGCGTTGAGAGGGCCGAAGGAGCTGCGCGGGGCGGCGCGGGATCTGCGCGATCTCCCGGATCTGTACGGGGCGGGCGGGGGCGGCGGCATTCCGCCGGACATACCGGGGCTCGGCGCCGGAGCGATACGGGCGCTGCAGCTGTCCGGGGTGCGGGACGTGCGGGAGACGCTGACCGGACTCGGCGCGTTATTGGGCGACGTGGGCATCGCGCTGGTCGCGGTGGCGTGTGCGACGGACGAGGAGGGGCTGTACTGGCAGTGCATAGAGGCGATCGACGCGGCGGACGAGTCGAACGACCGGGTGGGTGGGATGCTGCGGCGCCTCCTCACGCAGGAGCGTGAGAGGGAACGGGAAAGGGAGCGGGAGCGGGACCGGGAGGAGGAGCGGGTGTGGCCGAGCGAGTGGCGGCGCGAGCGGGGGTGGGACGGGATGCCGGTCGGCGGCCGTGACCGGGGCAGGGCCGCGGGGGACCGCCTTCCCGAACGGGTCGGGGACCGTCTGCCGGACCGGGTCGGGGAGCGCGGCACGGATCACGGCGGGGACCACCGGCGGGAGCGCGGCAGAGGACGCGGCAGGGAGGAGGCGGCCGACTCGCCGGTGGGACCCCTCTGACCGGGCGGTTCGACAGGGCGGGTCGGAGCGGCACCCGCGCGAAGGTGCAGGATGGAGCCATGGATCTGCGCATCTTCACCGAGCCCCAGCAAGGGGCGAGCTACGACACACTGCTGACCGTGGCCAAGGCCACCGAGGATCTTGGCTTCGACGCGTTCTTCCGGTCCGACCACTATCTGCGGATGGGTTCCGTGGACGGTCTCCCCGGGCCGACGGATGCCTGGATCACCCTCGCCGGGCTGGCCCGGGAGACCAAGCGGATCCGGCTGGGCACCCTGATGACCGCCGGGACGTTCCGCCTCCCGGGCGTGCTCGCCATCCAGGTCGCCCAGGTCGACCAGATGTCCGGCGGCCGGGTCGAACTGGGCCTGGGCGCGGGCTGGTTCGAGGAGGAGCACAAGGCGTACGGAATCCCGTTCCCGAAGGAGAAGTTCGCCCGGCTGGAGGAGCAACTGGCCATCGTCACGGGGCTGTGGGCCACCGAGACCGGCAAGACCTTCTCGTACGAGGGCACGTATTACCAGCTCACCGACTCACCCGCGCTGCCCAAGCCCGCGCAGCGCAAGGTGCCGGTGCTGATCGGCGGACACGGCGCGACACGCACCCCGCGGCTCACCGCGCAGTACGCCGACGAGTTCAACATCCCGTTCGCCTCGATCGAGGACACCGAGCGGCAGTTCGGCCGGGTGCGGGACGCGGCCGAGAAGGCCGGGCGCGCGGCGGACGACCTCGTGTACTCCAACGCGCTGGTCGTCTGCGTGGGCAAGGACGACGCGGAGGTGGCCCGCCGTGCCGCCGCTCTCGGCCGGGAGGTGGAGGAGCTGAAGGCGAACGGGCTGGCCGGCTCGCCCGCCGAGGTGGTCGACAAGATCGGCCGGTACGCCGCCGTCGGATCCTCGCGGATCTACCTCCAGGTGATGGATCTGGACGATCTCGACCACCTGGAGCTGATCTCCTCGCAGATCCAGTCGCAGCTGAGCTGAACCGCCCGGGATCCGGAGTACAGGAGCCACCGTGAAGCCCGCCCGCGCACTCGCCGCCGCCCTCGCCGAGGGGACCGTCGTCCTTGACGGAGGTCTCTCCAACCAGCTCACGGCGCAGGGGTGCGATCTGTCCGGCGAGCTGTGGTCGGCGAGGCTCCTCGCCGAGGACCCCGAACAGATCGAGGCCGCCCACACGGCGTATGTGCGCGCGGGCGCCCAGGTGCTCATCACCTCCAGCTACCAGGCGACGTACGAGGGGTTCGCCCGCCGCGGGGTGGGCCGGGACGAAGCGGGCGCGCTGCTGGCCCGCAGCGTGGAGCTGGCGCGATCCGCGGCCGGGACGGGGCCGCGGGAGGTATGGGTGGCCGCCTCGGTCGGCCCGTACGGCGCGATGCTCGCGGACGGCAGCGAGTACCGCGGGCGGTACGGGCTCTCCGTGGCGGAGCTGGAGCGCTTCCACCGGCCGAGGATCGAGACCCTCGCCGCGGCCGGCCCCGATGTGCTCGCGCTGGAGACCGTGCCGGACTCCGACGAGGCGGCGGCACTGCTGCGCGCCGTCGACGGATGCGGGGTGCCGGTGTGGCTCTCGTACTCCGTCGCGGGCGAGCGCACCCGGGCCGGCCAGCCGCTGGCCGACGCCTTCGCCCTGGCGGCGGGGAACGCCTCGGTGATCGCGGTCGGCGTCAACTGCTGCGATCCCGGGGACGCGGACCGCGCCGTGGAGATCGCCGCGGAGGTGACGGGCAAGCCCGTCGTCGTCTATCCGAACAGCGGCGAGGAGTGGGACGCGGTGGCCCGGGGCTGGCGCGGGGAGCCCACGTTCGACCCGTCCCGGGTGCGTTCCTGGCGGGCGGCGGGCGCGCGGCTGGTGGGCGGCTGCTGCCGGGTCGGTCCGGCCGAGATCACCGGGCTCGCCGGACTCGTCGGTCGCTGACGGCGGCCGGGCGGGGCGCCGGTCGGGCAGGGTGCCGGTCGGGCGGGGCGCCGGCCGGGCAGGGTGCCGGTCGGGCGGGACGCCGGCCGGGAAAACCCGTCGTGACGAGGGGCCGAGCGGGCCATACTCGACCAGGTGTTCCTGACGATCAGTACCACCGGTACCCCAGAGCGCCCCGCGACCGACCTCGGGTTTCTGCTGCACAAACATCCCGACCGGGCGCAGTCGTTCTCCACGTCCCATGGCACCGCCCAGGTGCTCTATCCCGAGGCGTCCGACGAGCGCTGCACGGCGGCGCTGCTGCTGGAAGTCGATCCCGTGGCCCTGGTCCGGCGCGGCAAGGGGAAGGGCCGGGGCGGAGCCCCCGACACGGCGCTCGCCCAGTACGTCAACGACCGCCCCTACGCGGCCTCCTCACTGCTGGCGGTCGCGCTGTCCACGGTGTTCAGGAGCGCGCTGCGCGGCGTCTGTGCCGCACGGCCCGAGCGCGCGGCGAGTCCCCTGCCGCTGCGGATCGAGATCCCCGCGGTGCCCGCGCGGGGCGGCGCCGAACTGGTCGGGAAGCTCTTCGGACCGCTGGGCTGGGCCTCGGTGGAGGCGCGGCCCGTGGCGCTGGACGAGCGGTTCCCGGAGTGGGGCGACTCCCGCTACGTACAGCTCGTCCTGGAGGGCGAACTGCGGCTCGCCGACGCGCTGCGCCAGCTCTATGTGCTGCTGCCGGTGCTCGACGACGCCAAGCACTACTGGGTCGCGCCCGACGAGGTGGACAAGCTCCTGCGGGCGGGTGAGGGATGGCTGGCCGACCACCCGGAGCAGAAGCTGATCACCAGCCGCTACCTCGCCCGCCGCTGGGGGCTGACCCGGGAGGCCATGAACCGGCTCGAACTGGTCCGGCTCGCCGAGGCCGACGACACCGAGGTCGAGGCGCTCGACAACGCGGTCGAGGCGGAGGCCCCCGCCGACACCGGCGACGAGGCGGGGAAGCCGCCCTCGCTCGCGGAGCTGCGGTGCGCCGCGATCCTGGCGGCCCTGCGCGACGCGGGCGCGAGCACGGTGCTCGACCTCGGCTGCGGCCAGGGCCGGCTCGTCCAGGCGCTGCTGAAGGACGCGCGGTTCACCCGGATCGTGGGCGTGGACGTGTCCGTACGGGCGCTGACCGTGGCCGCGCGCCGGCTCAAGCTGGACCGGATGGGGGAGCGCCAGGCCGAACGCGTCTCGCTGGTCCAGGGCGCTCTCACGTACACCGACAAGCGGCTCACGGGATACGACGCGGCCGTGCTGAGCGAGGTCGTGGAGCATGTCGACCCGCCGCGGCTGCCCGCCCTGGAGTACGCGGTGTTCGGCGCGGCCCGGCCGCGCACGGTCGTCGTCACCACCCCCAACGCCGAGTACAACGTGCGCTGGGAGACCCTTCCCGCCGGGCAGGTGCGCCACAGCGACCACCGCTTCGAGTGGACGCGGGCGGAGTTCCACGCCTGGGCCGGGGAGGTGGCGCGGCGCCATGGCTACGGGGTGACGTATACGGCGGTCGGGGACGACGACCCGGAGGTGGGACCGCCCACGCAGATGGCGGTCTTCGTCGAGCAGGCGAGGGACGAGAAGGACGAGAAGGACAAGAAGGAGGGGAAGGGCCGATGACCCGCGACCAGGAGAACGCGGCTGAGAACGAGAACGCGGCTGAGGACGAGAACGCGGGCGGCGGTGGGGGTGCGACCGGTTCCGAGGTCCGCGCGGCCCGCCGTCTCCCCGTGCCCGAGCTCTCCCTCGTGGTGCTGATCGGGGCGAGCGGATCCGGCAAGTCCACCTTCGCCCGTACCCGGTTCAAGCCTACCGAGGTCGTCTCCTCGGACTTCTGCCGAGGTCTGGTCGCCGACGACGAGAACGACCAGAGCGCGAGCGGCGACGCCTTCGACGTGCTCCACTACATCGTCGGCAAGCGCCTCGCGGCCGGCCGGCTCACCGTCGTCGACGCCACGAACGTGCAGACGGAGAGCCGCAGGGAGCTGGTACGGCTCGCCCGTGAGCATGACGTGCTGCCCGTCGCGATCGTTCTCGACCTGCCCGAAGAGGTGTGCGCCGCGCGCAACGCCGCCCGCCCCGAGCGGGCTTCGATGCCGCGCCGGGTGATCAGGCGCCACCGCGGTGAACTGCGCCGCTCGCTGCGGGGACTGGAGCGCGAGGGCTTCCGCAAGGTGCACGTCCTGCGCGGCGAACGGGAGGTGGAGGCGGCCGAGATCGTCCTCGAACGCCGGTACAACGACCTCCGTCACCTCACCGGCCCCTTCGACATCATCGGTGATGTCCACGGCTGCCGCTCTGAGCTGGAGACCCTGCTCGGCCGGCTCGGTTACGTCGACGGGGTCCACCCGCAGGGGCGTACGGCCGTCTTCGTCGGCGACCTCGTCGACCGCGGCCCGGACAGCCCCGGGGTGCTGCGCCGGGTGATGGGCATGGTCGAGGCGGGCAGCGCCCTGTGCGTCGCCGGCAACCACGAGAACAAGCTCGGACGGTGGCTCAAGGGCAGAAAGGTCCAGCTCACGCATGGACTCGCCGAGACGGTCGAGCAACTGGACAGGGAGGACGACGCCTTCCGCGCGAAGGCCGGGGAGTTCATCGACGGGCTCATCAGCCACTACGTGCTCGACGGCGGGAAGCTGGTGGTCTGCCACGCCGGGCTGCCCGAGAAGTACCACGGCCGCACCTCGGGCCGGGTCCGCTCGCACGCCCTGTACGGCGACACCACGGGTGAGACCGACGCGTTCGGCCTGCCCGTGCGCTACCCGTGGGCCGAGGACTACCGGGGCCGGGCGGCCGTCGTCTACGGTCACACGCCCGTACCGAACACCTCGTGGCTCAACAACACCCTCTGCCTGGACACCGGAGCGGTGTTCGGCGGCAGGATGACCGCGCTGCGCTGGCCCGAGCGCGAACTGGTCGACGTACCGGCCGAGCGGGTCTGGTACGAGCCGGTCAAGCCGCTCGCCACGGAGGCGCCCGGCGGCCGGGAGGGCCGCCCGCTGGACCTCGCCGACGTGCACGGCCGGCGGATCGTGGAGACGCGTCACATGGCGCGCCTCGCGGTGCGCGAGGAGAACGCGGCGGCGGCGCTGGAGGTCATGAGCCGCTTCGCGACCGACCCGCGGCTCCTCGCCTATCTGCCGCCCACCATGGCGCCGACCGCCGCCTCGCACGAGGAGGGCTTCCTGGAACACCCGGCCGAGGCGTTCGCACAGTACGCGGCGGACGGCGTCGCGCGGGTCGTGTGCGAGGAGAAGCACATGGGTTCCCGCGCGGTGGCGCTGGTCTGCGCGAGCGAGACGGTGGCCGAGGCGCGGTTCGGGGTGCGCGGGGCCACGGGCGCGCTGCACACCCGTACCGGACGGCCGTTCTTCGACGACCCCGCGGTCATCGAGGAGATCCTCGGCCGGCTGCGGACCGCGGTGACCGCCGCGGGACTCTGGCGAGAACTGGACACGGACTGGCTCCTTCTGGACGCCGAACTGATGCCCTGGTCCCTCAAGGCGACCGGCCTGCTGCGCAGCCAGTACGCGGCGGTGGGCGCCGCGGCGGGCGCGGCGTTCCCCGCGGTCACCCGCGCCCTCGAAGCCGCCGTGTCCCGGGGTGTACCGGCGGCCGGTCTGCTGGCCGCGCAGCGTGAACGGGCGGCCGACGCCGCCGCGTTCACCGAGGCGTACCGGCGGTACTGCTGGACGACGGACGGCCTGGACGGTGTGCGTCTGGCGCCGTTCCAGCTGCTGGCCGCGGCCGGCCGCAACCTCGCCGGTGTGCCGCACGACCGTCAGCTGGCCTGGCTGGACCGGCTGGTCGAGCACGATCCGGCGGGGCTGCTCCAGGTCACCCGGCGGCTGCTCGTCGACACGGGGGACGCGGACTCGGTGCGTGCCGGGGTCGACTGGTGGCTGGAGATGACGGAGCGGGGTGGCGAGGGCATGGTCGTCAAGCCGCTCCAGGCGCTGGTGAAGGACGAGAAGGGGCGACTGGTCCAGCCGGGGATCAAGGTCCGTGGCCGTGAGTACCTGCGGATCATCTACGGTCCCGAGTACACCCGGCCGGAGAATCTGGAGAGGCTGCGCGGCCGGTTCCTCGGCCACAAGCGCTCGCTGGCGCTCCGGGAGTACGCCCTCGGTCTCGAAGCCCTGGACCGGCTGGCCGACGGCGAACCGCTGTGGCGGATCCACGAAGCGGTCTTCGCGGTCCTGGCCCTGGAGTCCGAACCGGTGGACCCGAGGCTCTGATCCACGTCAGAAGCTCCGACCTGCGTCGGAGCAGGTTTTCCACAGGTACGGGGAGGCGCTGTCAGTGCCTCCCCGTACGGTGTTTTCCAGGCACGGGGACGAATGTGTGTACCACGTCCGTCGTCGTCCTGAAATCGATCCTGCCATTTCGCACGTAACAGGAGGTTCCGAGGAGCATCATGGTCGAGTTGACGGCGCTGTGACGAGGTCCTAACGTTTCGTCACCACCCGTTGACCGGCAGTCAAAAGTTTTACCAGCAGGGCTTGGTTGGCGCATAACCGGCGCACGGGGCGAACGGCTGTGACCGGTGTGACGGCTGTCCGGTACGCGCACATTCTCACGGGGGTGAGTATGAGTCTTATCGAACGTAATCGTTCCTTCCTCGACGCCCTCACTCCCCAGGACCGTGCCGCCCTGCTCGCCCTCGGCACGCGGCGGGCCTACGCCCCGGGCGAGGTGATGCTCAGGGAGCGGGACACGACGACCTTCGTACTCGCCCTGCGCTCGGGCTGGTCCGTGGTCTCCGTCGACACCGACCGGGGAGCCCGGCTCATCCTGGCGCTGCGCGGTGCGGGTGAAGTGGTCGGCGACATGGCCGCGTTCGACCAGGGGCCGCGCAGCGCGACCGTCACCGCGCTCGGCCGCGTGGAGGCCACGGCCGTCTCCGGCGAGCGGTTCCGCAGCTTCCTCGCCGCGCGCCCGCACGCCACCTCACTGATCATGCGCCAGCTCAGCGCCCGGCTGCGCAGCGCCGACGTCGAACGCCGCTCGCTGGCCTCCGGCTCCGTCCTGCAACGCCTCGCGGCCCGGCTGGTCGAGCTGACCGAACGGGTCGGACGCCCCGGCGGCGACGGCACCGTGGTCGAACTGCCGCTGCCCCAGCACGACCTGGCGGCGGCGATCGGGGCCACCAGGGAGGCCGTCGCCAAGGCGCTGCGCCTGCTGCGGGAGCAGGACGTCGTACGGACGGGCAACCGGCGGCTCACGGTCACGGACATACAGGTGCTGCGGCTGCTCGCCGACGGGCGGCAGTCGCAGCGGCCTCGGGCGGAACGGCCGGAGAAAACTCCTCCGGCTGTGTAAACGGCTACATCGCCCGCCGCGTTTCGCGGCGAGGCTTGTTCTGTCACCACGGCACAGGGGGAGCAGTGAGCAGTGTGGGAGCGGTCAGCAGACTGGTGGTCTTCGGCGACGCCTGCGGTTCGGGCACGCTGGGGATGGCGGCCAAGAAGCGGATGCGGAACGCCCTGTACGGCGCGTTCGACGAGGCGTTCGCCGCGGTGGACGTCGATCCCCGCGGTCTGCACCAGGAGGACCGCGGGGACGGCATCCTCACCGCGCTCGATCCGGGCACCCCGTCGTCCCTGATGGTCGGGGGCTGGCTCGAAACGCTGTACCAGTACCTGCGCGAGCACAACGAGGGCAGCGCGCAGCGGCTGCGACTGCGGATCGGGATGAACGCGGGGCCCGTGCTCGACGACGGCAGGGGGCTGGTGGGCCGGGCCGTGGACCTGGCCTGCCGGC
Source organism: Streptomyces sp. NPDC088124 (assembly GCF_040685895.1). NCBI lineage: Bacteria > Bacillati > Actinomycetota > Actinomycetes > Kitasatosporales > Streptomycetaceae > Streptomyces > Streptomyces sp. NPDC088124. Next base: position 31,913 of record NZ_JBFBJB010000010.1, on the reverse strand, counting down.
TCTGCGACAGCCCGACGGCCAAGCGGGTCATGGCGGACGCCCCGGGCTCCGACCTGCTGCTGGTCGTCTCCGACTGGCTGTACGTGAACGTGGTGGCGGAAGGCGGGCGCCAGGTGGAGCCCGAGCACTACGTACGCTCACGCGTCCGGTTCAAGGAGACGGACGAGACCGCCTGGTTACACATCCCGCGGTTATCCGCTGCCGCGCTCTCCGGCCTGGCCGGGACGTCCGGAGGGTCCGGTGAGGGCCCGCACCCGGACGACGACGGGGGCGCGGCGCGGCAACAGACCGGCGGTGGGCCGACACCGGGGGACGGCCCACCGCCTCCTTCCGCGGGGAGGAGCATCTCCGTCCAGGGGGACTTCCAGCACTTCGAGAACGGCGTGTTCCACAACTTCACCGGATTCGACAAGCGGCGGGGACCGGCCTCCGGGCCGGGTGAGTCCGCGTGAGCGACCAGGACGAGACGCCGGACGCGCCGGATCCCCAGGATGCCGCCGAGGACCGGTCGCCCGAGAAGAACGCGGCCGACCACAAGAAGGCCGACAGGCCCGAGAAGGGCGCGGACCGGCGGGCGCCGGGCGACGGCCAGGATTCTCCCGAGTCCAACCCCTTCGACCAGGCGGGCCGTAATCCGCTCGGTGCCTCGGGCGGTACGGGCGGCTCCGGTACGGCGCACGCCGCCCTCCAGACCTTCGCGGCCGGCAAGACGGGGCGCGCCATCGGCTTCGGCGCGGACGGCCAGTACTACGAAGGCAACACCTTCATCAACCAGCTCGGCGTCGGCGGCGGACACGCCATGGTCCAGGGCCCCGTCCCGGCCGAGGAGCTGACCCGCCTCGCCGGTGTGTACTGCGAGGCTCCGGGCTACGAGGAGATGGAGCAGCGGCTCCGCGAGCGCGGCCTGCTGGTCCTCTGCGGGGAACACAACAGCGGCCGTACGGCGACGGGGCTCTCCCTGCTCGCGGGCGTCGCCGACGACAAGGTGACCCGGCTCGACCCCGGAGTCAAGGTCCACGAGATCGAGGAGATCCGGCCGGGTCACGGCCATCTCCTGAAGATCGAGTCCGAGGACACCGGGTGGCAGGAGCCGGAGCGGGCCGACGGCCGGAGCAGGCCCCGTGTCCGGCGGGCGGGACCGACCGAGCTCCACCTCGACGGCCTGCGCAGCAAACTCGTCAAGGCGGGAGCCTTCGCCGTGCTCCTCGTCGAGAACGGCGAGCCGGCCGACCGGCTGCTGCGCGGCCGGTACGGAGTGGCCTGCCCCGCGCCGCCCTGGGAGAAGGTCCTCCGCCAGCACCTCCGGGTGCTTCTGGCGGACGCGCCCGACGGTGCCCTGGACGAGGCCCTGGCGCTGGCCGCCGGGGAGGACGTCACCGAAGCCCTCGGCCTGGACGGGCTGCGGCCGGGCGAGGCCGCGCGACTCGCCGGCCATCTCGTCCGGCGCCGGAGCGGCGAACTGACGCACCGCCGGCTGCTCGCCGCCTGCTCGACCTTCGTCGACGCCCAGGCCAGGGACTGGTTCGCGGGCGCGGACCGGCCCGGCACCCTGCCCGAGGCGCTGCCCACCCTGAGCGCCGCCGCCTTCCGTATCGCCGTCGCCGTGTTCAACGGCTCGCCGTACAGCCTCACCGCGGAGGCGGGCGAACAGCTCGCCTGGGAGCTGGCGGTCACGCTCGACCCCGAGACCCCCGTGGGCCGCAGGCTCTTCGGCACCCACGCGGAGGCCCGGCCGGTCGCGGCCCGGGCCGTGCTCCAGGACGGCGAGCTGGACCTCGGCGACGCCCAGGTGCCGGTACAGGCCATCAGCTTCCAGGGCGAGGCCCTCGCGACGGCGGTCCTGAGGGAGGTCTGGCACGGCTACCACAATGTGCGCGGCCCTCTCGTCCGCTGGCTGCGCGCCCTGTGCGACGACCCCCGGCCCGTCCTGTGGGTACGGGCCTCCATCGCGGCCGGAGTGCTCTGCTCCTGGGACCTGCCCTACGGCTCCGGCGAACTGATCGTGCCCATGGCCGCCTCCGACAGCCCCGTACAGCGGATGTCGGCCGCGACCGCGCTGGCGGAGGCCGCGCGCGAGCCGTCCGTACAGCCCGCGGTGGCCGCCCTGCTCAAGGAGTGGGCGAAGAGCAGCCACGAGGAACTGCTGACCACCGCGGTCCTCGCGCACGGCTACGGAATGGCGGCCGGTTCCGTCGCGGCGTCGCTCGACGCCCTCGCCAAGGTGGCGGTCCGCGCCCACGACGACACCGACGCCGCCCATGACACGGACATCCTGTCCAACGCGTCGTTCAGTGTGACCCGGCTGCTGGCGGGACCGGAGCCGGAGGCCGTCGTCCACCGTCTCGACGCATGGCTCCGCGACACTCGGAGGGGCCCCGCCGACCTCGCCCTGCTCACCGTGATCGGCGCCCTGCGCACCCGCACGACCTTCCTGTGGGGCCTCCAGGACATGCCCGAACTCCAGGCACGCGGCAAGAGGATGCTGCTCTCCGCCCTGCTGGAGACCGAGCCCGGACTGACCGGGCGGCTGGCCTGGCTGGTCCGGCGCACGCTGGCCACGCCGCGCGCCGGCGCCGCGGCACAGGACTCCCTCGCCCTGCTGCTGCGCCAGGCCGCCGGGGACGCACAGCAGCTGGAGGCCGTCTGCGGCTTCCTGGTCCGGCTGGCCGAGGGGCGCAGGGACCGCGACCGGCTGCGCCACCTGCTGGCGCGGCTGGTCAAGGACCCCGACGAACCGTTGGACAAGACCGCGGCGCGCACGATGTGGGACGCGGTGGGAGAGGGGGCCGCGGCATGAGCCCGTCACCGTACGAGGAGCGGTCCGCACAGGGGGACCGGGAACAGCAGTACGCCCAGTGGCTGCACGAGAAGCGGCCGCGCCCACCCGAGGGCGAACGACGCGCGGGCGGACAACGCGACGGCGAGCAGCGGTACGGCGAGCCACGCGACGGCGGACGGCGGTACGGCGAGCGGCGGTACGAGGAGCGGCGGTACGAGGAGCGGAGTCCCGGGCACGGGGCACCGGAGCGGGGAGGTGTGGCGGTGACGAGCCGGCCGGCGGACGACGAGACGGTGGAGCAGTACAAGGACGGCGCCGTGGGCCCGCTGCTGCGTGAGCGCAGGCCGCCCTACCGGCAGGAGAGCGGCCAGGTCGCCGCCGTACTCCTGTACCGGAACGGCGGGTACAGCGTGGTGTGGCCCGACCGCCCCCGTGACGACCACGACAGACCCAGACTCCGCACCCCGTACACCGTGTTCGAGGTCCTGCTCGGCCGGAACGTGACCTCGTTCGAACTGGCCCTGCCCGCCGCGGGCGACGCCCAGTTCTTCGACGCGCGCGCCGAGGTGCACTGGGAGGTCGAGGAGCCGTACGCGGTCGTCATGAAGCGCGTGTGGGATGTCGGTGAACTGCTCCACGGCGAACTCCTCGCCATGCTGCGCCAGGTCTCCCGCCGCTTCCGGCTCACGGACGCGCAGCGTGTCGACGAGGCGGTCCAGGAAGAACTGGTCAGGGGCCGTATCGATCTGGGCCGCGATCTCGGACTGCGGCTGCGCATCCATGTGTTCATCGATCTGAGCGACCCGGTCAGGCAGCGCAAGGGCGAGCGCGACGACATCGACTTCGACATGTCGAGGGACGAGGCGCGGGCCGAGGCCGACCGCCGCAAGGAGGCGATGGAGCGCCGGCTCGTCAACGAGCGGGCCGCCGAACTCGAAGCGGTGCTCCGCCGCGGCCAGGAGGCCGAGATCATCCACTTCATGGCGCGCAACCCCGCCAAGGAGTGGGAGATCCGCGAGGCCATCCGGCAGGAGAAGCGCGAGGGACAGACCGACCTCATCAACCTCTTCAACCGGCTGCTCGACACCGGACATCTCGAACGCCACGACATCGGCGACCAGATGTTCGAAACGCTGCGGCTGCTCCGCGAGAGCGGGGGAGCGGTGATCGGCGGCGTCTCGGACCAACTGCTGCTCGGACAGCGGCCGAGGCGGGAGCTGGAGGAGGGCCGGAGCCCCCGCCGCCGGCGCGAGGAGCCGCCCAGGAACGGCCGGGCGGACGACTGGGACACCTTCGACGACGACGGACGCGGCGACGGGAGGAGCGACGGGCCGAGGGACGGACGCGACGCCGGGCGGAGCGACGGGCGGAACGGCGGACGCGGCGGACACCGCGACGACCGGGAGTACGGCTACGGGGACGACCGCGGCGAACCGGAGCGGCCCCCGTGGGACGACGAACCGCGGGTCTACCGGCCGACCAGGGTCGAGTCGTCCGCGGAACGCGACCGCGACGCGCGCCGGGAGCGCGCCGACCGGGAGGACGAGCGCGGCAGCGCGCGGCGCGGCTCCAGGCCCAGCGCCGACTTCGACGACTGGGGGGACGAATGAGCAGCGGAGTCCCGGCCGGGCGCCCGGAGGGACCCGACACCACCGAGGTCAGGTATCTGGCCGAGCGCCTGGTCGCGTCGGTCCGCGAGGACATCGCCAGGGCCGACACGAAAGCCGCGATCCTGCTCTCCGGGGCCATCGCCTTCTGCGCGGTCGCCTTCACCAAGGACGGACTGCACCAGCCCCTAGCCCCGCTGAGGCTCGCCCTGCTCACCGCGGGCGGAGTCCTCTGCGTGGCCGGACTGCTGATGCTCATCGCGGTCGTTCTGCCCCGCACCCGGATAGGGGCGCGGAACACCTTTCTGAACGACCTCCTCGCCGGTACCCCCTCCGACGAACTGCTGGCCCGGCTGAACACGACAGGCGAGGACGTCGTGGGCTGGCTGCTGAGCCAGGCGACCGTGCACGCCGCGGTCCTGGCCGCCAAGTACCGCTGGCTGCGCATGGGGGGCTGCTCCCTGATGCTCGGCGCGGTGCTGGTCCTACTGAGTGAGCTGTGGTGAGAGACGGTGCACATGAGAAGCACATCGCGTGCGACACGAGGGGCCGGAGTGAGACGCCTGGCCGGAGTCCTGCTGGCCCTGGCCGGTCTGATCGCCGTCACCGGCGCGGCCCCGGGCCATGCCACCGGCGCCCCCGGCCGGACCGGGGCGGTGACCGAAGGCGCTGACCCGATCGACTTCGCCGTCGTCGTCGACCAGTCCGACAGCCTCTCCCAAGAGGACCTGAACCGTGAGGTGGAGGCCGCGGCGCTGATCGCCCAGGGCGAGATCTCGGACCGCTCACGCGCCACGGTCATCGGCTTCGGCAGCTCCGAGAAGTCCGGTCAGACCCCGGTCACCGAGGTGTGCCCGCCGACCGTCGTCGACTCCTCGGGGCGCTCGTATCTGAACGGCTGCGTCAAGAAGCTCTCCCGCCGCGACGCCCGCATGGGCCCGGGCACCGACTTCCCGGCCGCGCTGCGCCAGGCGCTGACCCGGCTCACCCAGGACGACAGGACCGGCACCCCGAAGGTGATCTTCCTGCTCACCGACGGCAAGCTCGACGTCCGCGACAGTCCGGAGTACGGCGCCGACGCGGCGAGCCGCCAGTCCGACGCCGCCCGGCAGCTCGGCGAACAGCTCGCCCGCGCCCGCGAGGAGTCCGTGCAGATCTGGCCGCTCGGCTTCGGCGACGCCATCGACCGGGACGCCCTCAAGGAGATGGCCGAGGGCGGTTTCCGCAACGGCTGCGCCGAACTGCCCTCGGCCACACCCCGGATGAGGGTGGTCGGCAGTGCCGCCGGGATCGACAAGGCGCTCCAGGAGACCTTCGCCGCCGCCCGCTGCGCCCAGGTCGTCCAGGGCACGGAGGGCAAGCCGCCCGCCGACCTGTACGTGACCATCCCCAAGATCGCCACGGACGGGTCGATCACCGTCAGCAAGCACGACCCGAAGGTCAGCGCGACCTACTACGACCCGCGCGGCCGGAAGGTCCGCACCGACGGCTCGTTCGACGGCTCGACCTTCGAGATCACCGGTCAGAGCGGCCCGGTCGAGGCGTTGCGGGTGAAGAATCCACGCCCCGGCCGCTGGCGCGTCCATCTGGAGGCGCCGGAGGGACACCGGGATCGGGTCGTCGCCGTACGGGCCATCTGGCAGGGACAGCTGCGCTCCTCCGTCATCCTCGACCCCGCGTCCCCCCGCCCCGGCGAGAAGACGACCGTCGAGGTGCGGATGCAGACCCGGCGGGGCGTCGTCATCGACGACCCGGACGAGGTGAAGGGCATCACGGTCGCGGCCCGGCTCACGGGCAGCGGCTTCGAACCGGTCTCCGTGCCGCTCACGGACGACGGCAGAGCACCGGACGCGAAGGCGGCGGACGTCCGGTTCACCGGGACGCTGACCGTGCCGTCCACCGCCGACGGCGATCTCGCCCTGACCGCCGAGATGTCGGCGCCGGGCGTCACGAGCGACCACCGGCCGTTCAACGCACAGATCGCCTCGGGCCCCCCGCCGGTGACCGCCGCGCTGACCGTCGAGCAGGCCACCGTGCACCCGGGCGGGAGCGTCACGGGTCTGCTGAAGGTGGACAACAAGGGCAAGGAGACGCGCACGCTGCGGCTCGCCCTCGCCGATCAGCCGCCCGGCGCGGAGCTGACGCTCAGCCCCGCCCAGGTGGAGGTCACGGCTGGCGAGGGAAGGAGCGTTCCCTTCCGGATCCGCATCGGATCCGGCACCGCACCCGGCGAGATCGGCGCCCGGGTCACGGTCACCGACACCGACGACGGCGGCCGGATCCTGGACAACACGTTCCTGGAGATCGGCGTCGACCCCGTGCCCACCTGGTGGGACCGCTGGTGGTGGGCGGTCGCCGCGGCGGGCGCGCTGGCGCTGGCCCTCGCCGTGTTCGCGGCGGTGTGGTACGTGGCGCAGCGCCGCCGCCGCGATCTCGCGGGCGTGAAGCTGGAGTTGCGCGGCGAGGGCGTCCGGCCGGACGAGCTGACCGTACGGGCGGGGCAGAGCCCCGGCGGGGAGTTCCACTTCGTGGTGGACCGGGCGCGGGGCGCGGCGCCCTCGCTCCAGCGCTGCGGCCCGGGCACGGCGTCCTCGTACCGGCTGCGGCGCACCCCTTCGGGGGAGTTCCTGCTGAAGCCGCCGCAGGGCCGGGAGCGCGCCCTGCGGCCCGAGGAGGCAGCCGCGCTGGGCGACGGGTTCGAACTCGTCGTCCACGACCGGCGGGCGGCCACCGGCCGCGGCCGCGGCGCCCGGGACCGGAACGGGCAGCGTACGAGGGGCGCGCGGGACCGCGGGCGAGGCCGTACGAGGGAGACGAGGGGCACGAGGGAGACGAGGGACCGGAGTGGCGACGGTGACCGGGACGGGGCCCGGGGCAGACCACCCCGCTCCTCCTCGGGGGGAGAGGGCGGAGCGCCGGGCGACGGCGGAGGCTCTCCCTCCGGGGGCGGCGAACGGCGGGCGGGCGCGAGCCGGTTCGACCCGAATTTCTGAGTTCTGAGTGACGACGGGCCGTCGTCGTGACCCGGCGACGGCCCTACGGGAGACGACATGAAGATCTATCAGCCCATGCTGTTCGTCGGTCTGGGCGGCACCGGCGGCAGAATCGGCGCCGAGCTGGAACGCGGCCTGCGCCGGGAGCTGTGCGGCCCCGACGGTACGAAACTGGTGTCGGACGGCCGGCGTGCCCCGTTCCAGCTTCCGGACTGCCTCCAGTTCGTGTACGCCGACTTCAGCGAGTCCGAGCTGAACCGGCTGCCGCATCTCAGCGCGAAGGGCACCGAGGCGGGGGCGTACGCGCGCACCGCGCGGGTGGTCCACGACCTGCTGCCGGCCAACTACGACAGCTCGCCCGAGGTGACCCGCATGCTGCGGGTCGCCCTGCACGACGAGACCCACGACTGGCTGCCGCCCCAGGACCGGCAGCCGCGCGTGGCGCCCCTGCACAACGGCGCGGGACAGCTCCCCACGGTGGGCCGTGCCGCGCTCTTCGCGACCCTGCGCAGCGGCCTGGAGCCGGTCCTGCGCCAGCTTCGCGCCGCCATCGGCACGATCTCCGGCTCGGCGGGCGATCTGCGGGAGATGGGGGGCCGGCAGATCCGCGGCTGCGACGTGTTCGTGGCGTTCTCCGTGGCGGGTGGTACCGGCGCGGGGATCTTCTACGACTTCCTCCACCTCATCGGACACGAGTTCCGTAAGTCCAAGGTGCCAGGGGTGAAGATCTATCCGCTGGTGGTCATGCCGTCCGCGTTCCCGCCGGAGGCGGGCGGCGGCCGGGAGGCGGAGCTGAACTCGGCCCGAGCGCTGGTGGACCTCTCCCGGCTGGTCGACGACCAGAACGTGCCCAACGCGCAGGCCGACTTCGGCGACGTCGAACAGCGCGGCACGCTCAGCGTCCGCTACCCGGGCGACGGCCACGTCGCGCTGCGCCCCTCGACCGTACAGACCGCGTTCCTCTTCAGCCGTCCCTCCGGCATCCGGCCCGAGGACCTGAGGCGGTCGATCACCGCCATGGTGCTGTCACTCATCGGCACGGAGCTGGGCGACGACACCGCCCAGGGGCGCGCGGAGGGCGATCACCAGTCGTTCGCCGCGGGGTTCGTCAACAAGAGCGTGGAGCGCTCCACCCCGTCCCGCTCCGGAATCGGCTACCGGGGCATGTCCACGAGCCTGGCCGCCTCCCTCACCGTCCCCGTCGACGACCTCGCGGAGATCGTGGCGGGACGGCTGCTGGCCCAGGCCGTACGCGGCATGGCCGAGGACGCCCGGCGCCCCGACGAGGACGGCACCCAGCTGGTCAGGGACCTCTTCGACCGGTCCGGCATCGGACGGCTCTGGACCCGTGAGGCGCCCGAGGTGCCCGCGCCCGACCCGCTGCCCAAGGGCAGCAAGGCGATCGCCCAGGCGCTGCGGGACCGGATCGGCGACATGGAGGACGGCCTCGGCCGCCTCGACCGGGAGCTGGACCGGGAGATTCCACGGCTGGTGGAGGACTTCAAGCCGGGCACCGGAGCCCGCGAACTGCTGGGCCTGCTCGGCCCGTTCCGGCTGGAGCGGGTGCTGTCCGGGCTGCCGGGGCACCCGCAGCGGCCGGCCGAGGCGGGTTTCGCCGGGATGCTGGACAACCGCAAGAACGACCCGGAGCGCCCCGAGGGCGTCGAGCCCTCCGCGCCGCCGATCCCCCGGATCAAGGGATCCGTCGCCGGCATGGTCCCGGCCCGCTGGGGCGACCCCGACGTGCAGGACGCGCTGGAGGAGCAGGACGCGTGGTACCGCTGGCGGGCCAACCGGCAGTGGCACCGTGGCTGGAAGGAGCACGAGTCCCGCTGGCGCCCGCCGCTGATGCGCTCCATGAAGGAGGTCACCGAGCTGGTCCGGGCGCTGCGCGCGCACGAGGAGGACGAGCGAAAGCTGTTCGCGGAGCGCCGCAAGGAGCTGTACCGCGACGACCGGACGGGCGTGTCGTACCTGCTGCCCCCGCAGAACAATCTCCGGGCCTTCTACGACGACGTCTTCGACCGGCTGGCCCAGCACGAGAGCCTGCCGGAGAACGGGGACGCGGCCGGGCTGCTGAGCAGGCTGGTCCAGCCCGAGGACTGGCAGCGAGCCCTGGACGCGGTACGCCGCTCCCCGCGCGCCGCGGTCAAGGAGGTCAAGCAGGTCGTGGAGCGGCGCGTCAAGGCGCTGTTCGGCGAGGCGAGCGTGCTCGACGACCGTCCCCTGCTGCCCTCCCTCGGCGTACTGCTGCGCGCGGCGGCGGGCGACGAGGACGCGGTGGCCACGGTCGACGACCGCTGGCTGGAGCAGTTCAGGTCGCAGCTCGCCGGGCTGCTGCCGGTCGGCTTCACCCCGGACGGCAGCGGCCCGCTCAAAGTGCTCATCGTGCACCCGCAGAGCGAGGCGGACGGGCGGGCCGCGCGCTACCTCCAGCAGGAGCTGAACCTGCCGAGGGATCCCGGCACCGCACCGGAGTTCCGGGCCGTGGAGGCGGAGTCCATCACGGTGGTGCTCTTCCGCAGCGGCATGAGTCTCACCGACGTCTCGGAGGTCCGGCACTCGCTGCGGCTGTGGGCGGAGGCGCGCGACGCGACCGGCGGGGACGACTTCCTGCACTGGAGACAGCGCCTCGGCTACCGCGACGACTGGCTGGCCAGTACGGAGGAGGACCGCCGGCGCATCCTGCACCGGCTCCTCTGCGCGATGTGGAACGACCGCGTCGACATCGAGGGGGACCCCGCCTCGCCCGATCTGATCCGTATCCGGCTCCAGGACGGCGACTCCGCGACGATGACGCTGCGGCTGGACTCCTTCGACGGAAACGTGTCGAGCTGGGCGGGGCTGCTGCGCGCGTACGAGCAGTGGGCCCTGCTGGACGAGGGGCAGATCATCGAGGACTTCTGCGACCGGCTGATGCGGACCCAGCCCACCGGCCTCTCGACCACGCCCGTCCCGCCCTCCCGCCTCTTCCGTAAGCTGGTCCACGAGGTGGCGCCCCGCCAACTGGCCCTGCTGAACGAGCTGTCGGGGCGATTCTCGGCGGAGGACGAGGAGTGGCTCGTACCGCTGCGGGACTTCTGGGAGCACACCTTCGCCGGCGCGCTCGACCTGCGCTTCCCGGGCGCGCAGCGGCCCATCAAGCCCACGCTGCGCGCGCTGGACCAGCGCCACACCCAGGGCCCGGACGCCGGCCGGGGGACCCCCGTCAGGGCCAACGGCCACCGCCGCGAGGAGGACCCGAGGATCGTCCGGCCGCGCCGCGAGGAGCCACCGCGCCGCGAGGAGCCGACCCGGCACGACGGTGACCCGCGGTACGACGACGTCCCGCGGTACGACGGTGACTCCAGGTACGACGACGCCCCGCGGTACGACGACAGGCGGAACGAGGCGCCGCGGTACGACGACCCGCCGTACGGGGAGCCTCGTCACGAACGGCCCCGACGCCCGGAATCCCGGCACGAGGAGCCGCGATACGAGGAGCCGCGGTACGAAGAGCCCGGAGATTCGCGGTACGAAGAGCCAGGAGACGACCAGCCCCGCTACGACGAGCCCCGCTACAAGGAGACCTCCCGCTACCGGGAGCGGGAGCGGGAGCCGAGGTCCGACGAGCGCGGGGGACCGGTGGACGCGGGGCGCGGGGCCGACCCGTGGGACGACGGCGAGTGGGGGGACGGCGCCCCCGACGACACCGACGACCCCGAGCGGAGCGATGCGGGACGGGGCGTGTCGCGCCGGCGCGATGACGGACAGGAGGGGACCCGGCTGTGATGACGGACCGACTCCAGGCCGGGGTGGTCTGCCTCGACCTGCGCCACCGCGGTGATCCGGCCGACGCCCCCGACGCCCTCCACGGCGAGGTGGACGACGCGCTGGCGCGCACGCGGCAGTCGGACGTACGGCGCTTCCTCGTCCTCGACGACGCCGCCGAACTCGTCGCGCACCAGCTCCTCTACGAGCGGCTCTACGCGTACGGACCGGCCCAGGTGCTCTGTCTGGCGCAGGGCGGCGGGGGCGACCGCGCCCTGCGCCGCCCGCACGCCCTGAGCCCGCCGTCCGCCGGGGTGCTGTGGATCCCCGACGTGTTCGCCGGCGCGGGCGGCAGGGACGGCGGGCCCGTACCGCTCCCCGAGGAGGCCGACGAGGCGCTGCGCCCCCTGGTCGAACTGCTGGCGGACGCCTTCCTCTTCGACACCGTGCTCGGTGAACTGGGTGAGGTGCTGCACAGCGTCGCGGTGCCCGCCGCCCAGGTTCTTGAGCACGACCTGACGGAGGAGGCCAGGACCCGCGCCTGGCGGCGGACGCTGGAGAACCTGGCGGGCCAGGACATCCCGGCGCCCGTCCTCGTCACCGAGGGCTCTCCGGGCGCGGTTGCGGTCACCCGGTCCGGCGCGCGTCCCGGGACGGCCTCGAACGGGCCGGGCTCCAGTGGGGGCGACTCCGTCCCCGCCGGGCTGGCCCGCTTCCTCGGCGACATGCCGGCCGGGACCCTGGCCGACGGCTCCTGCCTGGTGCCCGGCGGACCGGCCGAGGAGGCGCGGCGCGCCTGCGACCGGGCGTTACGCGACGCCGAGGACGGATACGAAGTGGTGCGCCGCCCCGCCTCCCTGTTCACCCCGCCGGCCCGCGCCGTGGATCTGCCCGAGCGGCTCGAAGCGCTCTCCGACGCCCTCGGCACGTACCGCGACACCGTCGCGGGTGCCCTCAGCGACGGCGGCGGCGACCGGCTGCGGCCCGATCAGCGGGCCCGTCTCCTCAAGCGCGGCATCCAACTGCCCGAACTCCCCGAGGCGCCCCGCGCCGACGTCGGCCCCGGCCTGCGTACGTACACCGAACGGCTGCTGGCGTACGGGCTGCCGCTGCGCTCCGTCGCCGCCCGGCTCGCCGCCCTCTCCGACCTGTCCGCCCCGGCGGGGAGCGCGGCGCGGCTGGCCCGGCTCGACGAGATCTGCCCCGGCCGCCGCGTGGCGGAGCTGGCCCTGCCACCTCCGTTCACGCTGCGGGGCTCACGCTTCGCCCACGCGGCGCCGGTGTTCCTGCTGGCGTTCGCCGCCGGCCTGTGGCCGCTGCTCGGCTGGGCGCTGGGCCCGTTGGCGGGCTTCGCCGCGGCGGCCCTGACCCTGCTCATGGTGCGGCGCAGGCCCAGCCGTTCCTACGACGGCCGGCTCGACGGCGGCGGCAGCACCCGCTCCGGGAGCCGGCTGGTCGCGGGCCTGGTGGGCGGCGGTGCCGGCGCGCTGACCGGGCAGTTCCTCGATCTGCCGCGCTGGGCGGGGACAGCAGGGCTGGTCGTGGCCCTCCTCGCGCTCGGGCTGCTCGTGGCCCGGGACTGGACGGCGGCCGTCGACGCGTGGTGGCGGGACACGGAGACGGAGTTCGCGGCGGACGCCCTCGACGCCGTCGACGCGCTGCTCGCCGAGACCGTGGTGCAGGACTGGCTCTTCGCCGAGGCCCGCTACCACTGCTCGGACGGGGCGCGCGCGGTCTCCCTGATGGTGCGGAGCCTCGCCGAGACGGTCGAGGATCGGCTGATGACCGCCGCGTCCCCGGCCGCCCGGGCCCGTACCGGACACGACCGCACCGGACACGACCGCCCCGGGCAGGACGGTTCCGGACAGGACCGTTCCGGACAGCAGCCGGGCGACGCCTGGAACTGGGACAGCTGGGGCGACAGTTCGGCCGACGACGGCTGGTCGGGCAGCCTGACGGGGACGGGACCGGCGGCCCCGCCGGAGCACGAACTCCCCGAGGACCCCTGGCAGCCCGCCGCACCGGCCGACCCGCCCTGGCTGGAGCGGGAGTGGGGCGACGGCGGTCCCGCCCTCGTCGACACGCTCCTCGACGACCTCGCCCACGGCGTCCGGGGGATCCTCGCCGGACGGTGGGCCGCCGTCGAACGAGACCCGGCCGAGGCGGGCCGGGTCTCCCTGCGCGCCCCGCTCCTCGACGTGCTCGACGAGGAGCACACCGTCCTGCGGCGCGACGGCGCCACCTCGGCGCCGCACTTCGCCCGCGACCCCGAACTGCGCCCAGGGGCAGCCGAATTGCTGGGGGTGGCCGCCGACCACGCGGCCCGGCTGGTCGCCACCGCCGACGGGACGGACGACGCGGTGCCGCTGTGCGCCGCCGAGGACCGCCGGATGCTCTCCAAGGACCCGGCGGGGGTACGGCAGGTCAGATTCGCCCCCGAGGCGATGCGCCGGGGCACCGAAGCGGACCCCGCGCAGGACGGCGGGGCCGGGGCGGGCGAGGACGTGGTGTGGACACCGGGCGGGCGGCACGCGGGCGTGCTGCGGCTCGTCCCGCTGCGCGGAGAGATCGTCAGGACCGTCCGGGCCGAGCAGGGGGACGCGCCATGATCACCGGCAACGACGGCACGAGGAAGGACCACGACCCCGCCACGGGCCACCCCGGCCGGGCGTCCCGCGACCACGGAGCCAACTCCGCCGGTAGCGGGGCCGGCGGAGGTTCGGGGGCGGACGCCGACTCCGTGGAGCTGGACTTCCTCACCCACAGCGGTGAGCCGGTCCGCTTCGCCGCCCGGCTCCACGCCGACCTCAGGACGCCCGGGGCCGCGCCGCTGCTGGCCCGTCCCGTCACCCTCGGCGAGGGGTGGCGCGTCCTCCAGTACCGGCTGCCGGTCGGCGCGCAGAGCGACCCCGCCGCGTACAGCGCGCTGGAGCGGCAGGTGAGCGCCGGGGTCGCGATGGAGCGGCGGTACGGCTCCGAGCGGTACGGCGAGGTCTTCACGCGCATGGTCGGCTTCGACCTGGAGGCGTCCGAGCCCTTCGTCCTCTACCGCGTTCCGGACGGTGAGCCGATCGCCCGCCGCCAGGGCATGCTCACGGTCGAGGAGCAGGGCAAGGTGATCGCGCAACTCGTCCTCGCCGTACGCCTGCTGGAGGAGGTGGGACTGGTCCACCGGGCCATCACCCCGTACACCGTCCGCTGGGACGGGACACATGTCCGGCTCGCCGAGCCGGGCGCGGCCCTCCGCGCCGACGAGCCCCGGGAGGCGTACGGCGCCGCGCCCTGGGCCTCGCCCGAACAGCGCGAGGGCACCGGCAGGGCCGACTCCAGGGACGACCTGTGGTCGGTTGCCCAGCTTGTCTACTTCCTGCTGTCCGGACGCCCAGGACCGGGCTCAGGACCCCCCGCCGACCTCGGGGAGTTCCGCAGGCTCGCGGCGCTCCACCAAGGCGGGGCGTTCGCCCCGCGCGCAGACCAGCGCCCCGCCGCGGTCGAGCTGATGCGGCTGCTGAACGTCCCCGACCCGCTCGCCCACGCACCCGGCGGCCCCGACGTACTCAGCAGGGCCCGCGCCGAGTTCGACGTCCAGCGCGCCAAGAAGCGCCAGGAGACCGGGCGGGACGACCCGCCGGAGGAGCCGGCCGAGGACCGCACGTACTACGAGTCGCCCCCACGCCGCACCCTGCGCTCCTGGCTGACCGGCACCGCCCCGGTCCCGCCGTCCCGCGCCGCCGAAGAAGCGCCACGCCCCGCGCAGCCGCTGCGCCGCCCCACGCTCTGCCCGCACTGCCTGCTCCCGGTCTCCTTCGACCAGAGCCGGCTCGTCACCCTCGACTCGAAGAAGGTGGCCAAGCCGCTGGACCTCAGCGAGGAGCGGCGCCCCATGCACTACCAGGACGCGCTGCGCCAGGCGTACCAGGCCTGCCCGCACGCCCCGGCGGGAGCGCCGCACTACCTGCCCGTCCCCTACCTCAACAGCGGCGAACCGCTCACCATCGCCCTCGTGGGCAGCTCCGCGGCGGGCAAGACCCATCTGCTCGCCGCGATGCTCGGCGAGATCGAGCAGGGCGGCCTCGAACCGTACGGACTGAAGTGTCTGCCCCTCAACCCGGACACCCACCGGGAGTTCCTCCAGGAACGGGTCCAGCGGCTGCACCGCGGAAAGGTGCTCGAATCCACCGGGCACGCCTCCTTCGCGCACTTCACCGACGGACTGCTGGTCACCGGAGCCGACGGCACCCGGCCCGTCGTCTTCTTCGACCTCGCGGGCGAGGACCTCGCGCAGAACGGCGAGGTGACCAGCTTCCTCATGGGCGTGGGCGCGTTCATCTTCGTCCTCGATCCGCTGCGCGCCCTGCGGCTGCCGTCGCTCGACCCGGTCCGCGCGCGCACCAGGCTCCAACAGCGCGACCTGGGCGACGAGGCGTTCACCACCGTCCTCAACCGGATCCCGCGGCTCGGCTCCTACATCGAGGCGCCCGCGGCCGTCGCCCTCAACAAGAGCGACCTGATCCGCTTCGACCCGTCCGCCGACCGCTGGCTGAGCCGAGCCCTGCCGGCCGAACTGGACGAGGAGACCCTGCGCGCGGAGAGCCGTGACGCCTACGCGTTCGTCGCCCACCACGGCAGCCCCGCCTGGCTGAAGCCGTTCGACGACTGCGCGCGCTGCACGCTCCACTTCGTGGCGGCGACCGGGGCGCAGGAACGCGGTGACGTCTACCCCCATGGCGTCAGACCGCGACGCGTCCTGGCACCGCTGTTGTCGATCTTCGCCATGTGCGGGCTCCTCCCCGGAGCGGAACTGAGAGAGGTGGGCACCTGATGGCCCTGATCGCCCGTCAGGAGGGTCCGGTGGACCAGATCGTCTTCCGCTGGGACACCGAGAACAGCCTCGGTACGACCGGATTCGGACCGGTGGCCTGGTCCTGCGACCGGGACACCGCCGAGACCCTGTTCAACAACGCCGCGCCGATGCTGCGCACCACAGCCTCGGAGACGGTCCCCGCCCTGGTCAGGCTGGAGCGGCGGGGGCAGGCGCTGCTCGTCCGCCGGGCCCCCGTGCTCGACCCCGACGGACACTCGGGCGCCGTGTGCCACGCGCTGTACGGGCCGACCAGGGCCCTCGACCCCGAGACCTGCCTCGGGCTGCACACCTGGGCGTGGGAGGGCGGCGGACTGCCGCTGGGCGAGGTCAGGGGAGCGCTGGAACAGGTGCGGGTGGTGGAGCTGCTGGCGTCGGCCGAGGACGGCCGGCACGCACTGCTCGCCGGGTTGGCGGAGCTGGCGGAGCCCCTGACCACGCTGGCCGCGGAGCTGCTCCGCCACCCGGGCCAGCGGTTCACGGTGCTGGACCGGCACGGCGGCGACGGCCCCTGCCGGATGCTGTGGGGGCTGTACGGCATCTTCAGCGGGGTGTTCCCCGAGGGATGGACGTTCGCGACGCATGACACGGTCGAGACCCCGGCGACCCGCTTCGTCTTCGTACGGCGCTGGCCGGGCCCGGCCCCGCAGTCCACCGAGCGGCTGCGTACGGATCCCGGGGAGCGGACCGACGACCGGGCCCAGGCACTGGCCGCCGGGCTGGTCGACCACTACCTGCGCCGCATCGGGCGGGGCGAGGGCGAGGAGTACGAGGTGGCCGCGGCGCTGGCGGCGGTCTCGGGCCCGCGACAGCCGGGCGCCCACGGCTCGCTCCTCGACTCGGCGGAGGAAGCGCTCGTACGGCTGACGGAACGGCAGCCGCGCGGGAGGGAACGGGACCCCAGGGAACGGGACCCGATGGAGCGGGACCCGATGGAGCGGGACCCGTACGAGGAGCGCCCGCCGTCCCCGCCACGGGTGCCGTACGACCGTCACCGCCCCGACCCGTACGAGGATTCGTACGGTGACCGGCGCGGCGACTACCCCGCCGACCGTTACGCGCCGTCCGGCCCCGACGACCGTCGTGCGGGGCGCCCCGCCCATGAGCCCCTGGGCCCGTCCCGTTACTCGTCGCACCCCGCGCCGTCGCCCGACCCGGCGCCGCCCGTACGTCAGGCGCCCGAGCCACGACGGCAGGGACGGCGGATGTTCCGGCCCGTTCCTCCGGAGTGGCCGGTCGCGCCGGAGTCGGCCGGGTTCTTCACGACCCGCCGGAAGATCACGGTCCAACTCGACCATCTCCTGGCCGTGCTGCACACCTTCCACGAGCCGAACGCCTCGTCGCGCAACGTCAGGGACGCCCTGCGCGGCAGTGGCAACAAGAGTCTGGTGGCCGCCATGGAGGAGGAGGGCCTGCACTACGCGGCGGTCACGGTCCTGGTGGAGGAGATCGCCACGCGGTACGGCGACTGGCCCAGGAACAGACGCCACGACCTGTGCCAGGCCGTGCTCAGGAGGGAGCTGTTCGTGGGCGACCGGCCGTGGCCGGCCGCCGTGGGCCTGCCGTCCCGCGAGACCCGCGCGGCCAACGCCGCCGCGCTGTACGGCTGGGCGGTCGGGCCGTTCGCGGGCCTGGACCCGGTGCGGGTCCGGCTCCTGGAACTGCTGCCCCGGCTGAGCTGCGACGCGGGCGGCGCGGGCCGGGCCGCGGTCGAACAGATCCTGGAGGGGGAGAAGGCGCCGGGACTGGGCAAGGAGGTCTGGCTGGCGATCGTCCGGGCCGGCTGGCGCGACGGCGGCCCCGCGCCGGCGGCGCCGGCTCCGGCACCGCCCACGCCGCCCGGTACCCCCGCGTTACCCACCCCGCGACCGCCGTACGGGACCGCCCCCGGATTCGGGGGCGGTCCCGCCACGGGATCCGCCACCACGGCCGGGCCCGGCCCCGGACCCGCCGCTCCGGCCGGGCCCGGCCCCGGACCCGCCACTCCGGCCGGGCCCGGCCCCGGACCCGCGTCCGGTCCCGCCCAGGGCCCGTCGGCGACCCCGTACCGGACTCCGACACCTCCACCTTCCCCACCACCATCGGCAGTACCGCCACCACCGCCACCACCGGCGCCCCCGCTCCCCCCACTCCCTCCGCGCCAGAAGGGCTCCCCGGGCGCCCCGGGAAGCGGCGGCGCTCCCCTGCTCCGCTCCCTCGCCCGCTTCTTCGGGATCGGGGCGGACGCCGCCTCGGACGGCGGCGGGCGCGAGTCCGGGCGGAGACCGTCGGACGGCAGGATCTTCGTGGCCGCCCTGGTTGTCCTGTTTGTCGTGATCGTGTCGTTTCTGGTGATAGAGATGTCCCGCTGATCACGCCAGGATGGGGGTATGGGATTCCATGTCGACTCCGAGACCGGGCGGCTGCGCCGCGTCATCCTGCACCGCCCCGACCTGGAGCTGAAGCGCCTCACCCCCGAGAACAAGGACGCGCTGCTCTTCGACGACGTGCTCTGGGTGCGCCGGGCCCAGGAGGAGCACGACGCGTTCGCGGCGGTCCTGCGTGACCGGGGGGTCCAGGTCCATCTCTTCGGGGATCTCCTCCGTGACTGCCTCGCCCTGCCCGAGGCGCGCCGTCTCGTCCTGGACCGGGTCTTCGACGAGAAGGAGTACGGTCCGCTCGCCACCGGCCACCTTCGGGAGATCTTCGACGGGCTGCCGACGCCCGAGCTGGTGGAGGCGCTGGTCGGCGGATTGACGAAGCGGGAGTTCCTGGAGCGGCACGAGGAGCCGACCTCGGTCCGGTTCCATGTGATGGCATTGGACGACTTCCTGCTCGACCCGCTGCCCAACCATCTCTTCACGCGCGACACTTCCGCCTGGATCTACGACGGCGTCTCCATCAATGCCATGCGCTGGCCGGCCCGGCAGCGCGAGACCGTGCACTTCGAGGCGATCTACCGGCACCACCCGCTCTTCGGGGTGGAGTCCGCCGGGGCGTTCCACCACTGGTCGGAGGGGCAGGACGACTACCCGTCCACCATCGAGGGCGGCGATGTCCTGGTCATCGGCGAGGGCGCCGTACTGATCGGGATGAGCGAGCGCACCACCCCGCAGGCGGTCGAGATGCTGGCCCGGGGGATGTTCGCGGCCGGTTCCGCCACCACGATCGTGGCGCTGGACATGCCCAAGCGGCGGGCGTTCATGCACCTCGACACGGTGATGACGATGGTCGACCGCGAGACGTTCACCCAGTACGCGGGGCTCGGCATGCTCCGCTCGTACACCATCGAACCGGGCGGCGACGGTACGGAGCTGAAGGTCACCGACCATCCGCCGGAGCACATGCACCGGGCGATCGCGGCGGCGCTGGGGCTGCCGCAGATCCGGGTGCTCACCGCGACCCAGGACGTGCACTCGGCGGCCCGTGAGCAGTGGGACGACGGCTGTAACGTGCTGGCCGTCGAGCCGGGGGTCGTGGTGGCCTACGAACGCAACGTCACCACCAACACCCATCTGCGCAAGCAGGGCATCCAGGTGATCGAGATCCCCGGCAGCGAGCTGGGCCGGGGCCGCGGCGGCCCGCGCTGCATGAGCTGCCCCGTCGAGCGGGACGCGGTCTAGTGCCCCTCCCGCACTAGCGTCCAGAGCCTCGCGCGTCAGTCTGTATAGCAATGCAGGTCATCGTATATAGTTCCAATCTCGGCTTATTTTCCCACTCATGATTCGCGCCCCAGGAGCAGCCACCATGGCCATACACCTCGAAGGCCGCCACTTCCTCAAGGAGCTGGACTTCACGGCCGAGGAGTTCCGCGGCCTGATCGATCTGGCCGCCGAGCTGAAGGCGGCGAAGAAGGCGGGCACCGAGGTGCGGCGGCTCGGCGGCCGGAACATCGCGCTGATCTTCGAGAAGTCCTCCACCCGCACGCGCTGCGCGTTCGAGGTGGCGGCGGCCGACCAGGGCGCGTCGACCACGTACATCGACCCGGCGGGCTCACACATCGGCTCGAAGGAGTCCGCGAAGGACACGGCCCGCGTCCTCGGCCGGATGTTCGACGGTATCGAGTACCGCGGGGTGGGTCAGGCGACGGTCGAGGAGCTGGCCGCGTACGCCGGGGTCCCCGTCTTCAACGGTCTGACGGACGACTGGCACCCCACGCAGATGCTCGCGGACGTGCTCACGATGACCGAGCACAGCCCCAAGCCGCTGCCGGAGATCGCCTACGCCTATCTCGGTGACGCCCGGTTCAACATGGGTAACTCGTATCTCGTCACCGGCGCCCTGCTCGGTATGGACGTACGGATCGTCGCGCCGCGCGCCTACTGGCCCGCCGACGAGATCCTGACCCTGGCCCGTGAGGCGGCCGAGGTCAGCGGTGCGCGGCTCACCCTCACCGAGAACGTCACCGAGGGGGTGGCCGGCGCGGACTTCGTGGTCACGGACGTCTGGGTGTCGATGGGGGAGCCCAAGGAGGTCTGGGACGAGCGGATCAAGGCGCTGGGCCCGTACGCGGTGACCATGGACGTGCTGCGCGCGACCGGCAATCCGGACGTGAAGTTCCTGCACTGCCTGCCCGCCTTCCACGACCTGGGAACGGCGGTCGGCCGGGAGATCCACGCCCGGCACGGGCTGACCGAGCTGGAGGTCACCGACGAGGTCTTCGAGTCGGCGCATTCGGTCGTCTTCGACGAGGCCGAGAATCGGATGCACACGATCAAGGCGGTGCTGGTCGCGACGCTGGCGAAGGACGAGGCCGGGAGCGTCGCGCTCTAGTCGCGCTCTAGACGGCGGGCAGGGTGAACCAGACCGCCTTGCCCTGGTCCGTGGTGCGGTGGCCGCAGGCCGAGCTGAGCGTGCTGATCAGCAGCAGGCCGCGGCCGTCCTCCTGCCAGGGGTCCGGCATGGACCCGGGGTGGGTCAGATTGCCCGGGGGCGCCGGGTCGCCGTCGTGGACCTCGACCTGACAGCCGGTCGGCAGCAGCTCCACGACCAGCTCGATGGGGTGGTCCCCGGTGGTGTGCTGGATGGCGTTGGCGACCAGTTCCGCCGTGAGCAGTTCCGCCGTCTCGCTGTGGGTGGGCTCGTCCAGGTGGGCCAGCGCCGAGCGGACCAGGGCACGCGCGAGCGGTACGGCTTCGGCGCTGTGCGGCAGCGTGACTCTCCAGGGAGAGGCATCGGCGGCTTCTGGCATGGGGGACGGTCCGATCGGGGCACGGTCGCGGCCGTGGTGGGGGGCGGGGGCGATGGGAGAAATCGCTGGCGCGTTCAACCATACGAAGGGTGAGCGGGTTGACAAGGGGCGGCGGCCTGCCGGACTTGGGACCTATGTCCTGTGCCGGGCGGGACCTTTGTCAGCCTACGGGAGGCATGTCGCGACCATGTCACAGGTCTATCGCGCCCTCGTGACGGCGGTCACGTACGAGTGATACCGTTCCGTGGCGAGCCTGTGACAAGGGCCGTACATCGGTGGTGGCAGCCACCGCGGCCCACGGCGCTCGCCGAAGGAGGCCGCTCCATGAGCCCGTTCTCCGGTTCCGCGCCCCGCACCCAGGACTGGCGCCATCTGCGGCTCGCGCGAGGTGACGACGGAGTCGCCACCGTCACCCTCGCCCGCCCCGAGAAGCTCAACGCGCTCACCTTCGGCGCCTACGCCGATCTGCGCGACCTCCTCGCCGAGCTGTCCCGGGAGCGTTCCGTACGGGCCCTGGTGCTGGCCGGTGAGGGGCGCGGCTTCTGCTCGGGGGGCGATGTCGACGAGATCATCGGCGCGACGCTCGGCATGGACACGGCACGGCTGCTCGACTTCAACCGGATGACCGGTCAGGTCGTCCGGGCGATCCGTGAGTGCCCCTTCCCGGTGATCGCCGCCGTGCACGGGGTGGCGGCCGGCGCGGGCGCCGTCCTCGCGCTCGCCGCCGACTTCCGGATCGCGGACCCCTCCGCCCGGTTCGTCTTTCTCTTCACCCGTGTCGGACTCTCCGGCGGCGACATGGGCGCGGCCTACTTACTGCCCCGCGTGGTCGGCCTCGGCCACGCGACCCGGCTGCTGATGCTCGGTGAACCCGTCCACGCGCCAGAGGCCGAACGGATCGGTCTGATCAGCGAGTTGACCGAGGACGGGCGGTCCGACGCGCGCGCCGCGGAGCTCGCGCGGCGGCTGGCCTCCGGCCCCTCGCTGGCGTACGCGCAGACCAAGGCGCTGCTCACCGCCGAACTGGACATGCCGCTCGCCGCGGCCGTCGAACTCGACGCCGCCACCCAGGCGTTGCTGATGCACGGCGAGGACTACGCCGAATTCCACGCCGCGTTCACCGAGCGGCGGCCCCCGAAGTGGCAGGGGAGCTGACGATGGCGGCAACGGCGGACCCCGGAAGGACCGACCCCGGAAGGACCGAGCGCGGAAGGACCGAGAGCGGAAGGATCGAGGGCGGAAGGACCGAGCCTGGAAGGACCGACCCCGGAAGGACCGAGCCCGGGAGAACCGGCCCCGGGATGACGGACTCCGGCGTACCGGTTCCGGCGGCGGGCACCGCGCACCGTGCCCTGCGGGTCGCCGTCATCGGCGGCGGGCCCGGCGGGCTGTACGCGGCGGCCCTGCTCAAACGGCTCGACCCCGCCCGCGAGATCACCGTCTGGGAACGGAGCGCCCCCGACGACACCTTCGGCTTCGGCGTCGTCCTCTCCGACGAGACCCTCGGCGGAATCGAGGACGCCGACCCCGTCGTGCACCGCGCGCTCCAGGCCGAGTTCGTCCGCTGGGACGCCATCGACATCGTGCACCGCGGCCGTACGCTCACCTCCCGCGGCCACGGCTTCGCGGCCCTCGGCCGGCGCCGGCTGCTGGAGATCCTGCACCAACGGTGCGCGTCCCTCGGCGTACGGCTCCTCTTCCGTACGGAGGCCCCGCCCGCCGAGCGACTGGCCGCCACCCACGACCTGGTGATCGCCGCGGACGGGGTGCACAGCCGTACCCGCGAGGCCCACGCCGATGTCTTCATCCCCACCGTCACCACCCACCGCTGCCGCTACATCTGGCTCGCCGCCGACTTCGCCTTCGACGCGTTCCGCTTCGAGACCGCCGAGACCCCGTACGGGGTGATGCAGCTGCACGGCTACCCCTACTCCCCGCGGCACAGCACCGTCATCGTCGAGATGCGCGAAGAGGTCTGGCGGGCCGCCGGCTTCGCCGCGCTGGACGAGCGGCAGTCCACCGAACGGTGCGCCCGGATCTTCGCGGACGCGCTCGGCGGACGACCGCTGCGCTCCCACGCCTCCGCCTGGACCGCGTTCCGTACCGTGACCAACGGCCGCTGGAGCCACGGCCGTACGGTACTGATCGGCGACGCGGCGCACACCGCCCACTTCTCCATCGGCTCCGGCACCAAGCTCGCCGTCGAGGACGCCCTCGCCCTCGCCGCCTGCGTCGAGGAGCGGCCCGACCTGCCTGCCGCGCTCGCCGCGTACGAGAACGAACGCCGCCCGGTCGTCGAGTCCACCCAGCGCGCGGCGGCGGCCAGTCTGCGCTGGTTCGAGGAACTCGCCACCTACACCGGCCAGCCGCCGCGCCGGTTCGCCTTCGGGCTGCTCACCCGCAGCCGCCGCGTCACCCATGACAACCTGCGGCTGCGCGACCCGGACTTCACCCGGGCCGTGGAGCGGGACTTCGGCTGTCCGCCCGGCACCCCGCCGATGTTCACGCCCTTCCGGCTGCGCGGACTGACCCTGCGCAACCGGATCGTCGTCTCGCCCATGGACATGTACGCCGCGCGCGACGGGATGCCCGGGGACTTCCACCTCGTCCACCTCGGTGCCCGCGCGCTCGGCGGCGCGGGGCTCGTCATGACCGAGATGGTGTGCGTCAGCCCCGTGGGCCGGATCACCCCCGGCTGCACCGGGCTCTACACCCGGGAGCAGGGCGAAGCCTGGCGCCGCGTCACCGACTTCGTCCACACGTCCTCGCCCGGCACCGCCATCGGCGTCCAGCTCGGCCACGCGGGCCGCAAGGGCTCCACCCGGCCGATGTGGGAGGGCATGGACGAGCCGCTGGTCACGGGCAACTGGCAGGTGTGGGCCGCCTCGCCGCTGCCGTACCGTCCCGGAGTCAGTCAGCTGCCGAAAGAACTGACCATTCGTCAACTCGACACGATACGCGAGCAGTTCGCGTCCGCAGCCCGGCGGGCCCGGCGCAGCGGCTTCGACCTGCTCGAACTCCACTGCGCCCACGGCTATCTGCTCTCCGGCTTCCTCTCCCCCCTGACCAACCGGCGGACCGACGCCTACGGCGGATCGCTGGCGGGCCGGCTGCGCTTCCCGCTCGAAGTCTTCGACGCGATCCGCGCGGACTGGCCCGACGACCTGCCCATGACGGTCCGGATCTCCGCCACCGACTGGGCGCCCGGCGGCACCACCGCCGAGGAGGCCGTCGAGATCGCCCGCGCCTTCACCGCGCACGGCGCCGACGCGATCGACGTCTCGACCGGCCAGGTCGTCGCCGACGAACGCCCGGAGTTCGGCCGCTCCTACCAGACGCCGTTCGCCGACCGGATACGCAACACCCTGCACGTCCCGGTGGTGGCGGTCGGCGCGATCTCTTCCTGGGACGATGTCAACTCGCTGCTCCTGGCGGGCCGTACGGACCTGTGCGCCCTCGCCCGACCCCATCTCCACGACCCGCAGTGGACCCTGCACGCGGCGGCGGCCCAGGGGTACGAGGGTCCGGGCGCGCCCTGGCCGCTTCCGTACCGGGCGGGCAGCCGCCCGCCGCCGGCCGGCCGCGCCGACGCGCCGAAGCCGCGGCTCACCCTGCGCTGACCGGCGGCGTCACGAACGCGAGGCCCGGGTCCCGGAGCCGCGCGTGCAGCCGGGCGAACACCTCGGCGGAACGTTCCCCCGGCCAGTCGTCCGGCAGGAGTTCGGCGGGCAGCCCCGGGTCCACGTACGGCAGATGCCGCCAGGAGTCCAGGGCCAGCAGATAGTCCCGGTAGGCGTCCCGCGGCGTGCCCCCGCCCGCCGCGGGGCCCGCGCCCTCCCAGCGGCGCAGCACCGGCTCGTGCGCGGCGAGGAACGCCTCGTGCCGGCCGGCGATCGCGGGCAGGTCCCACCAGCGCGCCACCGCCTCGGCGGTCGCGTCGAAGCCGAGGTGCCGGCCACTGAACAGGTCGACGTAAGAGTCGAGTTGGAGCCGTCGCAAGGTGTGGCTGGTCTCGTCGTGCAGCCGCCCCGGGGCGATCCAGACGCCGGGCGCGGCCGTGCCGAAGCCGAGCCTGCCCAGCCGGGAGCGGAGCAGATGGCGCTTGTGGCGCTCCGCCTCCGGGACGGTGAAGACCGCGAGCACCCAGCCGTCGGTGAGCAGCGGCGCGGGACGGGCGTAGATCCTGCGGTCCCCGTCGTCGAGGAGCTGGCGCGCCTCGCCCGACAGCAGATAGCCGGCCGCGCCCGCCGCCGTACGCGCCGGGACCAGCAGTCCGCGCCGCTTGAGCCGGGAGACCGCCGAGCGCGCCGAGGGCGCGTCCACGCCGACCGCGTCGAGCAGCCGGATCAGCTCCGCGACGGGGAGCGGCGCGCCGTCCGGGGCCCGGCCGTACGCGCCGTACAGGGTGACGATCAGGGATCGGGGGGTGTGCTGCTCTGCCACGTGATCACTTTAGGTGCCCTGCCTCCGGTCCGGTGGCCGGACCGGCGTCCGGACCGGAGGCCGGCGGGGCGTCCGGGGCCTGGGCGCGCAGCAGGTAGCGCTGGAGTTTGCCGGTGGCGGTACGGGGGAGCGCGTCCAGGAAGACGAAGACACGCGGGCACTTGTACGGCACCAGCCGGGCGGTGACGAACTCCCGCAGCGCGGCCGCCGTCACGCTCTCCCCGCCCGGCGCGGCGCCGTGCCGCAGGACGACGTACGCGGTGACGAGCTGGCCGCGCAGCGCGTCCGGACGGCCGACGACCGCCGCCTCCACCACATCGGGATGGGCCAGCAGGACCTCCTCGACCTGCGGGCCGGGGATGTTGTACCCCGCGGAGATGATCATGTCGTCGGCGCGGGCGACATAGCGGAAGTAGCCGTCGGGCTCGCGCACATACGTGTCGCCGGTCAGGTTCCAGCCGTCCCGCACATACTCCGACTGGCGCGGATCGGCGAGATACCGGCACCCCACCGGGCCCCGTACGGCCAGCAGCCCAGGCTCCCCGTCGGGCACCGGCGCCCCCGCCCCGTCCACCACGCGCGCCTGCCATCCGGGCACCGGCACGCCCGTCGTGCCGGGTCTGATCGCCTCGTCCGCCGCCGAGATGAAGATGTGGAGCAGCTCGGTCGCCCCGATGCCGTTGATGATGCGCACCCCGGTGCGCCGGTGCCAGGCGTGCCAGGTCGCGGCGGGAAGATTCTCACCGGCCGAGACACACCGCCGGAGACTGGACACGTCCGGCGCCCGCGATCCGGCCTCTTCGAGGACGTCGAGCATCACCCGGTACGCGGTCGGCGCGGTGAACAGGACCGACACCCCGTGCTCGCCGATCGCAGCCAACAGCCGCCTCGGCTGCGCCTGTTCGAGCAGCAGCGCACACGCCCCGGCCCGCATCGGGAAGATCACCAGACCGCCGAGACCGAAGGTGAAACCGAGCGGCGGGCTGCCCGCGAAGAGATCCCCGGGCCCGGGACGGAGCACCTCGCGCGAGAACGTGTCCGCCACCGCCAGCACATCGCGGTGGAAGTGCGCGCATCCCTTGGGCCGCCCCGTCGTCCCCGAGGTGAACGCGATCAGCGCCACATCGTCCGCCGCGGTCTCCACCGCCGCGTACCGCTCCGGCTTGGCGCTCGCCCGCCGCAGCAGGTCCTCCGGCCCGTCCCCGCCGTACGCCGTGATCCGCAGCCCCGGCACGCCCGCCCCGGTGAGATCCCCCAACACCCGTACGTCACACAGGGCGTGGCGGATCCGGGCGATCTCGCACATGGTCGTGAGCTCGGGCGCCCGGTGCTGCGCCAGGACCGTCACGGCCACCGCGCCCGCCTTCAGCACCGCGAGCCAGCACGCCGCCAGCCAGGTCGTCGTGGGCCCGCGTAACAGCACCCGGTTGCCGGGCACCACCCCCAGGTCCTCCGTGAGCACATGGGCGATCCGGTCGACGTGGCCGCGCAGTTCACCGTACGACCAGACCTCGCCCACCGCGGTACGGAAGACGGGGCGGTCGGGGCCGAACCGCTCGGCCGTGCGATCCAGTAACTCCACCGCGCAGTTGAGGCGTTCGGGAGGAGGTGCCCCGCGCGGGAGCGGCAGGAGCCGGGGCCACTGCTCCACCGGCGGCAGATGGTCGCGCGGGAAGGTGTCGACGTGCGCGGAGTGTGTCAGCTCCATCGTTCGCCCCCTGACGGTGTGTGGGGTCGCTCATCGAGCGTATCGTGAACTTGACGACAGTCAACGGTCCGACATAGACGTGCTGGAAGTGGGGCCCGGATGCCCGTATTCTCGCTCGATCCGGTACAGACCGCGTGGTGCGCGGAGCTGCGCACCCTGGCCGCGCGGCGGCTGCGCCCGCTCGCCGACGGGGGCGACCCCGGCCGGGTGAACCGCCCCCTTCTCGTGGAGCTGGGCCGACTGGGCCTGCTGGAGCGGGTGTTCACCTCCTCCGCGCTGGACCTCTGTCTGCTCAGGGAATCCCTCGCCCAGGGGTGCACGGAGGCCGAGACGGCGCTCGCGCTCCAGGGGCTCGGCACCTGCCCCGTCGTCCTGACCGGTACGGAGTCCCAGCGCGCCCGGTGGCTGCCGGAGGTATCCGCGGGGCGCGCGGTCGCCGCGTTCGCGCTGAGCGAGCCGGGCGCGGGGTCGGACGCGGCGGCGCTCACCCTGCGCGCCGAGCCGGACGGCCACGGCTGGCGGCTGACCGGGGAGAAGCGCTGGATCTCCAACGCGCCCGAGGCGGACTTCTACACGGTCTTCGCCCGGACGTCCGAGGGGGCGGCCCCGGATCCGGACCCAAACCCTGCCCCGGAACCGGTCCGGGACCCGGACCGTGCCCCGGATCCGTCCCCGGTCCGGGGTCCGGCCACGCGCTCGCGCCCCGGTTCGCGGGGGGTGACGGCGTTCCTCGTCCCCGCCGGCCGCCCGGGGCTGACCGGGTCCCCCATCGAGATGCTCTCCCCGCACCCCGTCGGCGCCCTCGTCTTCGACGCGGTGCCCGTGACCCGCGAGGACGTCCTCGGCGAGGTGGGCCGGGGCTTCCGTACCGCGATGACCACCCTCAACCGGTTCCGGCCCAGTGTCGGCGCGTTCGCCGTCGGCATGGCGCAGGCGGCGCTGGACGCGACGCTGGAACACACCGCCACGCGCGCCGCGTTCGGCGGCCCGCTCAAGGACCTCCAGAGCGTCGCGCACCAGGTCGCGGAGATGGCGACCAGGACCGAGGCGGCGCGGCTGCTGGTGTACGCGGCGGCCTGCGCGTACGACACCGGCGCCCCGGAGGTGCCCGCGCGCTCGGCGATGGCGAAGCTGTACGCCACGGAGGCCGCGCAGTACGTCGTCGACGCGGCCGTCCAGCTTCATGGCGCCCGCGCGCTCCAGCGCGGCCACCCGCTGGAACACCTCTACCGGGAGGTTCGCGCGCCACGGATCTACGAGGGCGCGACCGAGGTCCAGCGCACGATCATCGCGAAGGAGCTGTACGGATGAGCCCGGAGCGCGTCAACCCCGCCGGGCTCGCGCCCGCCACCGGCTTCTCGCACGCCGTGGTCGCCACCGGCGGCCGGCTCGTCCTGCTGGCCGGGCAGACCGCTCTCGACGCCGACGGGAAGATCGTCGGTGACGCTCTGCCCGAGCAGTTCGCCACCGCCCTCGGCAATCTGCTGACCGCCCTCGCGGCGGCCGGCGGCGCGCCGGGCGATCTGGCCCGGGTCACCGTCTACGCCACCGATGTCGCGGAGTACCGCGCGCACGCGGCGGAACTCGGCCGGATCTGGCGCGGGCTGGCGGGCCGCGACTACCCGGCGATGGCGGTGGTCGGCGTCGTACGCCTGTGGGACGAGCGGGCCTTGGTGGAACTGGACGGCATCGCGGTCCTGCCCTGAGCGGCCCGCAGCCCCTGACCGGAACGTTTCTGCCGTTCCGCTTCCGGTTCCGGTTCCGGTCAGGGAGTGCCCGGCCCTGCGTCACGAGGTGATCGGCTTGGTCTTCGTGCAGTTGGTGAACGGCACCCACGGGCGCCCGCCACCGCTCTGCGGGCCCGTCGCGTAGGTCGGGTTCCCGGTGATCTTCTGATTGCGCTCCTCGTGCGTGATGTCGATGCCGAAGAGCTTGAACCCGAGGTTGAACTGCCCGGCGGAGACACCGAATCCGATGCCGAGCGAGGCGTTCCACCAGTCGGTGTTGGCCTCGTAGTCCAGCCGCGTCAGCTTCCCCTTGTCGTGCAGCAGCCGTTCGATCGGGCCCGCGTCGTCGGTCAGCGGCTCGGCCGCCGAGGTGGGGGAGGGGATCGACCCGGTGGCCGGGTTGTCGCCGCGCCCGCGCAGCCAGTCCTCCACGGCCGTGCTGTCCGCGTCGTTGTCGAGCTTGACCTCGGCCGACTCGGTGTGGATGTTCGACTTGATGTTGCCGCCCCCGCCGCCGACGTCGATCGTCACCGGACCGGCGTTGGCGCCCCCGCCGACCTGGATGCCCGGGCCGTCCCCGTTCTCCTGGCTGGACGTGATCACCAGCTTCTCGGGGTGGTGCGGCTGCTTGTCCTTCTCCTCCTGGTCGTAGGCGGCCGCGTCGTACGTGATGGCCACCTGCTGCATCCGGCTGCCCTTGGCCTGCGCGACCGCGCCGACCGTGCCGTTGAGGGAGAAGGTGTAGATGAAGGTGATCTTCCCGGCGTCGGGCCCGGTCTTGGCGCGCAGCACCACCACGTCCTTGCTCATCGCCCCGGCCAGTCCGTCGGCGGAGACATTGCCGACGTCCTTGGTGTCCTTGGCCCCGGCGATGACACTCTTGCTCTGGGCCTCCTTGACGAGCTTGTCCAGCGCCTCGCCCTTCACCTTCGGGTTGTTCTTGGCCACATCCTTGGCGATGGTGTCCTTGAGGGCCTTGACCGCCTTGTCGTCCTTGGCGAACGTCTTGCCGAAACTCACCCCGCCGGCCAGCTCCGTGGTGGTCTTGGTGATGTCTACGTCCGGCGCCTTCTCCGGGTCGATGTCCGGCTTCTTCTTGTTGGCGTGGTAGCCGCATATCGCGCCCAGTTCGGAGGAACGGGCCCCGGCCGGACGGCTGTTGCACTTCTCCGACGCCTTGAGGTACTCGGCGAACTGCTTGGCGTCCGCGAGGTTCGCCTCCAGGTCGGCCTGTGGGTCGTCACTCTTGTTCCCGTTGAACAGCCACTGTCCGCCGCTGCCGCTGCCCTTCGTGTAACTGCCGCTCAGCGCGGCGCCGCCGCCCCAGTCCTTCAGCCCCGGGATGCCCGCGTCGATGCTCGCCGTGACGCCGCCCCCGACCTCGGTGACGCGCTCCAGGGTGACGGTGCCGTCCGACCACTGCTTGACCTTGACCTGCTCCGAGCTGCTGATCTTGATGAAGAGGATCTGCACCACGACCGTGGTCTTGGTCGAGTCCTCGGCGATCAGGCACTTCGCGGGCTGGAACGGGTCGTTCTCGGGGACGACCGGATCGTCGCCGTCGCCGTCCCCGTCATCCCCGTTCTCGCCGTCCCCGTCGTCGCCGTCCGCGGTGGTGGTCCGCTCACAGGACTCGGCCCCGCCCCACGGATTCATGGCACGGCACGCCGCGTACTGAAGTCCCGCGTTCTCGGCCCGGGACAGGGCGGTGACCGAGATGCCCCCGATGAGCAGGACCACCACACCGAGCAGGGCGAGGTACTCGATCCCCGTCTGGCCCCTGCTGTCGCGAGGGAAGGGGGACGGCGCACCTCCCGGACGTCCGCCGTGCCCGTGCTTCTCCCGCACGGGCACGGGCCCGTGCTCCCCGCGCACCCCATGGGAACGCCTCATCCGTACTCCTCACCCGTGCCGTCGCCGTTCCCCCCGAGCGCGGGAAGCCTAGAGATGAACGTGGGCCCAACGGCAGGGTCCAAGGGCCCAGTTCAGGGCCCAGGTACAGACCTATGGCGGGGTGTCGCGTGGGCCCCCGGGATGTCGGTGTGTTTGCCGGCGGCCCGCGGGACGCGCGGGGGAATTTCTCGGATTCGAGCACCGGGTGAATGAACCGGCCGGTCTTTCCCACCGTCTTCAGAGCCGATCCGGGGGTTTGACCAATCTTTACTCCATCATTGGGGGAGAGTTGCACAGAAGCACACGCCGAGCGGGCGCGGCCATGGTCGCCGCGCTGCTCACGGCGGGACTGACGACAGGCGCCGCGGCGGCCGGCCGGGACACGGCGGGGAACACCGCCGGCGACACCGCCGCCATCCAGGCCTTCGAGGCCAAGGCGCGCCAGGCACAGGGCAGTTCGTCCGCGGTCACCCTCATCACCGGGGACCGGGTGCAGGTGGACGCGAAGGGCCGGGTGACCCGCGTCGAGCCCGCGGCGGGCCGCGAGGACATCCGGATATCCGTCAGGCGCGTCGGCGACGCCACCTATGTCATACCGTCCGACGCGGCGAAGCTGGTCGCCGAGGGCAGGCTGGACCGGCGGCTGTTCAATGTGACGGGGCTGATCAGGGACAAGTACGACGACGCGCACCGCTCGACGCTGCCGCTGATCGTCTCGTACGCGCAGGACACGCAGGACAGGGCGCGGGCGAAGTCGGCCATCTCGGCCGCGGACGTCTCGGTACGGCGGAACCTCCCCGCCGTCAAGGGCGAGGCGCTGACCGCGCCCAAGGACGATTCCGCCGAGGTCTGGGGGGCCTTCACGGCACCCACCGAGGGCCGCGGCGAGGACCGTACGGTGGCGACGGGGATCGCCCGGGTGTGGCTGGACGGCAAGCGCAAGGCGAGCCTCGACAAGAGCGTCAAGCAGATCGGCGCGCCC